>CASFPZ010000015.1 GCA_949296365.1 uncultured Akkermansia sp. | reverse complement strand
TTTGTACGACCAATACAAGGAGGTTCTTTCCTCGGACAGCCGAGGCCGTAAGGTCGCGGCATGGATCAAACAACTCCAAATCATCGATTCCACCACAATCTCCCTCTTCTCAAACCTCATCTTTAAGGGTGTGGGACGATACCCTAAATCGGGAAAGAAGAAAGGAGGATTCAAGGTTCACATGAACATCCATGCCAATGAACGCCTCAAACGTTCGTGGAGTTTCTCGGGACTGGCTACGATGGTACGCCTCATGCTGATGTACTACGTAAACTGCTACACCTTCTTTGAAGAGCCGGAAAAGGACTGGTTAAAACACTCAAAGAAATCGAGGAAGGCCCACCAGAATTAACGCTTTTTTGATAGGGGGGCTTACTTTTTCACAAGGTTATCCGTAAGGTCCGTTTGATGGGCATTGCGGACGCCTCAATCTTGCCTTATTCGGTTTTACCGGACGCTAATGATATGAAATTATTTTCTCGGCAATATGAAAGGAGTCCGGCAATAGAGAGCCAGAAAAGGGGGGATCGCCCCATTTCTGGCACCATTTCAATCCTCATATTTTCTAAAAAGCCTCAACGGAGATAACGCTCGGCAAAGGAGGGGAGACCAAACTTAGGTTTAACAAGTTTGCCAACGGCCTGGTCGGGAGCATTTTGGTAGTCTCCGTAAAAATTGGAGTTCAGATCGATCCACAGCGTCAATCTCTGCCATTCTTCATTGGTCAACTGCACGCCATGGTGGCCCTTACGGAGGAACGGGAGCAAGCGAGAAGCTCGTGCCCCCACGTCACCCGGTACAGAATAACTCGTCTTATTGGCATCCCAGTAAATACCATTTCCGCCATGTCGAGTCCAGGCCATCTTCGACAAGGTGCGGAACCCATTGCTCCATCCATATCGGTTGGGATGTTTATCCTTTTGACCATCTTTATTTTTATCGACCATTTGGAAAGTTCGTCCATCAAGCAAAGGGGCTTTTGGGGCATTCTGCACATGGCATTGGACACAGTTTTTGTCGAGTACAGGTTGGACCAATCGAGGGAAGGTGAGAGGATATGAGCCAGAGGGTTCAGGCTGCAGTTGGGAAGGAGCCCGAGAAAGAGCCATGGGTGACGGGGACAAATTATATTGGCGTGGTGCACGGAAACGATCTTCATGGCACCCCATACACGACAAGCGTTCACCCACATGAGCGTAAGTCGACGAACGCATCGAATGCACAGCCTGTTTATTTTCGTCCAACAATTGGAAATAAACGTTCGTATTAGCAGGCATAGAGAACCACACGCTTCCGTCCTCTTCCACCGGAACAAGGCCCAAACTACCTCGAGTTAGGCTCTGATTACCAATGCCAATATTAGGTTCATTCTGGTGTACATTCGACTTAGGGAAAATATTAACCACACGGAGCCACTTGATCTTTGTATTAGGCGGCAGAGGGCGTTCTGTTTCGTAGACATTCGACACAAAAACTTCGGCCATTTGCGGTTTTGACGAATCCTTGACCAACTGAGGTTGTGTCATATCCGGGATAATACGTGGACGCGGTCTTGGGCGCAACGGGATAGGGTCGAGACATGGGACCTTTTCATCCTGCCAGAGGAGTTCTCGATTCCCAAAACTATCGACCAAGTACAATCCGTAATCATGCCCATCTCGATCGTACACGCAGAGATAAAAATCTTCACTCAATGGCCAGGGGGTGCCAAACCGCTCGCCAAGCGCATTTTTATCACCTTTACCCCATTTGTAAGGATACCCAGGTTTTTCTTCAGCTTCAGGGAACTGGACCTCTGGCGTGAGACGTTTGACTTGAGACATAGCCCCATCGTCTGGAACGCTAGGGTCCACCAAAATCAACGAGCCATAAGCAATACCGTGGTGAGGTACGGCAACAGCGATGAATTTATTGCTGTTAGGGATAGCACGAAAAGACAATTCGGCCCAGGGGCGAATCTCACGTTTCACAGGATAATTGCCATGGGGGGCTCTAGGATCTCGCCCGTCCGGATAACACGTCCACATATGGTGTGCGCCATCGTCATCTCGATCGACATAATCCCACCGCGAATAGACAATCATGCCATCGTTTGTCACACTAGGTTGCCATTCATTCGTTTCATGGAAACTCAGAGGAATTGAGGATGAGCCATCCGGATTCATCGAATGCAACACACCAGCGCCAATCCAGCGAGCACCGCAACGTTGATTAGCCCCCTGCTCATCGGAAATGTAAACGATACGGCCATTGGGCAATTCACAAGGATCAATCGTATTCACATGCCCATCCGTCAACTGAGTCAACAGACCGTTTTTCAAATCATAGCGATAAATGTGATAAACGCGATCCGGAGCCCAAAAATAATGATCATATTGCCCAGGAGGAGCCGTACGGATACGACGCTCCAATTCCTCATAAGTTCCAAAATTATGGGACCAGTCATTTTTCTCCGACACCGGAGTATGGACCGCCTGCGTCCATGCAAAATACAAGGCGTCCGCATCGTAATTCAATTCAAGAGACAAGAAAGAGCCGTTGGTTAAAGGCTTGCCCTTTTGCCTGCCATTGGCAACAGGAGTATCTAACATCAACGGCTGAGCCATGGGTTTTTCCGAAAATGGATTTCGCAGAACCATAAGCGATCCACCAGGCTTAGCATTGAATCCGAAATATTGATCGACAATGTGAATTTCTCCCTGTCCCTGTCGTTGGCAGTAACGGGTTAGAAATACAATTTCATCTAAATCTTTCAACAATTTGTTACTGAAAGAAAGCGAACGTCGGATCGAGCAAAGCTTTTGAAAGTGCTCCCAATTTTCGGTGCGATTCTGAGGGGGAGAATCACGGTATTGTTTAGCCCATCCATCTAGACGAGATTTTAACAGTTGAATTTCTTGATCTTCGGGTTGAGTTTTGAGCAAATAATTTGCCAAAGCGCACGTATTACGGAACACAATGTCGCACGGCGATTGATCCGTTCGTTGATAGACGGAAGAAACATGTTTCGCTTCACGATTAAGACGCTCAAGGTTAAAATGGTCTTTCTCGATGAGTTCGATATGACGTTCCAAATAAGCGAACTCATCTTCCCAATCCTGCTGAGGCGTCCGCGCAGAGGCAATAGGCTGGAGCGATAAGCCAGGCATACTATCAGAAGGTTGAGAGGCAACATCTTGCATTGCCCAGCCAGTATTTTCCCACAGACATCCCCCCGTCAGCAAGACCGACATAACTGGCACACTAGCGAAATAACGGATCAACCTCTTCATACTATTTAATGTACGAGCGAAGGATCTAGATTATTTCACTCAAATTTGATTTCCCCATAGGGCCAGTGAGTATGGGAACATAAAAAAGACATGCCCCGCACGGGACATGCCTTTTTGTAAGATGAATAAATACAATAATTAAGCACGAAGGCTAGCGCCTTCCTTAGCTTCGATAGCGCTCTTTGCCTGAGCAAAGATAGCATCGAAAGCAGCGGAGTCAGCGATTGCAAGATCAGCAAGCACTTTGCGATCTAGATCGATGTTGGCGGCTTTAAGCCCTTCCATAAAGCGGGAATACGTAAGACCGCGTTCCCGAACAGCAGCAGAAATGCGAACAATCCACAAACGGCGGAACTGACCTTTCCGTCTCTTGCGGTCGCGATATTCGTACTGCCATGCTTTATAGACAGCATCCTTGGCGTAGCGGAAGAGTTTGCTGCGGAAACCGCGGAAACCCTTGGCACGCTGAAGAATGCGCTTACGGCGCTTACGGGAGGCCGGCCCATTTGTTGCACGTGGCATAGTATATTTCTTTCTATAGGAACAGACTGTTCTTCCTCACCTTCTTGCAGTCTCGTCCGTTCAGATCTCTTTACATTAAAGAGAAGGCTGCACGAAGGCCCCCCGTTCAGCGGGAGGTATGCTCGGTTGCAGCGAGCGTTTCCATGGTCTTAATTGAAGGGCATATTCTGTTTAACCGCCCAGACTTGCGTCTCATCCACAAGAGCAACTTTAGTCAATGAGCGTTTCCGCTTGCTGGACTTCTTTTGCAGAATGTGGCGCTTACCCTGTTTACGGCGCAGAACCTTGCCCGTTCCGGTGACCTTGAAACGCTTGGCAACAGCCTTGCGTGTTTTGTTGATACCACCTTTGCGGGTCATGGTGGAGGGATTTTACTCGTCCGGTTCCTCCATGCAAGACTAAAATGCGGCAATTGCGTCTTGATAACCATTGTCCATGCTTCTTCAAAGGACAACGGGCTATAAGCCTTTACAAGGCATTAGTATCGGCCTGTAATTTGGGGAGGCAGGCATGACACTGAGCAATATCCACGCTGAAGATTTTACGAGGATGCCACTCTTGATTCTCTTTCCAGCAGAGCACAGCCGCCCAACAATCAGAAATCCAAGTACTATTGTAACAGGAAATTAGTAGGGAGAAATGAGTTTATCCTGGAGGTAGTCTTGATTTTGAGCGATGATTTTTTATAAAAGCTACATGCTCTCGCCAACACATTCCATACGATTAGAGCTCATCACCCAATTTCTTCATGAACGTTTGAGTTTGGATGAGGTTCAGGATTATCCGCATGCGCTCAACGGCCTCCAGGTTGAGAATTCTGGGGAGATTACCCGAGTAGCCACAGCAGTTGACGCCTCAGAGCGAGTCATTCGGGAAGCCATCGAGAAGGGAGTGGACCTGTTATTAGTACACCATGGTTTGTTCTGGCAGGGTTTACAGCCAGTGACAGGAGCTTGGAAACGGAAAATTCAACTAGCGCTCGACCATAATTTAGCCATTTATTCAGCGCACTTGCCTTTAGATATTCACCCGCTGTTTGGCAACAACGTGCTCATGGCAAAAGCATGCCATATTCAAATTACCGGCAGTGCTCTTCGCGTCCGCGGGAAAGCCATGGGAGTTCGAGGCAATTACGAGAGAACGTTGGGGGATCTGATTGAGGATCTAACAGCTACGTTGGGCAAGGTTCCCGAGGTTTACTCGCAGGTACCGCTTTCTGAGGCACCAGGGTCCATCATTTTATGCACAGGTGGGGCCGGCAATGAATTAAGCACCGTCGCCCAAGAACATGCTTGCACATTTATCACCGGGGAAGGTTCATACTGGACCATCCCTATGGCACAAGAGCTTGGGATCAATCTCATCTATGGAGGGCACTATGAAACCGAAACATTCGGCATCAGAGCCTTAGGGACCCTTGTTTCCGATATTTTTGGGATACCCTGTAATCATCTTAATGTTCCTCCCAGCAGCTACACGACTTATCCCCAATCGTTATGATTTTGACAACTGACGATGCCGATGGCAAAACGCGATTAGATCAATATTTAGCGGCAAGTCTTCCTGAGTTGTCCCGTTCGCGGATTCAATCATTGATTAAATCTGGCAACATTATGTTAAATGGAGCAGCGACCAAAGCCAAAGCCATCGTAAACCGCGGCGACACCATTGAAGTTTCCATTCCGGAGCCAGCTCCGGCGCAGGCACAACCCCAGAACATTCCGATCGACATTCTCTACGAGGATTCAGACGTTATTGTTGTCAACAAAGAATCGGGATTAGTCGTTCACCCAGCAGCAGGCAATCCCGACGGGACATTAGTCAACGCCCTGCTCTACCACTGTGGCGATCTTTCTGGGATCGGCGGTATTGAACGGCCCGGCATCGTCCACCGCCTTGATAAGGATACCTCAGGATGCCTCGTCGTTGCCAAAAACGACCAGGCCCATCTGTCATTAACGAGCCAATTTGCCGAGCGATCTACGCAAAAACTTTATTTAGCAGTCGTCCAGGGGTGTCCCAAAGAACATCAGGGCACGATTTTCACCCACATTGGGCGGCATCCCGTTAATCGGCTCAAAATGGCAGTTGTCAATCCAGGTTCAGGCAAACCCGCCATCACAGATTGGGAAGTTTTGTCCTACGATTCGGGTACGGATTCTTCACTCGTTCTCTGTACATTACACACAGGCCGCACGCACCAGATACGCGTACACATGCTCCATCTGGGGCATCCGTTGATAGGCGACCCCATTTACGCCAATCCCAAGCGACAAAAAGTGCGACCTGGGCGGCTAATGTTACATGCATGGCGGCTTTCGTTTACCCATCCCACGACAGGCAAGCGCATTGATCTTGAGGCGCCGGTACCGCCTGAATTTCAGCTATGGTTCCAGTGTTTTCCGAGGTTCAACCAGGACGGGAATCGTCTTAAGGACCGGTAAGATTCAATCGACAGTCTTACAGGCAACAGCAGAGAAGGTTTTCCAAAAATAAGACTGACATTTAGGGTTAAAAAGTTTATAGAATCATTGTGTTATGAAACGCATTTTCAGTTTTTGCATCTTGCTGGCAGGGATGTTATCGTTTATTGGCCTAGCGACAGAACAAGCGACAGCATTGAAACTCATGACTTACAATGTGCGCAATTGTCGAGGCATGGATACCTCCGCCATCAACACCAACCGCATCAGCAATATCATTCGCCGAGCAACCCCCGACATCGTCGCCATTCAAGAACTCGACAACCGAACCCAGAGAAGCGGGCGCAGGAACATACTCCAGGAATTAGGAAATTCCACAGGGATGGTCTACACCTATGCCAAAGCCATCAACTTCCAAGGAGGAGAATATGGGATTGGATTGCTTTCGAAACAACGCCCTATCAACATTAAACGCCGAGCGTTACCAGGCCGGGAAGAAGCACGAGTACTGCTTATGGCCGAATTCCCTGATTTCTTCTTTTTTGCGACACATTTATCCTTAACAGAAGCCGACCAGCGAAGTTCTTTGCAAATTATTGCCGACGAGGCTTCGCGGTGCAAGAAGCCAGTTTTCCTAGCTGGCGACTTCAACTTCAAGCCCCAATCATCGCCAGGGAATCAACTAACACAATCTTTTACCATTCTCAACCGTCGGGATCAGCCGACTTGCCCAGCTAACAATGCACGCGACCTCATCGATTACATCTGCCTTTACCATAAAAAGGGAGCCACCTGCAACGTGGAAAAGACTGAGGTGCTTCCAGAACGTCAAGCTTCAGACCACAGACCAGTAGTCGTTCACGTAGTCTTGCCAACACCCACCAAATAATATTTATGGGACAGGGAAGTGATATCGAAGCAGAAGAAATCGTTTTCCATGGGGTCGTGCAAGGAGTAGGGTTCCGGTACACAAGCCACGAGTTGGCGCGACAATTCCCCATTAGCGGTTGGGTACGCAACGAGCCCGATGGGACAGTGCGACTGTTTGTGCAGGGGCCACGGGAAGCGATCGACGCCTACCTCAATGAACTCAAGCACCACAGTCGGCTCTCTCGCCTCATCGACCAAGCGATCAGCGAGCCAGCTACCGTCAATCTCGACTTAACCCGTTTTACAATTGAAAAATTTTGAATTTACAGCTGCATTGAAACGTGCAAACTAATTCCACCCAAAGAACCAGCATTGTGCTTCTATTATGAATACTGAAGAAAAGTTTAAGCGGTACGTATTACCCAGTTACGGAAGGTTTCCCATTTCCATAGTACGAGGGCAAGGTTCCCGCTTATGGGATAGCGAGGGCAAATGTTACCTGGATTTCTGTGCTGGCATTGCCGTGTGCGCACTTGGCCATTGCCACCCAGTTGTAACAGAAGCAATCAGAAAGCAATCTGAAGTACTTCTTCATTGTTCTAATCTGTATCGGATTCCACAACAGGCAGATTTAGCAGAATTTATAGTCAACAAGTGCATGCAGCTCCCTGGCAAAGTATTTTTCGGCAACAGTGGGGCTGAAGCCAACGATGGCATGATCAAAATGGCTCGTCGATTCGGCCACAGGCGGCCTGCCGCTGATGGATCTCCACGATACGAAGTACTCACGTTCTTAAAATCCTTCCACGGAAGGACGCTAGGCAGCATGTCAGCCACTGGCCAGGCCAAAATTCAGAAAGAATTCGACCCGATGTTGCCAGGATTCCGTTACTTAGAATTCAACAATTTAGAGGCAATCAGCCATGCTATTCGCAAAGAGACCGTGGCAATCATGCTAGAGCCCATCCAGGGGGAAGGAGGGGTCAACGTCTGCGATCCTGATTTTCTCATGGGCGTTTACCAACTCTGCCAGAAGCACGATTTGCTTTTGTTGATTGACGAAGTGCAATGTGGATTCGGTCGCTGCGGCGAGCTCATGGCCTGGCGGGCAATCAACCCCGATGTGCGCCCAGATGGGATTTCGTGGGCCAAGGCGCTTGCAGGAGGTTTACCCATGGGTGCCTTTTGGACAAGCGATCGCAGCATCAATGACGAAGGGACACCGTTGTCATCAATCATGGATGCCGGTTCTCACGGATCTACGTTTGGAGGGAACCCATTTTGCTCGACAGTAGCACTCACCGTGCTCCGCGAAATTGTCGCCCAACACCTACCAGAACGCGCCAAGAAAATTGGGCCACAGATTCGAGCAACGATAGAATCTTGGGGGCTTCCTGTCATATCAAAATGCCGAGGATTAGGCCTTCTCATTGGCATAGGTCTAAATGCTCAATGCCTCCCGACAGAAGAAGGGAAAACGCCCGCTTCTATTGTTGTTGAGGCTCTACGTAAAGAAGGCTTACTGTCTGTGCCAGCAGGTCCAGAAACAGTTCGTTTGTTGCCACCGCTCAACGTTTCGGACGATGAAATCGAACAAGCGCTTTCGATCATTAAGAAAACCTTAAAACAATTCAACGCCTGAGATACCTCACTCATACCTCCCGTCCTCGATTGTCATGAATGGATGCCTCACCCAACAACCCGGTAGTCCCATTCGACAACTTACTGTCACTTTAGACAACAGGACGGGAGCTTTGTCTTCTTTACTCTCCTTGTTAGCCAGTCACGGGATTATATGCTTAGGATGTAGTACTGCCGACTTTTACGAAGCCACCGTTGTCCGGCTCATTTTAAGCGATCCCGATTTTGCTATTACTTTATTTTTAGAACGAGGCATTGGTTTTATTGTCAGTGAAATTCTCGTAATAGCCATGCGCGGTGGGGCGCAAGATTTAGGGGATTGTCTCGATATTTTGTTTCAGGCAGAAATTAACGTTGATTTTATCTATCCCTTATTTCCCAGTTATCACGGGGTTGCTCTTGCAGCTTTTCATGTCAAGGATCCCGCCCACGTTCGTACTATTCTTAATGCCAGGAATATCTGTGTTTACTATCAAGAAGACCTTTCGCGATAAAAAATTCTGATAGGACCGGATTTTGTGAAAGGGGATCGCAAGATATGCCGTATTCTTGGAAAATAAGCGGCCCAGATTTCATGAAAATTAAATCATATATCAACGTTTTTCTTTGTTCCCTAGTTTTACTGGCCAATTCGCCCTTGTTAGCGGGAGACGTCAAATGGAGTTTGGATGGAGAAGGGATTACATTAGCGCCTAGGTCTGGGCACAAAGACCATTTTGCCATGTCGGGGCGAGCAGTCGATCTCATCCTTGAGTGGAGCATTTCCGACCAAGGTTTTTTTGAAGCAACGCAATGGATTCGCTGGCCCATGTTGCGGACCATACCCAACAATACGCATGCAGCTTTGGATATGCGTTTCAAAGAAGCAGCGGAGACACGCCCCCTCATCAACGGGCAGCCACTTACACCCGGCAAGGTGCGCCGGACCCGCATTGATGGAGTGTTTTCGGTGACATCCGACCATCCGGGGGGTATTTCACAGACTCGAACATTTTGTCCTTCATCGTCTTCTCCGGCCATCATCGAGCACCTCGAATTGCGTAACACCAGCGATCGGAATATTCACTTAGTTATCCCCGCCTGGCGCAAGACCCAACAAACTAAGCCAGGGACACGCGGCAGTTATCTTATCGAAGAGAGTCTGTTAGGTTCAGGTGATTTCACTTTAGCGCCCGGAGAAGTGAAAACATACGCATTGATCAGAGCGGCACGACTCCAGGAAGAGGCACCTTACTGCGACAACCCCGAATCGGAACTTGCAGCACGCCGCGCCTTTATTGATTCGGTACGCAGTTCTCTCCAATTAGAAACACCGGAAGCAGTACTCAACTCCATGTTTGCCTTTGCTAAAGTACGAGCTGTAGAAAGTATTTTCAGTACCCGAGGAGGTCTCATGCATGGGCCAGGAGGATACAACAAATTCTTAGCAGCAATTTGGGCTAACGATCAAGCAGAATACATCAATCCGTTTTTCCCCTTTTTAGGTAATGCCTTAGGCAATGAGAGCGCTATCAATTCGTACCGTTTATTTGCCAAGTTCATGAACCCCGAGTACAAGCCCATTCCTTCATCGATCATTGCGGAAGGCGAAGGGATTTGGAATGGAGCTGGCGACCGAGGAGATCAGGCCATGATTGCCTATGGCGCCTCTCGCTTTGTCTTGGCTTCAGGGAATCCAGCTTGGGGGCAAGAAATGATGCCGCTCATTGACTGGTGTTTGGAATATTGTCGGCGGCACAGGACCCCAGAAGGAGTCATTGCCTCTGATCGCGACGAACTGGAAGGGCGTTTCCCTAGTGGCAAAGCTAACCTTTGTACCAATATTTTATTCTACGATGCCCTATTAACCTCAGCCAACTTAAAAAAGGCGCTCAACCCTCAGGATCCTCAGATTGCCGCCTATGTGCGAGAAGCCGAACAACTCAAACAAGACATCAGAAAGTATTTTGAAGGTACAGTTGAAGGCTTCGATACCTACAAATATTATGAGACCAACAAGGTGCTTCGCAGCTGGATTTGCATGCCATTGACAGCCGGTTTTACAGAAAAAGTCAAAGGTACAGTCGATGCATTATTCTCGCCTAAACTTTGGTTTGGCAATGGGATGTTGACAGCCTCAGGCGGGAAAACCTATTGGGATCGTTCAGCACTCTACGCCTTCCGAGGCATTTTCTTCGTCGGAGAACAGGATCGAGCCTTGCCTAAACTCATTGATTACTCACAGGAGCGCCTTTTGGGACAACACGTTCCCTACGCAATCGAAGCATGGCCAGAAGCCAACCAAAGCCATCTCTCCGCAGAAAGTGGCCTCTACTGTCGAATCTTCACAGAAGGCCTTTTCGGTATTAACCCGACGGGATTCCGTAGTTTCACTTTGTTACCCCGAATGCCTAAAAATTGGGATAAGACTTCTCTCAAAAATATTAAAGCCTTCGGTTCTACCTTTTCCATCTCCATGAAACGGGTTCCCCAAGGGATCGAAGTTCAGGTAACCAATGTCAGTGGACAAACCATTTACCAGCAAACCCAAGCCGAAGGGATAACACATTCTATCACGCTTCCGTAAAAGAACCTTACCCTGATCACGACGATGTCCGGAGAAAATGAGGTTAAGTCTCCCAGATTGCTTTCACTGGATGCACTTCGCGGGGCAGACATGATATGTATCATCGGTTTGGATGCCATCATGGCAGCTTGGGCGGCCTGTTGCCCCGATTGGAGTGGGGTACAGGCAGTTGCTCAACAATTCAGGCACTGTGCATGGGAAGGCATCCACCTCTACGACCTCATTTTCCCCTTATTTCTTTTCATTTCGGGAGTTTCACTATTCTTTTCTCTCCACAAACAACTATTGGCAGGATTATCACGCTGGAAGATTACCCAATCGTTGCTCAAACGGACCTTGATTCTTATTGTCCTAGGAATTGTAGTCAATGGACCGCTTTCCCTGCCCTGTTCCGAGTGGCGTTTTGCCTCTGTGCTCGGGCTCATTGGAACAGCCGGTTGCGTCGCAGGTCTATTAGCATTGTGGCTCAAAAAATTTATTTCACTAGTTTTTTGTTGTGTATTTCTCCTGATTACGATTGGAGGACTGCAATTGAGCATTGGGGAATTAGATCATAGCCACAGTATTAACGCCATCATTGACAGGATGTTGTTGCCAGGAGTTCTTTATGGAGGCACCATGGATCCGGAAGGCATTCTATGCGTCATCTCAGCCATTTCGGTAGCACTCATTGGCTACTTGACAGGGTTTTATCTGCACACACACCGAACCGCCCCCATTGCCGCCCTCAAGGTACTCTTGGTAACCAGCCTCGTATTGCTCACCCTAGGATACCTCTTGCACTGGACATTTTATCCGGCGATCAAATCTCTTTGGACATCAAGTTTCAATCTCATCGTTTCTGGTTGGAGTCTTCTGCTTTTGACCCTGGCCTATTACGCCTTCGACATCAGGAAATGGAGTCGATTAGCACGCCCTTTCCAAATCATTGGCGTCAATGCTTTATTTATTTACGTAGCCCAAGCAGTCATCGATTTCAATAGTATTGGCAACCGTCTATTTAACGGCATCATCAACCTATACCCCAACGCCCAATTCCTGTTACTCAGCCTATTAGTGCTTATCCTCAAATGGCTCATTCTCACTTGGATGTTCAAGCGCAAGATCTTCGTGAAAATTTAAGACCTAGGTACAATTACACCCTGCAACATATGTCATCGAGCACTTCTTGGGGGGGGGGGGTAGCCTCTCTCCAAGCCATCGAGAAAGTCTAGAGTTTTGTTGCTATTTACAGGCCGGGAAAGATTTTGCCATAATGAAGCACACCGTCCGAATTGTGGTGTAGATTTACGAGGCCTCGCTTGGGAAATGCCTCAGTACAAGAGGTTCTTGATAAGAAAACATCAGTTCACGATCGGCAGGATCAGCATCGAGATAACCTTGAAGATGAAGAAGGCCATGAACCATATAACGGAACAATTCCCTAGACCAAGGTTCTTGAAAATCAACCGCTTGGCGGATAGCTGTATCTATACTAACCAGGATTTCACCCAAGCCGTCTCCATGGGGGAAAGTTATAACATCTGTCACAGAGGGATCGCTCAAATAGTCAGCGTGTACACGAGCAATCGTCGGGTCGTCAACTATAGAGATTTCGACTGATTCAAGTTCTCCCAGGATATAATCAGGGCCATGAGGAAGAACCATAATATCAGGCAAACAAGCATTCAATGCCATCTCCAACTGAGCTAACATAGCTTGAGGCATACGTTTTTCGTCGACATGGGAATATAACTCAATCATGGGCATCATGGCTAGCAAGAAAGGGCTAAGAGTTATCCACGGAGGAAGCTTTCGTATCATCCTCATGTTTTTCCGCATATTCCTTGTACCGATCAGCAGGAGGAGTCGTTTTTCGGTTCAAGCCAGGAATAGGATGTACAGACGTTGCTGACTGAGTTGGATTTACCTTCGTCAGGATTTGGGGAGCGGCTGCTACAGGAGATTGAGCATTAATCGCCTCGGCAGTTTGTTCTAAAGTAAGAGGTTTTACAATGTTTGATGAAGGGAACTGCGAGGGTTCGGCATGTCGTTCAGTCGTTATTTCCCCACCTTCAGAGGCAGTTGCAAGCGAAGTAGACGGAGCAGAATCAGAGACAAGAGCAGACGGCTGAGACAGAGCCATCGAGGCCACTTGAGCAGAAGAGGCAGTTGAGTGAGAAGCCGACTCTAGCGCAACAGGTTTGGGCGGTTCCGTATCATAAGCAATACGTATATGCCCCATATCTTTAATCGTTTTTAAGAAGACTTCTCGAATTGTTTTGATATCACCCAAAGTCAACCCGCTTTCGTCGAGATGCCCCTCAACAATGCGTTCGTTGATCAACCTGTTAATCATGTTCTTGATTGACTCAGTTGTAGGATTAACAAGGGATCTCACAGCACTTTCTACAATATCAGCCAAACTAATAATCCCAATTTCACGATTTTGAGGTCGAGGGCCAGGATAATGGAAATCCTTTTCATTCACCTCTGGAACAGCGTCGGCTTCCGCCTTGCCTTCAGCAACTTTTTTTAGTATTTCTTCACGATACTCCAAAGCCTTTTTATAGAAAAAGCCAGGGACGCCCACACCGTGGTGTTGCTGAATGGCATCAATAATCTCTCTGCCTAATTTGTTAGCTTCCGCGAGTCTGACACCATCTTCCACATGTCTGATAATCACTCTCGCGCTCATGATAGGAGTCAATTCAGTATGTGGAGAGATTTGCCCTTCTGTGAGATTTTCCACAAAGTATTCTGGATTACTTAGTTTACCGATATCGTGATACAAGGAAGCGACTTGGCAGTATCCAGCGTCAGCGCCAATAGCCTCAGCAGCATTTTGAGCCAAAGTTGCCACATTTTGGCTGTGGTGATACGATCCAGGAGCTTTTTGTTTCATCTCTTGTCTCAGTTTGTTGGAGGGATCTGAGAGTTCTATCCATGAGATAGGAGTACTAAACCACTTTTCCAACATTGGCAAGATACCATTGATAATCACCGACAAGATGAAACTTACGCCAATAGCAGCAACGATTTCCCAGATGAGGGTAGAGATTTCTGCCGAAGTAATATTAAATCTGATAGCAGTCAAGATTGAAGCCAATAAGAATACAGCCAATCCCGCCAAAGCGCCAGCCCCCAACAATTTATTACGCTCCGTGACTTTTCGCGAACAATGCACCACGAGCATACCTACGCACATCGATATCGTAATGTAATGAACCGAGGACGTAAAAGCCTTTTTGAACATTTCGAGCTCTGTAATTTGATCAAAATTAGGAGCTAAGAGGATACAACCTAAAATAGAGACAGCAATGGTGACATAAGTACCCAGGGTAGCTCCCACTAATGCCGTAACCAACATAGGAGCAAACACATAAGGTATAGCCATCGCCGCTATATCAGGACACATCACATGAGATTTTCCCAGATAAAGGACTAAGGCAATCGCAAATATATGAACAAGAATACTACCCCACGTTACAACAAAGAACTTCAGTTGCCAGAATCTTTTGGCAGCCGCTATCCGGTAGACAAACATCAGAGCGATACTAAGGATCGAAAGCCATAGAATAGAATAAGACGACGGAGGATCCCAAAACGTCTCACCAGAAGCATACCACAAGATAACCTGCAATATGATAAATGCAATACCCATCAAGCAATATACAGGCCATTTCTTCTTCAACTTGGCATGTAATTTAGCTCTGTTGTCGTCCATACGTTCAACGTCATCAGCAGGCATCTGCTTAGATTTAGTAGATGATTCCGGTGATAGAACGAAAGATGATTCAGACATAACGATCACAAATAAGCTAATCGATCAAGCAACAGCCTATCTACCCATAGTAAACTAACTCGATCAGTCAATGTATATCGATCTCAGACAAATCAGGGATTCTTCCCAATTGTTCCATTTGTTCTTCGATCATAGGGTTAACCCCGCAAGCAAGCATTTCACGAGCCACCCGCAGTGCGTTAGAAATTGCGATGCTTGATGAGCTCCCATGGGCAATAATGGATACCCCTTTCACCCCGAGCAAAGGGCTACCGCCTACAGCTTCGTAAGACAGACGATTTTTCATCGCCTGAAATGCGCCAGAACTCAGCAAAGCCCCCGCTATCCGGATGGGATTCTTTTTTAATTCACGTTTTAACCAATTCGAAAAGGCAATTGCCGTAGCTTCACAACTTTTCAAAAGGACATTACCCGTAAAGCCATCAGTTAACACGACATCAACCTCATGTTCAAAGAGGTCGTGCCCCTCTATATTACCGAGAAACTCAAATGGCAAATTACCCTGAGTCTCCATATACTTCAACAACCGAAAGGTCGCTTTGGAAAATTCACTACCTTTTTCATCTTCAGCCCCATTGCTCATAACCCCTACTTTAGGGCGAGGCTTTTTATAAATTTTATTAGCTAGGACACTAGCCATCACAGCATATCCGACCAAATGTCTCGGTTTAGCATCAGGGTTTGCTCCAGTATCAGTAACGTTGCAGACACCGAAATCGTTGGGCAATTGGGAGACAATTCCAGCCCGTTCAACCCCTTTCAGCAAATGTAGGCGAATAGTAGAGGCAGCTACAGCCGCTCCAGTATTCCCCGCACTCACAATAGCCGCAGCCTCTCCATTCTTCACTAAGTCAACAGCAACGGAAATGGAGGATTTTTTCTTTTGTCTTACAGCCATCAAGCCAGATTCATTCATTTCAACAACATCATCAGCATTGACGATTTCGATGCGCGTTGAATCTAGGCGGGCAGCGTCACATGCAGGACGAACGACATCTTCCCGACCAACCATATAAATTTTCTCTATGTCGGGGAATTCATTCAGAGCCTTTCTGGCTCCTTCGATATTGACGGTTGGGGCACGATCCCCCCCCATCACATCAAGCGCTATCTTCATTGCTCCAAGGTAAGTACGTATAGCCTAAAAAAAACGGGCCGTCATGCCAAGCAAAACGGCCGGAAACAAGTGACGAGACTTGTCCAGCCCCGCCGCTGAATGAAAGACAACATCAAAGAACACCAATTAGGCTTCAGCCTTGATGGTAATTTCTTTGTTGCTACGAGTCGTGTAAGTATTGCAGACAGGGCACGCGGTATGTCCAGGGACACTATTACCGCACTTTGGGCACTTACGAAGAAGAGGAGCACGCCATGCTTTAGCGGCAAGACGCGATCTCTGCTTCATTTTGGAGGTTCTACGTTTGGGAGCTGCCATGACTTTTGATCTTTTTTGTCGGATTTACTGATCCCGCCGAGCGCGTCTAGGGCGTCCCATACGCCGCTTTCACCGGTCGGGGCAGAACTGTTTACACCAGAAGAGGGGCTTTTGTCTACCCCAAAATGCATATTCGGTATGACACAAGTACTTGGTTCATCTGCATCTTCGCAATGTGGATAAGCTGGAAAATCCAATAGGATTTCTTCTCTCAATTGATCTGAAGGATCGATAACCCATTGATCATCAATTCTTATTGAGGTTGAAAAATCATCGATTACCAAAGTTTGAACGAATCGATTCAAGCACCGGACACAACAGAATTCGAACGCAGCAGAAATTTTACCTTGTAAGAAAAGTTCATTTCCGAAACGCTGAGCGTGAAGGTCATAATGCAAATCATCGACAACTTTAGCTTCATCGCTGTCGATACCGAAAAGATCGCGATCGATTTTGCCGGAGAAATTTTTACCTTCTTCCGGGAGAGATTCCAAATCAATAATCAACCGTTTCATGATTCCATACTTTACACAGGGATTGCGCCTCTGACAAGGCGAGTTTTAGAGGATGCGGACTCATCTTCTAACCTGGGGGCCACTGAAGTGAGCGACCACCCAAGATATGAAGGTGCAAATGCGGCACAGCCTGGCCCGCATCTGGCCCGTTGTTAATCACGACACGGAATCCAGATTTTGCCAGGCCTTGTTCTCGCGCGATTTCCCCGACTTTAAGCATGAGGTGAGCTAACAAAGCAGCATCGTCTGGAGTTGCTTGTTCAATGCTTGGGAGGGGTTTGCGAGGGATCAACAGGAGATGTACGGGCGCTTGGGGATCAATATCTCGGAAGCAGCAACACACATCATCCTTGTAAACGATGGCAGCCGGGATCTCTCCATCGTATATTTTTTCGAATAATGTTTTTTCGTTCATCAATTATTCACATTTAGTAGTTAAAAGAATCAGCGTCAGGTACGATCAGCCGAAGCGCGCCGCAACCGATCCATCATCGCCGCGCCAATTCCAGTTTCAGGTAAACACTCTGCCACAATAACATCAATATCTTCGTCCTCATCCATTTGGCGCATTACAGCGAACAAACGCACGGCAGCCTCAGCCAAACGGCCATTCCCTGGGCTTAGCGTATATACACTCGTCCAATCATATGATTCAGCCAGCGTTGAGGTTCCTTCGAAAGACAATAGCCCATAATCTAGTTCTTCGTTGTCAGGCACGAACGTTTCGTTTTTATCTTTCAAGATCACTTTTTTACCTGGGGCATAATGGCTAGCGAGCTGACCTGGAACAATAGGGGGCGTTAGGAGCTTATTATCCTCAGTTTTGGGGGTCGGTTTGGGGCGAATAATTTTGACAACATTTCTGAATTGTTCACGGGTGACTGGGCCTTGGCGAAGGATGCGAATCCCCGCTTTGCCTTTATCGTCGACCATTGGTTGAACGATTGTACTTTCAAGGCCTTCGGTGCAGGCGCCAGCATCAAGGATAAGAGGGATACGCCCACCGAGTTCCTTCATCACAGCAGATGCACACGTTGGGCTGATACGACCGAATCTATTAGCGCTTGGGGCAGCAATGGGGTGACCCAGGGCTTTGATCACGCTTTTCATGACAGGATGCGCAGACACGCGCACAGCCACAGTATTGAGTCCCCCCGTCACCACATCAGGAATGGCAACCGCTTTAGGCAATACCATGGTGAAAGGGCCAGGCCAAAACTCAGCAGCAAGCCTTTGAACAGTAGCAGACAACTCATCGGGGACCACCGCGACTTGCTCCAATTCACGAGCAGAGGCCAGGTGAACAATCAATGGATCAAAGCGCGGGCGCGATTTAGCTTCGAATACATGAACAACGGCCTCGGGGTTCAACGCATCGGCGCCCAAGCCATAAACAGTCTCCGTAGGCAATGCTACGAGACCCCCCTGTTTCAATATTTCCGCAGCTTCTGCGAAAAGGCTTTCATTATTTTCCAGCGGGTCAACCTCGCATATCCGAGTCTCCATACATTTTTATCCATGCCTCATGTGAGCAGGGGAGTCAAGCCCTCTCTGCATCCTTACGTCACGAGTTCAGAGTTGACGTCACGCCTTAACTCAGCCATTCTAATTAAAACGATGAGTTGTCCAGGTCGAATTTTCTTTCTCGGTTGTTTCAATCTTTTTGCAGCCGTCTGCAGTGTATTGTTATGCTTGAGCGGAATGAGTCATGCTGATACCCCGTCTAGTCAGAGCCATATTCCAAGTTCCAAGCACGACGAGCTGGTAACGCCAGTAGCACTGAGTGCCTATGCGCCGATTGTACCCGTCATGTCAGGGCGCGAATACAATCCCATCCTTTGTATTAACATAGAAACCGACCAGAACCCCCAACACACCCTCAACGGCCTCGAACTTGATTTTACGGGTACTACTGATATTCAGGATATACGATCGGTGCGGGTTTTTGTTGGGGGGAAAGATCCGGACGACAAACCAGGGAATTCATTTGGTCAGGCCGTCGTACCACAAGGTTCAACCTCGCTCACCGTCAAAGGGGACATGGCGCTGAATTCTGGGATCAACCGTTTTTGGATCAGTGTTCAAGTTAGCGACACGACACCACTTGACCATGTTATTGCGGTACGAGCCGTATCCGTTTCGTTCGATAGTCGTTCATACAAAATTGACGTTTCTCCTGTTTCAAGGCAAAAAATTGGTCGAACAGTAGCCCGACCCGGTCACCAAGTAGACCAAGACGGGCGCATGTCGCGATCATTCCGCATTCCCGCCATGGTACGAACAACCAAGGGGACACTCATTGCCGCTTACGACATTCGCTACGAACACCATCGCGATCTCCCGGCAGATATTGACATTGGGGTTAGGCGTTCTGAGGATGGAGGGTTAAGTTGGGGGCCACTTCGCGTAGCATTATCTTGTAAAATGCTGATGAAGAGAAAAGCCAACGACGGGTGCGGCGATCCCGCCATCCTCGTCGACAAGAACACCGGACGGATCTGGATAGCCGGGATTTGGGGGCGAGGGTTTCACCCCATTTGGCAGAGTCGGCCAGGATTAACCTCGCCAGACGACTCGGGGCAGATGATGTTGACCTACAGTGACGACGATGGCAAGACTTGGTCTTCTCCCATCAATATCACTAAGCAAGTAAAAAACATCCAAACAGGTACAGGAGCCGACTGGTGCGTTGTCTTCCAAGGTCCGGGCAATGGGATTTGCACCAAAAATGGCATCCTTGTTTTCCCGGCGCAATATTGGATTGAAGAGCAGACCTCTCAGGATCCCAATGTAAGGCGATCCTATTCAACCCTCATTTGGTCCAAGGATCAAGGGAAGACATGGAATTGCGGTACAGGCATAGCCGTTAATACCTCTGAAGCACAAGTTGTAGAGTTGAAAGATGGTTCGCTTATGCTCAATGCCCGCAATGAGTCTCAAGAAAATTATCGGGTCATAGGCATCACTCGTGATTTAGGCAAAACCTGGATGGAACATCCGACCTCACGCAATAAAAACAAACAAGGGCTCATCGAACCACGAGCCTGTCAGGCAAGCATCATATCCAATCCCGACCCAGGGCCCTATCAAGGGATTTTCCTGTTTTCGAATCCCGCTCATGACAAAAAACGGCAATCCATGACGATTAAAGTGTCTAAAGACGAGGGGCGTAGTTGGCCCGCCAAATGGCATACTCTTTACGATGAGCGAGTTGGTTTTGGCTACTCATCGCTAGCTCCAGTAGATGCACAGCATGTTGGTGTTCTCTACGAAGGGAACAACGGATACATCTACTTCCTTAAATTTGCGTATCATGAGTTAATTGAGTCCTAACTTCGTTTTTTTGTAGAATCTATTTTACCATTTCTTTTGATAAACAATGAAATTCATTCACGTTTTAATATTCGTCTTATCAGTTGTCGTTTTACAACCGCTTTGGGGGAAGCCCAGTCAGCAACGCCCCAACATTATTTTTTTCCTCGTAGACGACATGGGATGGCAAGACACCTCCGTCCCCTTTTGGGAAGATGATCAAGGGCATCCCAAGAAGACATTCCTGAACAAACGCTACAAGACACCGAATATGGAATCCCTGGCAGCACAGGGTATGGTGTTCACCAATGCCTATGCCCAGCCCGTTTGTTCTCCCAGCCGCGTCAGCCTTATGTCTGGCATGAATTCGGCTCGCCATCGCGTTACAAACTGGACATTAAATCGAGACACCGTAACAGACGCCAACAGTCCATTCATTCAGCCACCGACTGATTGGAATATCAACAGCCTTCAGCCCGAAGGCACAGCGAGCGGAGGGGTTACTCGTTTGCCCATTACCGGAGAGACGATTTCATATAAGATGAAACGGCCATTCTTAACAGCGACGACACTGCCCCAGTTGTTGAAACAGCAAGGCTACGTAACCATCCATTGTGGCAAAGCCCATTGGGGGACTCGAAATACGCCTGGAGCCAACCCACTCAACCTCGGATTTGACTATAACATTGCAGGAACAGAGATTGGAGGACCAGCAGACTACCGAGGTTCTCAGAAGTACGGTTCAGGACCATTTAAGATCCGAGGGCTCGATGAAAACAACTACGTCACCGAAGACGTTTTCTTAACAGAAGCTTTGACACAGGAAGCGATTAAGCGACTTGATGCCATTCGCCGCAACCCTGAAGAATCCCAAAAGCCCTTCTACCTTTACATGTCGCACTACGCAGTACATGCTCCATTCGACCAACGAGGATACGACCGCCGTTTCGCAGACCACTATAAAAGGCCTAACGATCGCAAGCCGTGGTCAGACAATGAGAAGCGTTATGCGGGGCTTCTCGAAGGGATGGATAAGAGTTTGGGGGATTTGATGGCGTGGCTCAAGCGAAACAAACTCGATAAAAACACAGTCATTTTATTCATGGGAGACAACGGAGGATTAGCCATTAGCGGTCGCATGGGTAATCAATGGTCCAATTATCCGCTTTCATTTGGCAAAGGCTCTGGGCACGAAGGAGGGATCCGCGAACCCATGATTGTTTCATGGCCAGGCGTCACAAAGCCTGGTTCCCGTAATCATACGCCAATTATCATTGAAGATTTTTTCCCGAGTATTCTTGAAATAGCAGGGCTTTCTCGTCCCCAAACCTTGCAAAAACTCGACGGGATCAGTTTTGTGCCACAACTAGAAGGTAAACGCGGCGATATGAATCGTCCCCTTTTATTCCATTACCCCCACCTTTGGGGAGAAGGCAGTAGTTTTGGTATTCATTACACAGCTTTCACCGCCTTACGTTTAGGGGACTGGAAACTTATTTACCGTCACCAGGATCAAAATTTTGAACTTTTTAATATTAAGGAAGACATCAGTGAGGCCAACAATCTCGCCGATAAAAATCCCCAACAATTGAAAAAGATGGCGATTGATATGACCCGCTTGCTCAAAGAGCGTCAAGCTCTCATGCCCACTTACAAACCAGGCAATAAGATTGGCGCTAAGCCGGGCAGTCTCGTTCCTTGGCCAGATGAAGCAGTTACCCGACGTACCCAAAAGAAATAAGCGCAAGGATCAGGTGCCAGTTTTTACTTAAGGCCTACGATTGGAGATACCACAGGCCTTAAGCATGTTGCGTTCAGTGATCCGTTTGTTCAGCAGCGATTGCAACCACGTATCGATTTCAGGCAAATGTTTCCAGCGGGTCAAACGGGCAGGTTGAGTCAGCCGAGTAAAAATCATGCGTTTGCAAGATGATAGCGGTACTTCCTTACATCCATAACCCTCATTCATATTCGACGACCAGAATTTGATCTTCGTTTCTCCGGTAGCAGATTCACGGGTACAACCGAGGAATACAACAAAGTGGCCAAATTCTCGGGCTCCAATTTCAGTTGTCCAAAAGATCTTGAGGAAGTCACCCGGTTTAGCCTTTGCTAGGTCAGTAAAATTGATTCCAAACCCCAGGTCGTGAGCCCACTTAGCCAAACCAGGGCCGTTTGCATTAGCTCGGCCCCAGGCGCCTTTACCATCGTGTTGTTCAGGAGAAGGGGCCAGATACAGCCAAACATCCTCCGGCAGACGCATTTGAATTGCTTGTTCCCACTGACGCAACGTCAAAAGAAAAACCATGTAACAAGCGCTTGAACAAAAGGACGGTTTAGCTCGATCTGGCCGTAATCTGAGGTTTTGGCGAACTTTGTCGTGAGTGATTGCCTCAAAACACAGACGATTCAAGGCTTTCCTAGAAGTAGCATACCCTCCGCCTTTCGGCATTCTTTGTACAGCCTTCAACACCAATGCATTCAAATCGACCACTGGGAGGCGCATTCCCCGCTGCGAAGTCTGAGTTTGGGGGACACTCGCCCAAGAAACCATCAAAAAACTAAGAATGAGCACTATCAAGACTTGTCGGGAAAAACCTAGCATCACCGATACGATAGTTTGTCTTGCCCCAAAAACGAGAATGAATCGCCTAGTCCTGTGACATACTCTACAATGCCAAAGGAAACGCCGATTGGAATACAAGTCTATTCAATGGATCTTGTCTGCATGAGTTTGGTTTTGCCATCGTTTCAGGATTTCCCAATGATCTTTATTAACTTGATGGACGAAACGGCGTCCATCTCCAATATCAACGAAATCAAGGACCCAAAAACTAGGAAATCTATTCCAATGTTGGGAAATACTCGATAACCTGTCATTCAAATGATCCATCGAGTTGACCCGAGAGGCAGTAGAGCGAGACGGTCTCCATGAACTTACGAAATGGTTAACTATAAACAATTTATTGTTAATTTGGCCGCGACCTTTACGATTAGACATCGCTTCCGAGACATTATGCCAAGGAGTTTCGACGGCATGTTGCCAAATCGACATAGGGTACAAATAATCCTCACTAGGATGATCAGTAAACAAGACAAGGCGTTTCCCGGATATTCTCATATCGCCCAAAACAGGCCACGACTAGCCGCGGGGCAACAAGTAACACAAATCATCAACACCAGCCTTGCGTATTGTTTGCCAAAGGGCTTCCGAAGACACATAAGATTCAAGGATCAGCGTAACAACAGCACGAGGATGTTTCCTCATGTACTTACCTACAATCTTTAAGGCCTCTACCATGGGTAGTCTTCCAGGATATGCGCCCCACTGATTGCCATGGCAAAGGACAGGGCAACCATCTTTTTCCCACACATCCCACATCTGAGCATGGATCCCTGCTTGCAATTGGCTTTCAATATCCCAGTTCTGGTTCGGGCAAACCCATCCTTCCGAACTATTACTCATGGCATTATGAGAACATAACCACAAAACTTGATCATAACGCATACCGTCCGGTAAATCCAATGGGGACGGCATACAAGAATTCCCCAAAACGACAGGATTAGCAGATCTACTTGAAGCCACAGGAATACGTATAGCTATGACTCCTAACACCAATAGAATAGCGAAAATAATTAAAATCCATTGACAAGCTTTAGATACCATCACGAGAACTACCAAATCATCATCAAACTACCCACAAGTAGCCCCCAAAGCAAGGAGAAGATTAGTGTCACTCTAAATTTTGACAAAAAGAAAGAGCTCTTACTGATCAGGTAAGAACTCTTATAATGGCTCCCCCGGTTGGGCTCGAACCAACGACCTAGTGATTAACAGTCACCCGCTCTACCGCTGAGCTACAGGGGAATTACGTTCAACGAACGCGGGCGGATTATGCATGAGTTTCCCTCGATTGCCAAGATTTTTTTTACTTCCCGAGTCATTTTTTTCATTTTTATCCCCATTCCCCAGGTAGACAGTTTATCATGCATTTCATAACTTATTGATAATAAATATCATTCTACAATATTATCTCAAGGATCGGTTCATTCATATTTTTGTCATCAACTCATTTCTGTTGTTCATCATGAGTTTAATATGGCTTCCAAAATCACCAACAAGGCGGTGGTCAGAACATTATTTGAATTGGCCAAACACTTGATATTTGTGATCAGCCACAATGTCATGCTAAAACTGACCTTAGAGATAATTGACCTGATCTGTCATAATTATTATACAAACTGAAGACAATGATTATCAAAGTATTAGATGGGTATGGCGTCAATCCTGGAGATCTTTCCTGGGACAAGTTTGAGAGTTTAGGGGAGTTCACTGTTTACGAAAGGACCACAGCCGGTCAAGTATTGGAGCGTTCTTTAGATGCCGATGTTCTGTTGACAAACAAGACCCCTTTGCCGGGAGAACTCCTACGAACCCTGCCCCATTTGAAATACATCGGAGTTTTGGCGACAGGATACAACATTGTTGACATCTTGGCGGCTCAGGAAGCAGGTATTATTGTAACTCATATTCCGGCATATAGTACGAATTCGGTGGCACAAATGGTTTTTGCCCATTTATTATCGATTATCCAACGAGTCGACTATTATACCCAAGAAAACCGAAAAGGTCGATGGAGCACTTCCCCTGATTTTTGCTATTGGGATATGCCATTGAGTGAATTAGCAGGTAAATGTTTTGGCATTGTCGGATTAGGACATATTGGCCAGGCAGTTGCCCGCATCGCCCTGGCTTTCGGGATGGACGTCAAAGCCTATACTTCAAAAGACGAGGCCTTATTACCCCAAGGTATTAGCAAAGTATCGCTCGACGAATTATTTAGCACATGCGACATTATCAGCCTACACTGTCCATTAAATGAGCAAACGTACCATCTCGTCAACGCCACTCGGTTGAAGCAAATGAAATCCACCGCCATCCTCATCAACACAGGACGTGGTCCCCTAATCGATGAAAAAGCTCTAGCTCAGGCGCTTAATAACGGTACTATCCATGCTGCTGGATTAGATGTTTTATCCACGGAACCACCAGCGCCTGACAATCCATTGTTCGGCGCTAAAAATTGTACAATTACTCCACACATTGCCTGGGCGACATTAGAAGCCCGTCAAAGGCTCATGGATATTGCCTTCAATAATCTGTTCAGTTTTCTCCATGGAACGATCATCAATCGAGTTACAGATTCATCTCACCCCCATTCCTTATCCTGAAAAAATTTACCATCCCGCTATTTACCCTTTGTTGACTTGTAAATCATGAGCACGACCACCTCCTGTCTCACAAGGTAGGTTTACCAATCGCCGGTAGCTTTAGGAATCGAGCCACCATACAAAAAAACCGCCCCTCTTTTGAAATAAGAGAGGCGGTTTGAAATCTGTTCTATGAGTAAGAATGATTAGAAGTTCCAGGAGAAACCAGCTTCAATCACGTGATAAGGATCGTAATCGGAGAACTTAACCATTTCATAACCAATAATGAAATCAGTTGATTCGCCGACAGAGAACTTAAAGCCTGCATTCACAGTCCACGTAAACTTGGCATCATCGTCACTCACGCTTCTACTTTCATTGCCCCAGCGGTAAGTGAGCTTGTTGTCATTGAAAGAAATACCGCCCTTGGCGCCGACATAGAACATCGTAACGTCGGAAAGGGACAGGTTCAAATCGTAACCGAGCAGAACCGGGATAGCGGTCATGCGGGATTTCAACGAATCGACCTGAAGCCCAGAAGTAGACACATTATCAGAGCCACCCAAGACGCCAGCGGTCAGGGAGATTTCGTGGATAACTTGGTCGCCTTCAATATAATTTTGGAGGCTCAGGAACCCACCAGCGACATCCGGCAGATAGTCATCAGAGGCCCAGCCATAAGCGCCTTTGATGCTCATGCCAAAAGTAGAATCATACTTTTGGGTATACTTTCCATAAGAGCCAGATGAATCCGAGCTATATTGCGGAACAGGAACAGCGGCCTGTGCCTGAACGAATCCCAGTGCTACAGCAAGGGCAGAACAACGAAGGAATGATGATGTCTTCATTTCGTATTTGGGTTAGTAGTATGATTGGAAAGAGGAAACCTCTAGCTGCCCCAACTAGGCAACGAACGAGGCTCGCCATCCGCAGCGCCGTCCTTCTGCTTTGACAGAAACACGACACATACAGACAACTATCGTTACACTGTATTATTACAAGCCAAGAGGTGGATTGTCCATCAAATTTTTTGACTTGGCAATAGATTTACGTACATACGTCATCTCTTTCAGGAAAAAAGTTCAATTTCGCACTTTTTTCCCGGGGAAAGACCGTGCAACGTTGAGGCAAGCACGTTACACGGTCCACACTGATTCAACTATTATGATCCACAGAAGGATTAAGATTATTCAACGACATACCAAGCATACCCACGGGCGGGTAACTTGACAGAGAGCGTTATTTTACGATCCTCCGACATGGGATATACTTTTACAGGGCCCTCTTGTTCACGAATGCTGGCTTTACCAGACAAACCTGTATAATATAAGGGGATTTCGATTTTGCGTTCGATTTCGTGATTTAACGGATTGAACAACATAATCAACCCCTTGTGTTTCAAATCGGGATTTACATGTAAGAATCCATCAAAATCACGACCGTCTGCTCTTCTGATATGAATAATGTCGCTATTTAGAATATCCCGGTATTTTTTGTACCATGAAATGACATTCTTGACGCAATCACGAGTTTGTGGCGTATCGTAGAGACGGTGGCCGCGATAACAAGCTTGAATACCGGCGCCATAGTTCTGCATCATGTGAGCTTCGTACGCGTCCAGATGTTCAGAGAGCGGCTCGAGCGTTGCCGCCGCCCCCCCGCCGTGATACTGAGTCAACGGGACAAAAGTCCAACACATGGAGGGGAGACGTTCCCACGTACCATCGTAATTAATCTGTCGGCCGAGGATCAATTGACGTTCTCGAGGAAGAGACCAATTGACTTCACGGTAACCAATACCAGTTTTTGTACCACCATTGTGCATATATCCGAAATCAGGGATATTGGTGTAGATACCTTTTTCACACATCCACTGATACAATCCAGATATTTGTTCACGTTGTTTCCATTGCGAATCAGCTAATCCACGATGATGAGCATGCTTCGTAGAGGCACAGACATTACCAGGATACGAGCCATCGTTTTCGAAAACAGACATACCAGTTTTTTCGTAGAACGTACGGATTTTGCGGAAATAATCATAACCCCAATCCGAGCACAAGCACGGAGATGAGCCAAAGATCATACCACCCCGTTTGCCAGTTTCTGGGTTGATAACGTCAACCTCATCTGAAATCCATCGGCTTGACAACAAAGAATAGCCTCCGAGTTCAATTCCTTTACTGCGAGCATAATCGTTCAAGGCTTTGTATTTTGCGTAATTATTTTCCGATTCATCTTCCATATTCACGCCGCTGCCGAAGCTCAGGATAACCATTTCATAACCAGTTTCCACGCATTGGTCGATAGCCTCCTTCACGGTTTGATCATTACTCGACGTACAATGCATAAAAATGGGATTCTCAGTAAGCCAGGGAGAAATTGTTCGATACAAGCGCCGAATAAACAAACCTTTGCGTTCTCGGTCTTCGGTATCCATTGGCATTTCCCAGACGCGGAATGAGGACCATGTTTCGTCGGGTTGGATTTCCAGATCGGGACCCATTGGCAACTTGACCTCCAACAAGCACGGCGTCACTCGAGGGTAATTACATTGCGACGTATACCGAGGGTCTTCGACCCAATGTTCCGTTCTGTCGGCTTCTCGTTCGGTAAATCCACGGAAAGCCCAATCAGATTCAATGTGAATGTTCGTTTTTTTGAACAACGGGCTCCCTTTTTGAAGTTCGACAGGAGAATCGGGCTCGACGCAAGCCAATTGTTCCAGCTTAAATGAGTCGAGGTTAAACGACTTGCCTGATTTATTGACAAGTTCCATCCATTTACTCAAAGCCGGGAGGCCATCATACAGTTCGTAGTGAATTCTCACGTCAATTCCAGGTAAGTCAGGATGTTCAAGGTCGAACGCTATGTGTTTTCCGGTTAATGGATCGTGAGGGCCACTCCAGCGCTTGTTTGCCCATTTGATCCTCGGGCGGACCGGTAAGAAGGAGACATTGCGAAGGCGAAAAGAATTCTTAGCTGGGACAAATTGATCCCACCAATCGCGCTGAGTATAGCCGTATTCGAATTGACCATCTACTCCACCAAGGCCGTATTCTTGTCCATTGATTTTCACGACGCCTTCATTGCTAACAGCTCGCAAAATAGTCTGCCCCGACATATGATTGAAGAACTCAACCGTAGCCAGCATAGGATCAATCCGGAATTCCCGAGACACCAAACCATTTGACAGCACAACATGGCGGCCACCACAAGCCTGATACACCTGTGCCGGGAACGCCTTTCGTCTATCAGCCCTAATAATCCAATCGGTTGTGACTCGGTTGTAATAGCCTTTGTACTCTGGCAACGTTTTCACCAGTTGTTGCCAAGGTCGAGTACCTGAGACACTTTTCCCTGTGCTCGGTACAGGTTCTGTTGCGCCCAACACCCGCGGAGACTCCCCCTGATATTCCAAGACAGGATCAACCCAAGCACCTTTGTCACCGACCATGCCATCGCCGCCATCAGTAGTCACAAGTTCAAGTACACGGGTCCCCTGAGGGATGATAATATTGAAGGCTCGTTGACCATCTTCAGGCCGAACAATGCCACTGTTAAAGAGAACGTTGTCGTCGCCCAGAATGCGGAACTCCATACTACCATTACCAATTTCCTGGGGGTTAGAGCCAATGCCTAGGAAGGTTTTCCCCGTTCCCTGTGTTCTGTAAAACGTAAATTGACCATCAGCAAGCGGCACCGTTTGGATATCGGCTCCCGAAAGTTTACCCGGCGCAGGCGCTACGGTAATTTTCCCGGAAAGGCGTTCGGCACGCCCGTCGACAAATAGACGCATCCGACTCTGGCCATAGACCCCAATACCTTTGACTTTCGTTCCATCACTAGTTAATGCAGATCCGTCAACATGGGAATTTTTACCCGGGTTTCCGTAGGATTGATTGATTTTGCTAAGATCTGCGTTCTGGAGTTCCATCATTTGGGCGCTCCATACAAGTTGCAGAGCACAGACAGTCAACAATAGACTACTTATAGGAGCAATCATGTTTGTTACGTTCTTCATTGTGAAGTTTTGTTATGGTTTTACTTCGCCGAGATTTTCGTTCTGAGGTTTCTGGGTGCCATTGTTCAACTTGACTTGTCCGTATTCACGCGCCAATGCGCGGTATTTAGAGAAGAGGCGGCGCACAGTTTCCAGTTCGTCGCCCTGAGTAATCGGAGAGCGAGCCTTTCCTGGAGTCTTGACATAATTTTCCTCCCATTGAGCCAGTTTTTTGTAGAAATCATTCGCCCGGAAAGCCTCTCGGCCATAAACCAAAGGCAAACCCTCGTCAGAATAATCAGTACCAGCGTCCAAATGCGCCAACAGCATGTCGTAGAACATCTTCCAGCGTTCGCGGTAAAACCCCTGAATCAAACCACTCCATTCTCTCCAACCATAGTCAAAGATCGACGGATCACCCGCAGTGCCTTCACCCCAAATAGTCACGAGCGACGTTGCATCGCGTTCGAAGAGTTTTTTTTCATCAGGAGAAGTTCCCCAAGCAGTGGCTTCAGTCAACCAACGATCGAAATTCAACTCGCGGCGAGTCCTCAGCAATTGATCAGTATCAGCCAACAGATCCAGAAATCTTTGAGAATGTTTGATAAATTCGGCTTTATTTTTCTCTTTGAAGGCGCGAGCAGCCTCGGCATGAATTGCTTGGCCTAGATTGGATTGAATCTGTCGCTGAACGTCAACAATGTCAAAACGGTAGGGTTTTGAGGATTTAAGAAGTTCTGCATCTTTCAGCAAGCATTCCTGGGCTTTGTACAATAATTCGGGAGGATAGGGAATGTGGAAGCCGGAATTAGGTCCTGATTTTTTAGGGGTTAAAGCCGGACGAGCCGCGATAATGGAACTATTTTCAGTGCCATTGGTACCGGGGCGATAAGGCCCCTCCAACAATAACATCCATGCTTCTTCGGCGGAGGTTGACTGGTGTCCATAACGACGTTCAGAATAATCTTTAAGCCAGGCTTTAATATCAACAGAACCTTGATGCCACGGCATTTCAAAGGCAAGATCGTAAAAGACAGGGTTCTGTTCGATACCTTCCATAAACAGGCCCGAACCACTAGCATTGGGAGCCTTTTGTTTGGCTCTAACATATTGGTTCGCAGCAACGTAGCGCAGGTCTCCATGCATATTGATGCGCCCGCCAAAGTTATGCAAGTTACCAACGACAAAAGGGCGACCCCAGAAATACTGGGCGCCCTGGTAACGACCGCCATTCAAATCCAACATCAGCAGCTGCCCCTGAGGTACAGCATCGATAATAGGTTTGTACAAACTCCAGCACTGCATAGCCCAAATTGAACCGGGATGAAATGATTCGAACAGTTCATAGATAGCTTTGCCAACCGATGGTAAATAGTCAGGCGTATTAACGGGGGGAGAACTTTCATGAAATGGGTCGGCAGCATAAACCCCGTGGGCCCCAAATAGTTTCTTTTGTTCTTCGAGAAAGGTACGGCCAATTTTCTGGAACAGGGGATCCAGAGGATCGAGTTGCGCTGCACCTGGGAAACTACACCAGTTCCCCTGAAGTTTAATTCGAGCTTCTGGGTACTTGTCCTTAAGTTCACGGGGGACATAGCCAGAAAAACCCTGTTGGATCGGCTGCATGCCCAATTCAAGCTGACGCTGGATGATCTGACGCCCCAGTTTGATATGACTTTCAATCCAGGATTTCGGCAATGGTCCACCCACGCCCTGTAAATTTTGCATCCATTGCCAGGCAAAATGTCCAGGTCCAGACAAAAATTGGCGGGCCTCTTCATCTGAGAATCTATACTGCAACAAGGTGTTGTACCATACAGCTTCAAGACCGATTGGAGACAAAGGCATGTTAATGCCATTCATCGCCAAGAAATCCAGTTCTCTTTCCCAACGTTTCCAATCCCACCATGGAGCAGAATAACTCAACGTACAATAATTAAAAAATACTCGGTATTGTTGCTCTACCGTTTTGTGGATTTTCTGGGTTGGCAAAGGCAATTGCTGTTTCAATGTAAAAGCCAGCTGATCTCCGAACCACGAAAAATGGCCTTTCGCGACATATTTAACATAGTAGTTCAAGGCCATAGCTAACGATACCGGGTTATTCCCTCTCAGGACAACTCGACCGTCTCTAGTATCTACCTCAAATACATCTTTCCCTTGCTCCTGAGGGATGAGTTCTAGGATAAAATGGCGTTCACATCCTGGGAGTTGACGTTGGATAATTCCATACGCTGCTTGAATCGGATCAACTTGTTTAACCGTTTTAGAAAACGGGACAGGTTCGATCTCCAGCCGTGCCTCGCTGTTCGGTATACAAAAACAGACGAAAGGCATTAAAAAGTACAAAGCAGTTTTATTCATTGATCGATAGTAAATACGCATATACGGCGTTCCTTCTTTCGCTAATTCTATGGTGGTCGTTCAAGATTTTTTTTGAGTAATCTCTTGAGGTATTTCTACGAGAAGAAAGCCAATGCCACCAAGATACAAGACTGGACGACTCTTATTATCAACCAGCAAGCGCATCGTGTTACAGAAGTACTTCTAGTTTCTTCGGATTGGTCACGATGGTCCGAATCATGTTGACGTACTACGCCAACAGATGCAACGAAAAGCAGGGAAAAGAGTAGGTAAAATGCTTAATGAAGTCGAGGAGAGGCCACCCTAAAATCCACCCATTTTTTGCTTAAGACACTAACGCTTTTATTTAAGCCTCCTTCTTCTCATCGGTTCAATTGTAACGACGTTGAACGAACAGAACCTTGAGCAGCAGGATCGGATTGGGCGGGCGGTGGCCCGCTTTTACGTTCCTCTTTTTGGAATCCCCCGCTCTAACTCTGTGGAAACAAATCGAAGTCTACATACAGGGATATAGCCACCAACGGCTTTCTCAGGCCTGACAAAGTCTTCTTCATTTTCCCTTCTTCTAGTCAGAGAATGTAAAATTTATTTTTAATTAATTTATAGGAATTCCTACCTCAAACCAATCAGCTGGAGAACCTGATTGATCAGACTTCCCCTTTTTATAGATTCATTTTCGTTCTGAACCCATATTTCAATTGAGTTAAGACCTTTATTGATTTTATCATTCTTTTTCATCATTTCACAATACAGTTTAATACGGTTTTTGAATTCCTTTTCGCTAGAATGAAGTGCAAATTCCTCATTATTAATAAATTGTTTCAATTCTTTAAGCGGTTTTCCCATTTTTTCTTCAATCTGTTCAAGGACCTTATTAATAGATTCCCCTACAATTTTCCAGACGGATTCTTGAATTTTTTCTTCACTTTTTGCAATGTTTTTTTGTATTTCTTTCGCTATTTCCCTATTAAATTTTATTCTTTTTTTCTCAATATATCCTTCAGTAAACCACCAAGAACCCAGCACCCCCATAACAGTTGTGATTATAAGGGTTATTATTCCAAGTGAAAACATTAGATCGAACGCCACTGCAATTCCAAGCAATCCACTATTTATAGCAATATTCCCAAGAACCAATGAGGTTATATTTAATTCATTTAGAAATCCCTTATCAAATTGATCAGAAATATTGATCCCAGAATATGTAATATTTTTGTTAACTTCTTTCATTTCTTCAAAAAAACCCTCAAAATCATTCTTATATTGATTTAATGTTTCAATAATTTTCTTATTAACATTTTTTATCAGCAATTCTTCTCGAATCCATTGAACCAATTCAGCTGAAACTTTATCTCTTACATATGTCATTATTCCATTGGCATATTTTTTATATTTATCCTCCGATAGACCAAATTCCTCTTTCCTCATACTCCCACCTTCTTCAACCCATATGGATATATCATCTTGTCTCATTCTAGCAATAAAATTTTTGATTGTAGAAAAACAATCTAGTTGGAAACGATAATCAGTCAAGTCATCCTCGATATGAGTAATTATCTCATCTTTCTTAGCAGTTTTTTCTCTTAACGATTCATATGCTTTTTCTAATTTTTTTTTACGATCACCTCTCTTTTTAGGAGCATTCTTAATATCACTTTCAAGACGATTCTGAAATGTTTTATTCTGATCTATTAGATCAGAAAGCATAGAAGGAAATTTATGTTTATACAAAAAAAGCACTTTGCTTACCTTGTCTTCCATTTCCACAAATCCACTCTTCTTCAATGCATTTTCATTATTTTTCTCTTTCGCCGACAAGGCATCAAATGAATCCACAAAAAAAACACCAAAGTCACTAACTTCCTTCAACTCTTTTGATAATTTTTCTTTCAGCTTCTCTGCATCATGACGTCCTCTCTCAGCATCCTCTTTTTGCACAATACCAAACTTTGTTATAACAGGAATTACATCTTTTTTACATTTTTTAAGGTCCTTAATTCGCTCTTTATCGTGGATATCATATGCTTGAGTAGCTGGCATGCAATAAATAATCAAATCTGCCTGCGTCAGATAGTCCTTTGTTACTTGCTCCGATCCAGAAACCCCATCACATCCAGGAGAATCAACAAACATGCATCCCTTCCATTTTTTATCAAACGGGAATTTAATAACTAATTTATTGTATTCTTTATTGTCATTCTTTTCATCAATACAAATATACTTTTCCAACTCTTCTTTTTTAATATTAAACGGTTCCCCGTCTTTAGGATATAATATTATTTTTTCTTCCTTACTATAACTAATCTCAGTTATAATTGCAGTTGTTTCCCATTGGAAGTGAGGTAAAATGTCCTCTCCTAAAATAGCATTTAAAAAGGTTGATTTTCCGCTAGAAAAACGGCCGACCACTAAAACATTAAATTCTGTCTCTGATTGTAGTTTTTTTAATTTGTTTTCTAATTCATTACAATCCCATCCCTTAACCCGTTTCAACAGGTCTATTTGATCTTTGAGTAATTTTACAAACTCGTCCTTTTTCTCGTTATACTGTTCTATTTTCATCATGTTTATTTAAAGAGGCATTAAATTTTAGTTTTAAGTTGACTGATGCGAGCAATATCTTGTTCTAATTGCGTATTACCACGTTCCCATCGAACTTGATTCTTGTGCAATTCATTTTTAAAATCCTCATCACGTTGCCGTATCCATTTTTTCCGATCTGAATAGACAGAATCAATGATTGAATCATAGACAGCCAACATACGATCTTCCCCTTGTTGCCATTTTTCTTCGATCTTCTCCTTGATCTGTTGTTTATTTAATTTAAGAGGGTTTCGAAATTCTTTTACAGAACGCTTGAGCAACCGCCCGACCCATTGAAGCCATCCAAGATGGTCTTCATTCAATTCCACCAATTCCTTATCAAAATTCATCTGTTTTTTATCATAATCAACCTTAGCTTGTTTATAAATAGGATCAATTTTTTCTCCAATTTTGTTTACATCATTTCTTACCAAATCGATACAATATTTAATTTTATTTTGATTATCCTCATCTAATTTTCGAAAATTTAATAAAAGAGAGATTTCATTCTTTGAATTCAATTCTGTTATCATTTCATCTTTATATTGAGAAATTTCCTGTACAATTTTTCTTTTATCTTTTCTCAGTTCCAAGCAGAAATCATCCCAATTTCTACGGACTTTTTCTATAGATTCTCTTTGTTGTTGAAGAGACCGATTGATTTCATCCTTTTGGGAGACAAGTTGGTGTTGTTTTTCTTTACATGTCATTATCATTGAATCTAATGCATGACTCATGAATACTTTCGTTTTTATTTCTTTCGCAGCCTTCCGGTTTTCGGAGAAATTGTCTTTTTCAATCATCTTCAAGAGATCGCCTTGGACACAAAGACCTAACTGTTCGACAGGTAGTTGCTGAACATGTTGTAAGAGATGAGCCAGTTTATATTTTCGGGAACATTGCGCCACATATTGTTCTATTTCCGGGAATTCTCTTTCGTCAACCCTATCAGCGTACGCCATTACAACCAAAGTCGGGATAGATAATTGATCGCACATTTTAACATTCGAATCATCTACACGTGACCAAGGAGCCATCGTATTGAGCAAATAAATACACACGTCAAAACGACCGAAATGTTTTGTCCAATCAAATTCTGAAGGATGCAGAGGCAATTCATCAGATGAAAGTTCCCATATTTCAAGATTATGATCTTTCATCCATTTAGATTCTAAAAGGACCGTATCATCGTCCTTACGACCATCTAATTCAAAAACCAATCGAGTCGTTTTTTTACTCGCTAATATAGACACCTCCAGATCAGCCCCCACGAGAGCATTGATTAGAGATGATTTGCCCGTGTTTATGGCGCCAGCGACAGCCACACGGATGCGACGACTCTCCAACATGTTTAATTGCCCCACCAAGTCCTTTTGGATTTCAGGGCATCCCAGTTGTTTAGCCCACTCATCAATTTCTTGCAAGATACTCTCTTCCATCTTGTCCATAACCATTCATGCAAATGTTTCAATTTTTTACAAAAGGCATATCTCAGCAGAAATCCTCAATAGGAAACGTGATTTTTTGATATCGGAAATAATGTTTTGGGAGAGCCATAAAAGCATGTCTCATGTATTATCGGATTTGTTATCCGTAGGATGATGACAAAATGAGGTCGAAAACAGCAGGTTTCAGGTTATAGCTTCCCTAACCTCAAACGCAATCATCGTTGTCCCCGTGCATTCCTCGACAAGATGCAACTCATTGACAGGATCAGTTTTGTTTTTGTTTTTTTTGAGATTGACTACGGATAACAAATCCGCGGCAATCGAGGATTGTCATAGAAGAGTATGATTTCGAGAGAAACACAAACAGCAGAAGATCAGGCCGCGCGTACCATCATCGAGCGATGCGGGATTTCGCTATTAGATGCCGCCTTACTCATCCAGCAACTATTTCGGCGCCTGCCAGGGCATGGGGAAAAAATTATTCGAGCAGAGAAGTGCATCGAGTCAGGGAAGCGAGCGTACGAGCGCCAGACACGGACCGTTACTTTTGAGGCAGCAGTTGAGGCGGCATTAAGAACCAAAAGACACCGGCGCCCCCGAACCGTTGCCGAGATCAAATATTTTTGCCATCGGCTCATGAAGCGTTGCGAGGGTTTGTCCAAGCGTTCTGTACGGACGATACAACCTGAGGAATGTCAGCGGTGGATCCATCAATCATTTCACACAGACCGCCAGCGTTACAAAGCCCGATTAATCATGAGTGGCGTTTTTTCTGTAGCCTGCAAACGCGGGTGGCGTACAGACAATCCGGCCAGCAGCCGAGTTTTGGACATATCGCCACCTCGGGAGAAAGAAATCAGGGTTTTATCGCTCCAGGAAATTGAGGAGTTAAAGATTTCAGCCAGTCGTCATCACACAGGCGCCTGTTGCGCAGCATTAGGGTTCATGTTGTACGCTGGGATACGCCCAGCAGAGATCGTCCGCCTCACTTGGGACATGATTGACCTAGAGGACAACGTCATCAACCTACCCTCACGCCACACCAAGACCGGAGGAGCCCGACAAGTATCCATTCGCCCCGTACTCAAGCGTTGGCTCCAAGAGACCAGCCTTCTCCAGGTTGAGTGTCCACCACAGCCAGGCCAACCCATATGTCCAAAGAACTGGAAAGCCAAATGGCGTCATGTTCGCCACCAGGCAGGTTGGGGAATCGAGGCTCGGCCCTGGATCCAGGATGTACTGAGGCATACCTTCGCCAGTTACCACATCAAACATTTTCGGGATTTGTCTGAGTTGCAACTCGAAATGGGGCACAGTCGTCCTGACCTACTCCAAACGAGGTATCTGAACTTGAGCGGGCTATCAGCGCAAGTAGCGTCCATCTTCTGGGGATCGCCCACGCCATTTTATCAGTGATCAGCCCAGTAATCCGAAACGAGGGACCAACTTACCAGAGAGAACCAGTTTCTTTACGGATTTCGGAAGAATAGTCAGACAACTCGTCGTTTATCCAGTCCATAGGGAACAAGCGAGCGAGCATTAAGTTCCACGAGCATTTCTCCCGGTTGACCCATAAGGGGATGGCAGATTTTTGTTCTTGAAACAGTTTGATGAATTCGGCGGGAATAGGTTTCAACCGTTGTGATGATCATTTCCCCCGGTACAGAGAAGATCTTCTTTAATCGATCTTAGGCATTCAGACAGACATCAAATCTTCGTCTTAAGCATAATGTCGGTTCCAACGATTGCTCATAGCAAGATTTGGGGGTAATTTTTTGCCATGGATTTGAAAGCCGCGTTGGATTGGTTGTATTCGACACAATTGTTCGGCATTAAGCTAGGGCTCTCTGGGGTGGAGAGGCTTTTGGCAGAATTAAGAATATATCCATCCAGACAGGTCAGAGTCGTCCACGTTGCCGGGACGAATGGTAAAGGCTCTACCAGTGCAATGATCGAGGCGATAGCCCGAGTTCAGGGATTCACAACAGGGTTGTTCACATCGCCACATCTTGTCAACTTTCGAGAACGGATCCGGATCAATGGCCAAATGGTGGAGGCCAGCCTGCTCTTGGAATCACTTCAGGAACTCCAGCAACTTGTGGAAAACTGGGAGCCTCATCCAACTTTTTTTGAATTAACGTTAGCCGCAGCGCTCCGTTGCTTCCAGCGCACAGGCGTCAACTTCATCGTTCTGGAAACCGGGTTAGGCGGGCGACTGGACGCCACCAATGCCGTACCCAAAGACATTGCCGTTCTCACGCCAATCAGTCTAGATCACCAGCAATATCTAGGCAATACGCTAGATCTCATAGCAGCCGAAAAGGCCGGTATAATCGCTGCAGGCAAGCCCGTTGTATCTGCACAGCAGCCCTCCATTTGCATGCAGGTCATTGAGCGGCGAGCAGCAGAGCAGAACGCCCCACTGAGCGTAGTGGTACACACCGACCAAGTTCCACCGCTGTCGCTGCCGGGGAGTTTCCAACAAAGGAACGCCGCCCTGGCAATACTTGTCATGCAAACCATCGGTCTCTTACCAGAGCCAGCATTACTCGAATCCGCGCTTGCCTCAGTCTCGTGGCCCGGAAGATTCCAAGAGCTCCATCAAGCACGCATCATCCTCGATGGAGCTCACAATCCCCATGGAGCTAAGGCCCTTGTTGAAACTTGGAGAGAACGTTTTGGGGACGAACAAGCCTCAATCATCTTTGCTGCCTCAGCCGATAAAGATATCTGTGGCATTCTGAAGTTTCTTTCCCCTATCGTCAAAATCTGGCATTTACCACCCTGCTCTTCACCTCGAATCCAGGAGGTCTCTGTTACCCAATCTATGATCCAAGAGATCTCCAACGAACCAGTCATCCTGCACCATTCTTTAGACGAAGCCTTTCGCTCCGCCCAAGATGACAATCTTCGCATCCTGATTGCCGGATCTCTTTTCCTCCTTGGCGATGCACTAGCTCTTTTCCAATCCTCTGGTCCTCGCCGAGCCACAATGCAGTAAAACCATCGTAAACAACAACAAAGGGGCATCGGGAGAGAGCCTTTAGCCCTCTGCTGTTCATTTTGTGACAAGTTTCAACAGACTTTGGGAAGTTCGTCATGACATTTGACTTTCCTTGCTTTTTGCTAAGGCATCATCCATAATAATTCTCGCCTTAACGGACAGGTGGTCGAGTGGTTTATGGCTCCGGTCTTGAAAACCGGCGTACGGGTAACCGTACCGTGGGTTCGAATCCCACCCTGTCCGCCATTTTTTTTGTAATTTTCCTTAAAGCAGTAGCAAGAGCTTTTTATCCTGGGAAAGTGATTTCAAGAAGGGATTGGAGGACAACAAGCCGTTAGAGAAGTATTCAGGTTTTCTGAAAAAGACTCTCATATAGCAAGACTTTATTTTAAGATTTCAATGAGTTTTTGGCTTTTCGAATGCCCACTATCCCATAAATAATGGGAAATGTTTGGTCAGGCATGCGAGCCAGGCATTGAGAATCTCAAGGCACCAATTTTGAGGGGGGGGTTCCCCGTTAACCCGCTGCGCATGGTGTTATAACAGAGTTTCAGAGGTGCGTAAAACTTCTTTGAATCGGGTGCAACGATCAGGTTTGAGATTCATGCGCAACAAAAAATGTTCCACTTTTTCGAGAAACAAGCAAAAGACTAAGCAAAACTACACCTAGAAGCCGATGGGAAAAATGAATTTGAAAGCAAAAACAAGAAGCTCCAAACTGCGACAAACGGCACAATGCTATAAAAATGGTACCGGCTGTGGGACTCGAACCCACACTCTTTTGGAACTCGATTTTGAGTCGAGCGCGTCTACCATTCCGCCAAGCCGGCACGATGGGGTGCAGGAAATGTATACCTTAAAAAGGCCAACCATGTCAAGACAAATAGGAAAATAATTTGCGCAAAGGGATTCAAAAAGTGTCTTACATGACTTGGGACTTTGACACATTCAAGGGTTCATGGTCAGATATGAACCAAGAAATGAACATACCATCTACATTAGGGAAGAAGCTGTTAGAAAGTCTTACCACCGTTCTAGGAGATCGCCTACCAGAAGGGTTCAAGCCCGCAGTGCAAGTTGCGGCTGATTTGCGATTTGGAGATTATCAAAGCAATGCAGCCATGGTGTTAGCGAAGCGAGTAGGAGAAAAGCCCCGGGATTTAGCCCAACAAGTTGTTGCAGCTCTAAAAACAGAAGGTATGGCAGAAGCCAGCATTGCAGGGCCTGGATTTATCAACTTCAAGATTAGTCCTGAATTTTATGCTCAACGCCTCATGGAGATGTTGGCCGACGAACGGCTAAGCGTACCCAAAGTCTCAGAGGCCAAGACAATTGTAATTGATTTTTCTGCGCCCAACGTAGCCAAGCCCATGCACGTAGGGCACATTCGGTCCACCATCATCGGTGATGCCTTATCGCGCATTGCTCGATTTTTGGGACACACAGTCATCACCGACAATCACATAGGCGATTGGGGAACTCAATTTGGGATGATTTTGTGGGGGTGGAAAAACTTGCTTAACCAGGAAGCATTAAACACCAATCCTATTGCCGAATTACTTCGAATTTACCAAGTAGTTAACGCCAAGTGTAACGAGCAGCCCGAGCTCCGAGAAACATGTAAAGCAGAATTGGTCAAGTTGCAAAGCGGCGATGATGAAAACCTTCAGATTTGGAAACGCTGTGTTGAAGTTTCCAAATCTGGTCTTCAGAAAATCTACGATCGCCTTGACATCCGTTTTGACTACTGGTTGGGAGAGAGTTTTTACAATGATGCTCTAGGACCATTGGTTAATTCATTGCTAGAATCGGGCATTGCTCAGGAAAGTGATGGAGCCGTCTGCGTTTTTGAGGAAGAAGGGCGCGAGCCATCGGCATCCAGTCCCTTTTTAGTTCGAGACAAAGACGCCTGGAAACCCAATCCCTGCATCATACGTAAAGCCGACGGAGGATTTCTCTATGCTACGACAGATTTGGCAACGTTGGATTATCGGATCAAAACCTGGCATGCAGATTCCATCTGGTATGTTGTTGGCGCCCCTCAGGAACTCCATTTCCGGCAGATTTTTGACATTCAGCGGCGGCGTGGTATCACAGGCGATTTTCGGCACATAGCATTCGGTTCCATTCTAGGGGACGATCGCAAGCCATTCAAAACGCGTTCAGGAGAATTAATCTCTCTAGAAGATGTGTTAAACGAAGCCGTTGAACGTGCTAAAAAAACGATTGACGAGAAAAGCCCCGATATGTCGGCTGACGAGAAAGATCGGGTTTCGGAAATTGTTGGCATTGGGGCCGTTAAGTTTGCGGAATTGTCACAGAACCGCATCAGCGATTATATTTTCAACTGGGACAAGATGCTCTCCCTACAAGGCGACACAGCGCCATACCTGCAAAATTCCTGTGTGAGGATTCAGTCGATTTTCCGCAAATTGGGAGATAACAGGTCCCGAGGTAACGCCAATATTGTTTTAGAAGTTCCGGCAGAGATTCACCTAGCGCACATGCTCAGCCGTTATGCAGAAATTGTGCCCATGGTGTTAGACGACTGCAAGCCCAACATCTTAGCAGGTTACTTGTACGACCTAGCCAAGGCTTTTCATTCATTCTACGAATCTTGCCCAGTACTCAAATCCGAAGCCAACGTACGATCCTCACGTTTAGCATTGTGTCAATTGACATTAGATGTATTGCGTCACGGATTAGGGTTATTAGGCATTCAGATACCCGATCGCATGTAATATCCCCCTAGGCAGCAATGAAGAAAAAATCGTTCATCGCCCTCATTCCCATAGCGGTTTTGTTGACCACCGTAGCCCACAGCGCGGAAACAACCGTTCTTCAGTCAACAACACAACCGACAGCACAGCAGCCAGTCCTACCCCAATCAGGCCAACCAGTTAGCTACCCTACTCAGGGGTTGTCTATGATTGTCGCCACTTCATCGACCGAAGCCCAGGAACACGTCATCCAGGGGATCTCGTGTTTATTGACTTTTTGGGATGACGCGGCTCGCCATGAATTTACCCAGGCGCTACGATTAGATCCCACTTGTTTGATGGCGCATTGGGGGATCGTTATGTCTTCTTTGGAGCATTTTCAAGAAAGTGACGCTGCCATCAAGGAAGCGATGCAGCACCTCGAGCTCCAACTGGAAACGCAAGAACTGCCAGCCCGGGAATTAGCTTACGCAGAGGCTTTGATGACCTTGTTGAGAGAAGGGGCACCGCAAGCGGCACAGAGATTCATCGACATCTCCAAGCGTTGGAAACGTGACCCCTGGGCTCCGTTATTTGCCGTGCTCATGTTACACGATGGTTTTCAGGCAGATGGCGCCCCCAAACCCGGGCAGCAACAAGCAGAAAGCCTTTTAACTTCCTACCTCAATGCCCATCCCGACGTTCCCGCAGCGAGGTTCATCCAAGCATTTCTTCAGGAAACAGCCCCCAAACTCCCAGCCACTTTGGAGGATACCGTCTCTCAGACACTGGCGCTCATGCCCCATTATCCCCCTACTCTGCACATGGCAGGCCATTTTCAATTCCGCCTCGGCCAATACACCCAAGCAGAGCAATCGTTTGCCAAGGCCATCCGAGGATATGAGCAATGGCAACAACAAGCACAACTCTCACCCGCTGACAACGAAGGGTATTGGAAATCCCGTTCCTATCAAGTCGTATCACAATTCTGTGCAGGCAATGAGCAAGAGGCTATTCAAGAAGCTCGAGATTTGGCCCAACAACCGATAGATCCGAACCGGTTAACCGCCAGTGGCACGCAAATGCAATTATGGGAGATTCGGTCTCTGCCAATGAGACTCACTTTCGCCCAATACCCCTGGCAAGAGTATCGTTTATTCCGTTCCCACCGCGACAGCCAATCAGCCTCCGACTCGTTAAGCAATTGCCTCCAAACAATTTGTTTTCAGGCACTGCAAGGCAGAAAGGCCATTGTCCGGAACGATTACAAATCCATGGTTAAGGCACTTGACAAACTCGAAGAACAACTCAAGTTACTCGAAGAAGAACGCCCAACAGCCGAGGTTGAAGGCGCCTTATCACATTGGCAGCGCAGTAGAGAACTTGCCTCTCGCATGCTTTTGGAACTCCGTTCAGAAATGCATCCAGACTCTGCTGGTATCTGGCTCGACGATGCACGTTCACGCCAACAGTTTTCGTCCATGCTCATGCCCCCCATTCTACCCTATCCAGTTGAATGGAAACTAGCCCGCCTGCAAGCTCGCCAAAACGACTGGCAACATTGTCGGCAATCCTGTCAACAAGGGCTCGAACGTTTTCCTGGGCATAGACATCTCAACCAGCAACTCGACATAGCCAACAAACACCTGACCACGACCAGCATGGCTCTTGTTGCGCCGCCCAACACACAACCTTCTACCCAATCAACACAACAAACGCCTATGCAAGAAGAATCACATCCTTTCCTCGATCCTTCCTTTCTCGTACCTTGGTCACAATTGACACCCGACCACATCAAACCGGATATGGAATTTGCCATGAGGGAGGCCCAGCGACAATTAGATGCCATTGCCAATCAACCACTTGACCAGCTTTCCTACGAATCTACATTCGGAGCACTGGAACATGCAACGGAAAGCCTGCAAACCGGTTGGGGACGCCTCATGCACCTGGATTCCGTCATGGACAATCCGGCCCAACGAGCCGCTATTGCAGAAACGCTTCCGGACGTGTCTCGCTTTCTGGCCTCGATCTCACTACAACCAGCTCTCTGGCATGTCTTAAAAGAAGCCTCTCAACGTCCTTGGGTTAAAGATCTTTCACCCGACCAAGTTCGTTTTATCGAGGAAACTCTAGCTGATTTCCGCGAAAGTGGCGCCGATCTTTCGGATTCTGACAAAAAACGTTTTGCAGAAATCGAAGCCCAATTGACAGCGTTAACAAAGAAATTTGCGGAGAACGTGCTCGATTCGACCAACCAATGGGAATACTTTGAAGACGATCCACAAGAACTAGCGGGATTACCTGAGTCCATCAAAGAAGCCGCCCGCCTCGATGCAAAAGCCAAAGGGCATGGCACAGACGAGCATCCCGTCTGGCGCTTTACCCAACAATACACTTCGTACGGCCCCGTCATGAAATTTGCCGAATCAGACAAGTTACGACGAACAGTCTGGGAAGGCATGTCTACGATTGGGACAGGTCAATACGACAATGAAGGTCTCATCGATCAAATCATCAAGCTGCGCCATGAAAAAGCCCAGCTCCTTGGTTACAAAACATTTGCAGATTATACGACAGCCAGACGCATGGCCAAAACGGGAGACAACGCCCTCCATTTCATCAACGACCTGCACGACAAAGTCCAGCAGGGGTATCTCGAGGACATGAAGAGCCTTCTAGAATACCGCAATGCTAAAACCGGACAAAAAGGCGATCAACTTCATCCCTGGGAAACCAGTTTTTGGGCAGAAAAACGCCGACAAGAACTCTTCCAATTTAACGAAGAAGACCTGCGCCCGTATTACTCGGTCGACAAAGTCATGCAGGGAATGTTTGCCATTTATTCGCACCTGTACGGGTTCAACGTGACTCAACGACCGACAGTCTACCTAGCCAATGGACGGCAGAGGACAGCAGAAGAAATCGACAGTGTCGAGGTCTGGCATCCGGACGTTCTTTTTTACGACATCACAGACGCAGCGACAGGCGAACACCTAGGATCTTTTTACGCCGACTGGCATCCGCGTCCTTCTAAACGCGGTGGCGCCTGGATGAATTGTCTCAGCGTAGGATTACCCCCTATGAATGGTCGGCCACGAGTTCCCCATTTAGGCTTAGTCTGTGGGAATATGACCAAGCCCATTGGCGACAAGCCCGCTCTATTATCTCATTTGGAAGTCGAGACCATTTTCCATGAATTTGGCCACCTGCTCCATCAATTACTTAGCAATACAGAAGTCAAGTCACTAGCAGGCACAAATGTTGCCTGGGATTTTGTGGAACTCCCCTCTCAGATCAACGAAAACTGGTGTTGGGAACGAGAATCCGTTAACAAATACGCTTTTCATTACAAAACAGGCGACCCCATTCCAGACGACTTGTTCAACAAGATGAAGGCCGCCCGCAACTATATGAGCGCCACGGACTTCATGAGACAGTTGACTTTTGGCAAACTCGATTTAGAGCTCCATATTCATCCCGAAAAATATCTCGGGCGCAGCATTGAAGAAGTTGATCAAGAAATCCTGCACGATTACCGAGTCCCGATGTCGTGCCAAGGCACGTCCGTGGCCCGACGGTTAACGCACCTCTTTTCGGATCCCACCGGATATGCGGCTGGATACTATTCTTACAAATGGGCTGAAGTTTTGGCTGCCGATGCTTTCACTCGTTTTCTCAAGGAAGGCATTCTCAATGAAAAGACAGGACGCAGTTTTCGAGACACCATCCTCTCTCGCGGCAACAGTCAACCAGCCGATGTCCTGTACCGTAACTTCATGGGACGAGATCCAGATGCAAAAGCGCTTTTGATCAAATCGGGAATTCATCAAGACTAATCAACATTCCAATTTCTTTGTATTATGACAAATCCTCGGCATCGTTTATCCCTGGCAGGCATTGGGTGTGGTTCCCGGACAAGGACGTACACCAAATTGGCCATGGAAAGGCCAGAACTCTATCGCATAGCAGCCGCAGCAGATCCCATCACCAGTCGAGCAGAAACCGTACGCAATTTTGCTCCGGAAGAAGAACGAGCCAATGTTCGTTTGTTTGATTGTGCCGACAGTCTGCTCAAGGAACCTCAATTAGCCGATCTTGCCATCATCGGCACCCAAGACGACTACCACTACGAACCCTGCCGCCGAGCGCTTGATTTAGGCTACGATGTGCTTCTGGAAAAACCTATCGCCCAGACGCTCAGGGAGGCCCTAGAACTACGCGACCAAGCCGTTCGACTCAACAGAAGAGTCATGGTGTGTCACGTCCTGCGTTATACGCCATTCTACACAACTATCCGCAACATCGTGAATTCTGGCGAGCTCGGCGACATCATGACATTCAATGCCATCGAAGGCGTTGGAGCTTGGCACTTTGCACATTCGTTCACCCGGGGCCACTGGCGCAATAGCAACACCTCGACCCCTATGATCGTAGCCAAATGTTGCCACGACATGGATATTCTCTACTGGCTCTTTGGGCGCCAATGCGAATCCATCGCCAGCTTTGGAGAATTGTCGTTCTTCTGTAAAAAATCTCTCACAGCTCCACGGCCAGAACGCTGTGTTGACTGGACTACACCTATTGGCGAAGACCCATGGGACGCCCGCAAATACGCAACAGAAGCCGACGCCAAACGTTGGCTCCGCATGGTTTACGACCGTGCAGACGAAGCCACCCCCGAAGAAATTTACGAGTGGCTGCGAGTCAGCCCCTGGGGGCGCGACCAATTTCAATGCGACAATAATCAGCCAGACCATCAAGTCGGCATCATGCGTTTTGAAGGAGGCCTCACCGGAACCTTCACTATGACAGCATTCGAGCAAGGTCGCCACATTGAGATTTACGGGACCAAGGCCAAACTGCGAGCAGGAGTATTTTATAAAGAACACGGACCAGGAGAAATCACCATCCAAGATCATTTTGGGGGGTCTCTCCGCGTCATTCCGCTCGAACAGGAAGGAGCCGGATATGCCGGTCACGGCGGAGGAGACGAAGGGTTGGTGCGAGAACTCTATGACTCAATGGTCAATGTTCCCAACCCAGCGGACATGAAAACCTCAATCGTCCAGTCCGTCCATTCTCACGTCATGGCATTTGCTATGGAACAGGCCCGATTAACCGGCCAAGTCATTCAGCTCTCAGAATTCGAGCAAATGGTTCGCAACGGCACGATCTCGTGTTAACTGTTTGCCTGTGTATCAAAAACAGATCTTCAGAGGCCACCCTCAATAGGTGCGCCTCTGGAGTATAAAAACTATCTATTCCATTACTCTTGTTTTCAAGTCTTTCTCTATGGCGTTTCCCACAGAAAGGGCTTTTATTGGGCGCCATTAGTGTCCGGTAAAAACAGCTAAAACAGGATTCATACTCCATAAACTCTAAAAAAACACGTCCCCACCCTGATGCGCATTCCTCTCGAATGAAGACTAAGCGGGGTGTGACATAACGTACAATTCATATACCACAGCCCAACCACTTGTCACCCTTCTCAACCAAGCTCCAGGGCAAACGCATCTCCCAGCCACTGTTCTCATTAAACCTTGTCGAGGTAGCGGCGGCTCAATGTTTCTACCATACTTTTGTATAACTCGAGGCACTCTTCGCATTGTCCTTTCTTACTCAAGGCCACGCCATACTTTTGTATAACTCGAGGCACTCTTCGCATTGTCCTTTCTTACTCAAGGCCACGCATGGTTCAATGTATCTCTCTAATAACTCCCGATACGCCTCGCCCGGATTCGTCAAACCATCGAGACATTCGACAATGATTGGAGCAATACGATAATATTCGTCGATCAATTCCTTCCCGCCTTCCTGTCGCGCCAGCCAATGATCCCGAAATCTGCGTAACTCGGTCAATTCTGCGCAATCGTCCGGCTTGCCGGTATGCTCGCACACGGCCGTCGTGATAAAACAACTGCTCTCGCTTCTCGCCCCATAGCGCTCCAGCAAAGATACAATGGATGAATGTCCTTCATTTTGAGCAATCATCAATGCCGTCGCCCCTTTATTAGACCTCGCATTTACATTCGCCCCATGACGAACCAATGCTCCAATTGCATCCACATGACCTCTAGTAGCTGCACACATCAATGCCGTCAACCCATCATTATTCCTCGCATTCACATTAGCTCCGTTACGGACCAATGCTTCAATTGCATCCACATGACCTTTCAAAGCTGCCATCATCAACGCTGTAAAACCATCACTTCCCCTTACTACGTTTACATCGGCTCCGCAATGAATCAACGCCCCTACCGAGTTAACCTGACCTCCATAAGCTGCCAACATCAATGCCGTAAAACCATTATTGGCCCTCGAATTCACATCGGCTCCACAACGAACCAAAGCCCCTATCGAATCAACCTGACTATTCCAAGCTGCAATCGCCAATACCGTCGCCCCTTCATTATCCCTAGCATTTACATCCGCTCCACAACGAACCAAAGTCTCTATCGAATCAACCTGACCTTTCAAAGCTGCCAACATCAATGCCGTATACCCATCACTGGTCCTCGAATTCACATCGGCTCCACGTTCCACGAGTTTATTGATCGCCTCGATATCACCCAATTCAGCAGCCTTCATCAGAGCTGTTTTCCCTTCCTCGTCGCGAGCCTTCACATCCGCCCATGCCAATTGGGATCTATCTTCATGTTTTCGTTGCAGTCCAGGTTCATCAGATTTTTCTTCTACCTCTACCCTAGCCCATTGGTTACTATTTTCATACGCCAGCAAAGCAGCGCCCAGGCTGACCGCCTCGCGGCTCCACTGCCATTTGTGGCACACTAAGCCGCTTGCTTGTTTCATCCGAGCTTCGATTATCGGTATTTGACTCGTCCCACCAACTAACAAAAGAAACTCAGGCTTTTCCGATTGTCCCCAAATCCCATTCACTAGCCGACTGACTGCGCGGGAGGCCTTGTCTAGATCATCGTCAATCAAGTTTTCAAAATCCCCCCGGTTCAATACGACGTGGCATGGACCATGCGAACTCGCCAGGAGAAGTTTGTGTTCAGTGTTGCGAGATAACATTTCTTTCGCCTGACGTACTTTGCCCAAC
>CASFPZ010000014.1 GCA_949296365.1 uncultured Akkermansia sp. | reverse complement strand
CAGATCCAACGTCCCGTTGGTCAGGGTCAACGAAATGGTGTTGGCCGATTCTGCCGGGTCGACGTAGTCGGGCAGCAGTTCCGAATCGTCGTAGACAATCTTGAGGTTATCCAAGAAGTAATCGCTCAACGCTTCGTCAGCTGTTAGCACCAGTTCGCTGCCCTCAGCTAGGCCAATTGTGTTGCCTTCTCCAGCCGTCGCAAAGTTCAGGATGGTGACGCCGTCTCCCGAGGTGGCGCCATTGACGTTGTCGTTAAAGATCGTGTTGGCCACACTCAGTTCGATGGAAGCCGAATCAAGAACGACAGCGCCCTCGCCAATGGCGTGGACAATAGAGCCCGTGCTCAGGTCGACTTCCTTCAGAGCCGAGGCCGTCAGCCCGCCCAATGAAATTGTTTCGGCTCCTGCTGATGTATCGACCGAGACTGCGCCAGTCCAGGCTTCCGCGTTGGCCAGTGAACCACTCGTTATTGTTGCCGAATTGGTTCCAGCAAGGCTGTTTATGTCGAGAAGGCCGCCCGAAACCAGGAACGATACCTCGCCCAGAGCGATGCTGTTCAGCATCAGGGCTGAGCCTTCGGTACCTTCGCGAACCTCCAGCGTCCAATCGCCTTCCAAGGTGCCGTCGATCGAACCAGAGGTCACGCTCATCGACTGGCCGGTAGCTCCGCTCACCGTAGCATCGGCATGGAGCGTCAACGTATTCAGGGCAAGGGCTTTGTCAGCTGTTTCACCCAGCGACAGACTCGTATCTGCCGTGTTGTCGTCGCCGACTCCTGTGCCATCGCCAACGATGAGATTAGTTGCTGTATCTGATGAACCATGGCTTCCTATCGTAACTGCAACGCCGTTGAGTTGCAAACTTGAGCCGTTTTCAGAGGCCACTAGTCCATCCAAAATGAGAGCTCCATTGCCCGTAATCGTTCCAATTCCAGAGGTTGAGGTCACGGTGCCGTTCAACGTATTGTCGCCCGTCAAGGTCAGAGTCGAACCTGTGGCCAGGTTCAACGCTGCGCTCATCGTACCTGCTGTGCCAATGGCCAGTGCCGCATTGTCTTCCAACGTCACAGAACCATGGCTGACAGCTCCACTTTCGTCAGCTGCGCCGCCAATCATCGAGTTGATCGTTACGGTTGCGTCTGCATCGACGATGACTTCGTGGTCGGCCCCCACCTGGACGGCGCCGTACGTATGGCCGTCCGTCAAGCGCAAGCTGCCAGCGTCGTTGTCGTCGCGAGCCACATTGACCGTGCTGGCTGTATCGTAGAGTCCGGTTACGACCACCGTCCCTGCAAAATCCTGATCGAGCACCAATTCGCCCGCGCCGTATTTGTTCAAGGTCAGGCTGGTGTCGCTGCTCAGATCAGATGAAAGATTGCTGACCGTAGCTGAAACATCCCGGCTGACAGCCAGATTCAGGTCAAACCCGTCGGTGACCACGAAGTCCACCGATCGATCAGTCAAGCCGTTGGCGCCCAGCTCCAGAGTACCACCGGAGAAGACGACTGTTCCTGAACCGACCGCACCGAAAGCCGCGTCCGACATGACCTTCAGCGTACCGCGTTGCAGCTGAATCCGATCGAAATCATTAGCCGTGCTGCCCTGTGCGTTATCCAGAACAGCCACACCACTGCCAGAAACCACCAAATCAGGCACAACAATTGAGCCATTGCCATCGAATACATACGTCAGATTCGATTCAACCATCATGTAGAGCGGATTAACTCCGCCATCAGCCACATGGACCGACACGGACTCAGAAGAACCCCAGGAGGAGGCGTCAGGACTCCCAAAGTAAACCACCTTCCCCGTATTCGACCCCGATTCGTCGCCCTCTACAGGATCCCAATTGTCTACGCCAGTATTCCACTCGGCTCCGGCAGGATCCCCCATCCACACCCAAGCCTTGTTCGTGTCCACATAAGCTTGCAACAGCAAATTCGTCGTTCCGTTCGATTCCGATGTTGTCAGATTGAACGAATAAACCACCGAAGCTTCATTCCAGTCTGTTCCAGACGAAATATCCTCCAACGTCAGGCTTCCAGTCGTCGCATAGCTCGCAATCAAGTAGTTTCCGGCAGTCAACTCATTCAAATAATCGTGGGAAATATTCAGAGTCAACTTTCCTGATGACGAAGTCAACGATCCGCCTGCTTCCACCGAAGCCGATTCAGGACTCGTAATCAACGATGAGAGATTCAGTTCCCCTCCCAGGGACAAAGTTCCCGAAACACTCACTTGCGAACCACGGTTCAAGGTCGTGACACCCGATACGACCAGGTTGGCGTCAGTTGTCACACTACTGTAATCCGCCAACGTGAGTGCGGCAACATTCAGATCTCCTGAAATTGACAAAGCCTGTTGGTTACTGGCAGAGGCGCCCGCCATGGCAACAGACAAATCGCTTATACTCGAGGCATTGCCCGCTGTCAGGGTTCCACCTGATACTTGCACAGCGTTACTTAAACTCTGTCCATTCACCGCTAACGTTCCACTGTTTAAGGTAATCGTTCCTGACCCCAGAGCGTTTGTCGCATTTGCCTGCAATGTGCCACCACTCATTGAAATAGCACCTGAATACTCCGAATCTCCAGCATTGCCAACAAGCGTCGTACCTGATGTAACAGTCAACGCCCCGCTGCCTGACAAATCAGTCAGATTCAAGTTATTGTTTACCGCTAAGGAGGACCCAGCTTCCAGACCCATCGCCCCCGCGTATGCGGCATTGTCCGCGTTGAGAGACAAGGAACTGTTCTCACCAACAAGAACCGAACCTTCCCCAGTTAAAACACCGTTATACACATAACCATCCTCATGGCTCGTGGCAAACTCAACTCGAGCGCCCGAGGCTATGTCAATGCTTGTCGCGGCCAGCGTTGCCCCAGAATGAATGAACTCCAGGGTGCCCGCTTCGACTTCAATTCCCTGAGCAATCGAGTAGGCGCCCGAAAGAGACAGCCTTCCCTCTCCGCGTTTGACTAATGTTCGGCTAACTTCCTCCTGGCCGGTTTGCAACATATCGCCGGAAATCAGCAAATCTCCGGATGCAGCAATATCGAACACGTTTTCATCCTGGCGCAGAGACACATCTACCGATATTTCAGCTTGTTGGTTCGAAGCCAATGTTTGCAAATTGGTGTTGCCGCCGTAAAAATCGATCTGGCTTCCATCCACCCCATCGATCGCTCCACCCTGCAGGACGATATTCATATTGTTCAACGTTTGGTTATGGGCCGATTCCAAATAGACCTCACCCTGTTCTCGAATGTTGATCGTCTCAAGAGAACTTTGTCCCCAGCTCGTTAAGTCGCCAGAAGCAAAGCTCAACACACCGTTGACAACATCAATCGTGCCGCGGAATGCAGGAGCTCCGCTGCCTCCGCCGCCAGTAATGGCAACTGTTCCGCCCTCTTCCGTTTGAGAACCGATCGTCAACGTGCCGCTCAGCAAATTCGCGGCATTGAGTTCCAACGTGCCTGCGCCCAATTTGACAATTTGGCCATTGCCGGAATGAGCAGTCCCCCACACTACGGTGTCACCCTCTCCCTCAATATTCAGCGTTATTTGCGCATTGTCAGCCCACGTCAGCTGTCCAGAAACATCTTGGCTATTCCCTGCCAACCAAGTCAATACGGCGCCGTTACCCAATGTTACCGAACCATTGCCCAGAGCATTCTCAACAAAAGCCAATTCGCTGCCACCACCCACAGAAATATCTCCATTCCAGGCGCTATTGGCCAAATTCATCGTAACGTTTCCGCCAGAAATGTCCAAATTGCCTTCTCCTGCAATTGAACCACCGCCAGCTGCCGCGTTAAACACGTAATTTCCTCCGGTAACAACCATACTGCGCGGCTTAACCGTCCCTTCTATCGTTACCGTCTGGTTCGCAGCATCTGCCGTAAAGAGCACGTCGTCGTTGTTGTAGAACCGATCGTCTTCCGTATCCTCGCTCGTCCACGGAATCAAATCCTCACTTCCCTGTACCTTCCAGGTCGAATTTCCATCCGTACCCGCCCAAGTCAAGGTTACGTCGACAATGTTGTTATAGATCAGCTGCAACATACCTTCGTCCGTCTGGTTGAAGGTCACCGAATCGCGGGCGTATTCATCAATCATCATCCCGCTGAGACTCAGCACACTCTGATCGACCACGCCAGTTGCAACAAACAGGTTGTACGTGTGAATGCCAGCCGACGTCTCTGACAAAGCTGAAATATCAAACACAGCTCCATTACCTCCCACGGAAACAGTCGATCCAGTACCCAAAGCATACTGCGGCTCCAAGGATTCATTCGCCAACACGTGGACAGTCGCTCCATCCAGAGTTATCGACCCTGACCACAGACTGCCAGCAGATCCAGACGTCGACAACGCCACGTCTTCCCCAATCGATGCGATTCCAAAGGCCAACGTACCACCATCGGTCAGCAACGTTCCTCCCAGGGAGGCTCCTGTCAGATCCAATACTCCTTCTTTGACAGTCATCGTCCCTGTCACCGCCGACAAATCTCCATTCAACACCTGTGTCCCACTGCCAGTCTTTACGATGCTTATGCCTTCCCCAATAATACCAGAATACGTAATTGCCTCAGCCCCTCCGTAATTGATCGTAAGAGTCGAGTTCTGTGCCCCGTCACCCAATTCCACGCTAGTCACGGTGTTGTTGCTCCGCAATCCAGCGATTTCCGTTTCTGCGACACCTAACCTTAAATGCACATCTTCATGATCCAGCGACACAATGGCTTTTTGCGCCGCATAACGATCGTTCAGGTAAGCATTGAGCTGAATGTTGTCTGACTGGGAATTCGTAATCGACAAGACCCCTTCGAATCGTTCACTTTCGTCCTCACTGGATCCCGCAATCGCCAATTCAGTCGGACCATAGTTCCAACCACCAGCCTCGCGCGTTACAACGAGCGTTCCGCTCCCGTTCAACTCGCTAATGGTCATTCGCTTATTCCACATTGTCAAACGAATGACAGCCTCGTCAGCAATTGCGTCCGACTGCTGAACACTCACCCCACCCTGCACTAGAATGTTGCCGTCGCCCGTCTGCAAACGACCTCCTTCCTGTAACACAACAACCGAATCTAACGAATTAAGAGCCGAAGTTCCGTTGCTATGCGGCGTGAGGTTGACTGTGCCACCCGATTTGATTTCCAGCGTTTCCCCCAGTTTCATCGAGTCGGCATCCGGGTTGAAAGTCAAAACACCGCCATCCTGAACCTGCACGAGTACAACAGTCTGTTGGGCAGCAGTCAACTCCATGTCACCCGTAACAACCAAACTACCATCACCAATCACGGTTATGTCACCGCCCCCGGAGCCGTTCAACACAAAGCGTCCCCCCTGAATGTCGATCGTTGATTCCAAAGGAGTTGTCGTTGTCGTGCCATCCTCAGCCGTGTTCGTTTCCTCGCTCGCCAGCGTACCGTTGATCACCAGATCCCCTTCCGAAACTTTCGTCAACGTATTCCCATGCAAGTTAAGTGTTCCGTCCACATAAATCGTACCGCTCTCATTGTCGCCATAACCGTCATACGAAGGTCCTTGACCAGTCGTGTCCGGCGTATACTTCTGCGTGTTGAAGGCCACGTCTCCACTCAACGTCAAATTTTTCGTTGCCGTCCACGAATCAGTCGAATCCAAGATACCCAGTGTTCCGCCATTCAACGTCAATGTGTAATAACTGTCATTAGTCGTGCTGATGCCGTCCGCACCAATGTTAATTGTTCCGCCAGCATTCAAATTGACATCCAGTGTCGCGGCGCCATTTAGCCCACTTCTGACAGCAAGATACAACCCTTTGGTATTAAATACACCACCGTCGTTGACATTGATGTAACCCGGGCCGTCCTTTACGCAAATATGCGCGTTGAGAAGGTTCAATTCTCCTTCAATGTTAAACGTGCAAGAAGCACCGCTCCATCCCCACTCCGTCATCAGGAAAGCTGTGGATCCAGGAGAAGTCGAGTCCGTTGCACCCAAGACATTCATCACGCTTCCGGATTTAATACTCACCGTACCTGTGCTCCCATTGCTGTCGGCGCCCCAAAAACAGTTTACTGAAAATGAGCCGACACTTCCTTCGTCGTCTCCCAATGTGAATGTGTTATCGTCACCAATAAACAGAGACTCTGCGGACAAACTTGCACCGTCTCTGAGAATTAACGTCGTATTGGAATTTAAACCAATTGAGTTTTCGGCTATAATATTTGACTCAGCACCGCCCACAGTCAAGCTCACACCGTCAAAGTTCAGTGAACTCAGCTGGGCATTGGCATATTCAATGACCGTATTGCCAGTCAGCGTCAAGGTTCCATTGTCTGCATACAGCTTGCCAATCGTCGTTACAGTCCCTAAGGTGAACGAGCTTTCGCTCAATAACGACAACGTCCCCACCTCCAAACTTCCTTGCGCGTCGCTCGCATTCTGAATCGCATACGCGCTGCCAGCGTTGAAATTCAAAGCTTCTGCCGACAGGGTCACGCCATCGTTCAACACGATCCGATCGGTTGTTTCGGTGTCGGCATCGACGTTGATTAACAACACATCCATATTGTACCCCTCAGCGCGAGTCAAAACAACTTCCCCAGAGTTTCGATAATAGGAGTAATCTCCTGATGCGCTGTCGGCAGTCAATTCATTTAGAGCTGAGAAAGAAACCGTCCCGTTTTCATATCCTGACACCGCGTACAGAGTGTCTCCAGACGATACCATCAACGTTCTCTGCAGATCAGCTAATGTCGTATTGTTGGCTGTCAGAGTCAATTGATCAATAGCTGTCGATCCCAAATCCACCGTAATCAAACTTCCACAATCGCCTACGGCATAATCTCCCAAAACAACAGATCCGCCGCTAGTCAACGAAATCGTTCCCACACCAGCTGCCACAGTCCCGCCAAAAGCCAAATTTGAACTCGCCGACTCTCCCAACAAAACACCGCCGTCAAGCATGGCCATCGTCACTCCGTCGCTGGCGAATTGATTTGTGTATTGAATCGTCGTTCCTACGCCCAAAGTACCACTCGTCAAGGTCGTCAACTGAAGCCCGCCTTCAGCCGCAGTCCCAGCCAAATTCAAGGTTCCACTCGTTAAGGTAATTGTGCCAGACATAGCCGTCAGATCGCCCGAAAAAGTCTGCGAGCCAGAACCAGTCTTGACAAGATTGATACCTGCGCCTAACGAACCGCCGAACTCGTGATCGTCATCATCTCCAACGGTCAACGTAATCGCTGTATCCGGTGTATCATTGACAATCTGTCCTCCAAGGCCTTCAAAGCCCCCTACACTCATCGTTTTCTGCAAATGGATGATTGCGGCGTCCGGGCTCACGGATTCATCCACCACGCTAACATCACCACCGCCCGCTTTCGTAATCCCGACCGTTCGAATTACCCCGCCAAACACGCTATCAGCCGGGTTCAGATATAACTGCGTACGATACGCCCTATCCGCATTGTCACCGTGGATCGCCGCCGTTGCCAACATTTCTACGGCACCAGTAAAATTCGCCGTATTCCCATTGATATACAAATTTCTGTAGCCGTCGTGCTGAGTATTCACTTCCGGGACATCGAATCGCAACGTTCCTTCGCCAGCCAGATACGACTCGGCCCCCAAGGTCAAATGATATTTCCAATTGGAAGTTGTCCGCAGCATAGCGTCAGCTGCAATTTCAAGAGTTCCGGAATCGAAACTCCTATTTGAGGAGATGTAGCACTTAACAGTTCCGCCCGAAGCCACGCCTAACGTCGCTCCGGCAGCCATGGTCGAGCCCTGAGGCAAACTCCCGCTCGTCAGCAACAACTTACCTTCGTTGACAGTAATCGTTCCTCCGGCTCCGTAATTGCCAGAGATCACTACCGTCCCTGCGCCTTCCTTCACCAAATTATGATTCCCAGCCGATCCATTCGACACAGCGCCAGAAACCAACAAATCGGCTTCATCATTTCCCGTCGTATCGCCCACCGTCCACACCGTATCATCCTGTCCCAAAGAAACATTACTAGAAATCGATACCCAACCAGGTATATCACCATTCGTTTCCAGCGAAGCCTTGACGTTATCTTGCGCGGAAAACACAAGATTTCCCGTTCCCGTAATCGAGCTTCCACTTTCCAACGTCAACGCCCTACCAGAAATCAGATCGTCAACAGTCTTCTGAATCACCAACGTTCCTTCAGATTCAATACGTAATGTCGACAGTGAAGATCCATCTGTTTGGACCAAACTTCCTGCTATTACAATCAGTGTCTCGCCACTGCTGATCTCACCATCGAACGCCAAAGTTGCACCAGACAGCCTGACCTGATCCGTCAATTGCGCCAAATCTCCGACGATAAACGTTCCTGCCCCGGAAAGAGTCATGGAACTACCCGCAAAACTGACATTGTCGAATGTCAATTGGGTCCCGGACAAGGCGTTCAACGACATGGGCCCCGCCAGTTGAATAGAGCCGTCCGACAAAGTCAAATTGCCACTCTGCAAAATCAACCCGTCCATCACAACTTCTCCACCCAATACCAGAGTTGAGCCATCCCCCGAAGCGTTAATCACAGCCCCATGGCCAATTCCACCCCATGCGCTCGTTCCAGTCTCTCCTTCCGTTGCAGACCAAGAGGCGCTTTCCCAGGCAGATTCCCCAGCGTCAAGTTCTCTGTACTGGTAAACACCCTCATACGAATCCACCACCTGAATCCCTGCCAACGTACCACGACCACTACTTAACACATTGGAAGCCACAATGGTCGACCCTGTAACTCCGTCAATTTGCAACACATTCGTTCCCAGCGTCAACGCCCCTTGGTTGGCATCACGATTACCCCACGTATCTGTTCCCTCCGCCATTTCTCCATTCTTCCACGTCCAGTTCGTACCGTTCACGTTCATAGCGCTAAATGGAGTCTGACCATCACCAGACAAAATCAAATACACCGTCGACTCCAGATACGACATGTCCGTAATCGTCACCGAATAAGCCTGACTTGTGCTGGCATCGATGTAAGAAGCCAGCAATTTGTCCGTCTGAGTCGTCGTGTTGGCGTTGTTCGGCCCCCATGGATTGCGGGTCGAAGTCACAATAACATTCTGCAGAGCGTTACCATCGTTGTCGATCGTCACATTCGCCGACTGGGCTCCATCTTCCGGAGTGAAATTGAACCAGTTCTTACCAGCCACGGCCACCATGCCAGCCGTCTCATCTCCACTCATCAGATCCGTTTCTGATCCATCGTTAAAATTGATGCTGAACCCACGAGCAAACGTCGTTTCCGGTACAAAACAAGACATTACAGCTGCGGCTAAAAGAAGGGGAAGGCGTAATCTCATATCTATAAAAAAATCCACCAAATTTTTAACAATGACCTAAACATTTTACAAGACAAACAATATAGATTTTTGCATTAACCTCTATGCATAAACAGGAGGGTAAATTCTATTACAATAACACTAACAACCAATTAATATCCTATTCACATCTAATCCATACAAATTAAATCCAATTATAATCCCATTAGAGATCGCATTAATATAAAAAAGAGATTTTATTTTATCAATTTATCTAATTTCATCATGATTATCTCATATTACGCCAAACAGGCCATAAAAATCACTACAATTATCTCCAACACCCCAATCATCTGCGAGCATGACAGACAAAAAACTCAACCAGCTTACACGGCACTTCCTGTGCAGGAGGAAAAACTTCGACGCTCTGATTTAACAGCGTCCGGGTAGAATTACCCAATGGAAAAACCGTTAACTTGCGTTTCCCCGGAGCTCTCGCGTCCAGCAAGTAGCTCAATCCCCGGGATTATACTGTAACTTCACAGTAACCACATGAAAATTAATTACGATTTTTCGTACTTGAGGTCGAAATTCAGCCAATTGTTTTTCACGAGAATTTGGAATAATTCCCACAAATTATGACACAATCGGTTTTAATTATTGAAATTTTAATTGTCATTTCCAGTCAAAGGCATAGAACGCAGGCGGATTATTTTTGAAATACGCCATTGATACTGCGTCTAGCTATCCGTGGCTATGTCGCTGTTTAGTTTCCGTTTGCATCTAGTTTACCCTATGAGCCAGATAGTTCAACTTCTCAAAAACTGGATTCTCATTTGCAGCCTTGTTAGCGGTTGTCTGGTTTATCTCGTTTTCCATTATGTTTCCTTTCTCGATCCCCTAAAACCAGTAATGCTTCAACTAGCCACAGGTATCATCCCATACATCACTTTTGTCATGCTCTTTATTACATTTTGCAAAGTGAATCCTCGGGATATGCGCCTGCGACGCTGGCATGTTTGGCTCATGTTGTTCCAGGTCTCTTCATGTTCAGCAATTGCCGCCTTTCTTCATTACAACCCTAGTTTTTCGTATCGCCTTTTGGCCGAGGGAGCCATGATTTGTTTTATCTGTCCAACAGCCACTGCGGCAGCAGTCATCACTCGCAAACTAGGGGGCAATGAGACTACAGTAACTAGTTATACTATGCTCAGTAATTCTGTAGCAGCAATTTTCATTCCCCTTCTCTTTCCCCTGGTCGAAACCACCGTAGAAACTTCATTCTATCAGCAATGTCTGTCTATCTTGCAACGAGTCTTTCCCATGCTCATTTGTCCTTTTTTAACCGCTTGGGCACTCCGGGTTTTCCTTCCTAGCGCTCACCATTTTATTGTAACTCGTTGTAAAGATCTTGCCTTCTATCTGTGGACCTTCACTCTGATGATTGTTACCGGTCAAGCCCTCTATTCACTAGTTCATAGCGGCGTCGACGTTAGCCTCCAAATTGGCCTTGGCCTCATCAGCCTGGCCATCTGCATCGTCCAGTTCATTCTCGGCAAGTTCCTCGGTTATTTCGACCGCGACGTCATAAGCGCAGGACAAGGACTTGCTCAAAAAAACACTATTTTTGCCATTTGGATCGCTCACATTTACTTATCTCCAGTAGTAGGTCTTGCCCCGAGCGGGTACATTCTCTGGCAAAACATCATCAACGCCTGGCAGCTCCGTAGAAAACAAAAACAGGATGTTCTAGCTGCCCGAACTGAGTATTCCAGCCATTCCCCTCAGCTGTCTCCTTCTATGCGAGGGACCTGTACAGCCCGTCAACAATCCTGATTTTCGCCCGTCAACAATCCTGATTTTCATGCGTCTTTCTTTGTATTTGGCTTAATTCGCGTCGATAGACCTGGATCTCTCTTTCCTCAGACCACACAGTTGGGGCTTGATATTCGCCTCATGCCTAAGGTAAAAAGTCGATAACTATTCGGTGTGGGGTTCCAACCGTTTTTCTTCTTCCTACTTTTTACCTACGATGAAATCGCGATTTTTCATTCTTGTCACTACTTTCTGTGCGTTAGAGGCCGCTTGGCCGCTATGGGGGCAACCAACAACCACGTCTGAAATGCTTTTGTGGTACAATACGCCAGCAACCAATTGGAATGAAGCACTGCCCATTGGGAATGGGCGCATCGGCGCCATGGTTTTCGGAAAGACCGACAACGAAACATTACAACTCAATGAAAATACACTCTACAGCGGAGAGCCTGGCATCGAATACAAAGGAGTCCGCATCACACCAGAATCCAAACGACACGCCATCAATCTCATCAAAACAGGGAAATACCCAGAGGCCCAGGAATACGTTCGAAAAAACTGGCTCGGTCGCCTCAACCAACCCTATCAGCCATTGGGCGATCTACACATTAACGACAATCAAGACGGTCCCGTTTTCCAATACCGCCGCGAGCTCAATCTATCTGACGCCATATCCCGTGTCTCCTACGTCAAAAACGGCATCGCTTATGAGCGAGAAATCTTTGCCTCATGTCCCGATGAAGTCATCGTAATTCACTGCAAGTCATCCAAGCCCAAAGGCCTCGACATGACGTTGTCACTGACTTCTCCTCACATTACAGTCCAAACCACTGCTTCGAATTCAACCGGGCTCCTTATGCGTGGCCAAGCGCCAGGATACGCAGAGAACCGATCGCTCGAAACGATCGAACAATGGGGAGATCAACATAAACACCCAGAGTTGTTTGACAAAGACGGAAAGCGCAAAACAAACAAACGCGCTTTGTACGGAAAGGAAATTGATGGGCGCGGCATGTTTTTCTCAGCACAGGTAACTCCAGTTTTACCTCGTGAAGGCAAGATAGAAATTCAGGGAAACACACTGCGTATTTACGATACTGACAACGTGTATTTCGTTCTGAGCATGGCCACCAGTTTTAATGGATTCCAGAAAAGCCCCAGCCGAGAAGGAATTAACTCTGTCCAAAAAACCAATTATTTTCTCAACAAAGCGCTTACGCTTGGAATGCCTACCGTCAGGCAACGCCACATCGACGATTACAAAAGTCTGTTTGAACGCGTTTATCTAGAGCTAACCTCGACACCAGAACAAATGGCATTGCCCACCGACCAGCGAATCGATCAATTTGCTGATCAGCCAGATCCTCAATTAGCAGCCACCTTGTTTCAATACGGGAGATATTTGATGATCTCTGGCTCCCGTAAGCAAGGACAACCCATGAATTTACAAGGGATCTGGAACAAAGACATGTTTCCAGCATGGACCAGCGCCTACACCATGAACATCAATCTCCAGATGAATTATTGGCCGGCCGAAGTTACCAACCTCTCCGAATGCCATGAGCCCCTGTTCAAGATGATCGAGGAATTAGCTATCTCTGGTAGGGAAACAGCTAGAGACATGTATTTTGCCCACGGTTGGGTCGCTCACCACAATTCGTCGATCTGGCGCGAGACTCGCCCGTCCGACAACGATCCTAGAGCTTCCTACTGGCCCATGGCCCAAGGGTGGTTGTGTAGCCATTTATGGGAACACTATTTGTTCTCTCAGGATGAACAATTCCTGCGCGAACGCGCTTACCCGCTCTTTAAAGGCGCCGCAGAATTCTACGTCGATTGGTTAATTGATGACAATCATGGAAGACTCGTCACCCCAGTCGGGAGTTCGCCAGAAAACAGCTTCATCGCCCCGGACAATAGGCGAAGTTCCATCAGCATGGGGCCTACTATGGACATGGCTATCGTTCGGGAAGTCTTTACACGCACCGTCGCCACTGCCGAAAAATTCCAGATCGACCATGAATTCCGAAAGAAACTTCAATCTATGCTACCACGCCTCCTGCCCTATCAAATAGGCGCTAAAGGCCAACTTCAAGAATGGATGTACGATTTCAAAGAAACAGACCCAAGACATCGGCACCTTTCCCACCTTTATGGGTTCCATCCCGGTGACCAAATTACCGCAGACAAGACACCCGACTTGTTTCGTGCCGTACGAAAAACGCTAGAAAGACGCGGCGATGCCGCCACTGGTTGGTCCATGGGATGGAAGATCAACTTTTGGGCCAGGCAAAAGGACGGCAATCACGCCTATAAAATTATTTCAAACCTATTCAATCCGATAGGATTCGGTACAGGCCGCCGTGGAGGCGGACTCGCTAAGAATATGCTCGACTTGCACCCGCCATTCCAGATCGACGGCAATTTCGGCTACACAGCCGGCGTTGCGGAAATGCTCGTCCAAAGCCATGAGGAGTTCCTGCATCTCTTACCAGCCCTGCCAGACGCCTGGCCCCAAGGTCGCGTCAGAGGGCTCAAAGCTAGAGGAAACTTTGAAGTCAGCATCTGCTGGGAACAAGGTCAACTGACCTCAGCCTCGATCACCTCAAATTCCGGAAAACCTTGTGTCATTCGCGCGGCGGTTCCCTTTAAAGTCTCGCGCCAAGGAAAGGCCCTCGCAGAATCCGGCAAACTTCAATCTAATGGATTCTATTCCTGGTACGAAGCCCAATTTCCAACGGACAAAGGGATAATCTATGATATTACGCCAACCTCATAGCACTCCCATCGGTACCAACATAAGGTTCTCTAACACAGAGTGAATATATTTGGGCTTGGTCCGATTTCCAGACATTGAACCAAACTTAAAATGCCGCATTAAGGGTCGAGGTTGTCATCGAGAAGATCAGCATAGGCCTTGCGCAAACGCATTGTTACCGCCCCAGGGAATAATCGCCGATCGTCAATCATTGCAACAGGACGAACTCCCCCAACAGACGATGTCAGGAAAACTTCGTCTAACGATGAAAGGAACGTATCATATGGTTCTGTCGTTTCTTCGACAGGAATTCCCAATTGCTCGCACAGCTCAATGACAAGCTCGCGGGTAACGCCAGGGAAGGCTCCCTCTTCAACAGGGCACGTCCTGACAACGCCATCGCGAACCCAGAAAACATTTGAAATAGCGCCCGCACAAATATTGCCAGCCGTATTGGCCATAATGACTTCTTCTGCATTTTGATTGAGAGCATCAGCCATAAGCAACATGTTCTCAATGAATGATAATGTTTTAATGCCAGCCAACGGACTCGTTTCATTGATGCGGCTCGAGCTTGTCACAACCTTGGAAGTATCGGCAAGTTGAGACCCAGGAACCACAGACACCATCACTGTGCATGGAGCTCCACAGCGTAAGCCTCCCAATAGCGATAGACCCGAAGTAACGACGATGCGAATACGAGCCGGATCAGGAATGCGATTGCGCTCCATTACAGCTCGGACAGCCTGAAACATCTCTTCCTTCGATGGAATCGTCTTAACCTGCATGCGCATCTTTCTTGCTGAAGTCAGCAGACGTTCATAATGCCTGGAAAATGCAAAAGGGATCCCATCCTGCGTAATGAGAAGTTCGAAACAGCCGTCGCCAACATAAAACCCCAGGTCAAAGGGAGAAATACAGGCCTGGTCTTCAGGCAAAACTTTGCCGTTCAGCCAAATGGTACGGTTGGATGACATAATTTTTAGAATGTTAAAGAAGGACTCTATGTCCCTCTAGCCCTTAAGAAAATGCATTCTGGGGCAATTTTCAAGCATGGAATAAGCACAAAAAAGAAAAGTTTGAGTCTTGTGCGCTTCTTATGGCTTGCCAGCGGGGGGGGGCGTGGTGTAGAGAATGTTACCCGTTGATGCTCCAGTGACCACATGGAGCAAACGGTCGATGCAACAATCACTCCTCCAGCTATGCTCGAATTTCTAAGAAAACACACGCTTATCGTCATGGGCGCCATGGTACTAGTCTTTTTTGGACTAGTTTTTATTGAAAATAGTACTAGCTCGCTCTTGTCTTCAGGAGGAAATGCCCTCGTCAAAGTAGGCAATACGTCATACAGCTATAAAGACTATGTCAAAATTGCCGATTCTGGGATGAGAGTTGCGAGTCGCCTTTCAGAGCTTTACCCGGTCGTTGGAGTAATGACTTCGTTCAGCCCCAAGCAGATCAACCCAGAATACGCTTTCCTTGTCAATTATGCCGTTCTCAAAGAAGAAGCAGAACGCTTCGGCATTTACCCAAGTAATCAGGAAATCGACAAAGTCATTCAAAATATGCCGGAATTCACGACTAAAAAAGATGAATCCGCTCAACCTCAGTTTGATCAGGCTAAGTACAACGAATTTATTTCCATGCGCGGCAAAGACGCAGCTACGGAAGTAGCTACCGTCCTGCGTGAAATGGTGGCCACTAAAATCCGTTTCGATCGTCTCCAGAGTATTTTGTCGCGTGGTCTTTCGATGAACGATTCCTTTACTAGAGACTATGTTCAATCACTTATTCAGGATATAACTGTCCAAACAGCTGTTCTCTCTCGGGATACCTTCCGTCCAAAAACAGAACCGGGAGACGAAGTTCTTAAGCCATTCTGGGAAAAGCAAAAGATGAATTACCTGAGTGACGAAAGACGTTCGATGACTGTATACACTTTCACGCCAACCGCAAAAATTGTCGAAACAGCTGGCACAAAAATTCCTGCTGCAACACTGGAAACGCTCGATGTCGTTGAAAAACTTTGGGAACAGATGAACGATGCCAATGGCAAAAACATCTCGGAAGTTATCGAACAAGCTAAAAAAGAGCAAAGCAAGTTGATGACTATTACCCAGACAGACCTTAAAGACATCACCAAAAAAGATGCAGAAGCTCAATTGACCGGTAAAATGAATGCCGCAGCTGGCGCCCGTTACTCCTCACTTGCAGAAGCTGCCTTCGATCTAGACGACAACTATGGTCCTGTTCCCAATGTACCTGCCAACAACGCAGGGACACCCGAAGCGCCAGCAGTCGTTACCACGCCTAAAACTCCACAAGAAGGCATTACTGCTGAACGCATTTCCGACGTTCTTGTCCTTGAAGATGGCAAAATCGTTTTGATCTGTGTCAGCAAGATCATTCCAGCAGGCCCCCTCGACTATGCGGCAGCTCGCTCAGCTGCACGTGCTGATTACATTCTTGCAGAAGCTTCCAACAAGATGAAAGAAGCCGGGAACAACCTCAGGGAAAAGCTCGCCAAGACAAAATCTGCTGAGGAATTTGAATCAGTTGCTAAAGCCCAGGGCGCACAAGTTGCCAAGTGGGGTCCTTACAACCCCAATGCTAATGCTGAAATATTAAAAGACATGCCAAATTGCATTGAGGTTTTTAAAGCCTGCCGCCAAGTCAATGTCGGGCAGATCACGTCGCCCATCAATACCACCGACAGCCTTACCATTGCCCGAGTCGATAAGAAAACCATTACCGACTCTCCAGAAAACAAAGCAATGGAAGCCAACATCATTCAACAAATCGAAAGTCAGTCGCCGTTCATGCTTTTGCAAGATTGGTTCATGGATTGTTACGCCCGTTATCAAGTGTCGATGCCATCGGCACAAAAATAATGCGCCAATAGAGCTCGAATCAATCAAGGAGGAACGCGTTCCTCTGGCTCTCTTATCAAGATGATGGGAATAGACAGGAACGCCTTGTTCCTCCTCCTTTTTTCTTGTGAGCTTGAACCGCGATTGGCCTTCGGTTTTCATAACCACCTAACCCACATATTCTCATGAGTTTTCTACCTAAACAAGCGCGATACATTGTTGGTACAGAAGCCTGCGAACGGTTCAATTTCTACGGGCTCAAAAGCATTCTCACCTTGTACATGGTGGGAATGTTGGGGTTCTCGCAAGAAATGTCGATTTCCGTGGTTCACCTATTTGTGGCCATTGTGTATTTAACACCATTAATTGGCGCCTGGTTATCAGACAAAGTCTGGGGCCGTTACAAGACAATTTTATACGTTTCCCTGCTTTATTGTGTAGGCAACGTCATCTTAGCGTTAGCCGATTTATTCCAGACAGTAGATACTAAGACAGCTGTATTATTTTTAGGATTGTTTGTTATTGGGTTGGGCTCCGGAGGCATCAAGCCCTGTGTTTCCTCTTTCCTGGGCGACCAAATTCCCAATAAGGATGAAAAAATGATGACGCGAGCCTACAATGTGTTTTACTGGTCTATTAATCTAGGTTCTCTTTTTTCATTCCTTGTCATTCCAGCAGTGCGCAATTACGCAGGCTGGAGTTGTGCATTTGCTGTTCCCGGCATCTTTATGGGGTTGGCTACGCTCTGTTTCTGGCTCGGCCGCAAACATTACCTCATGGTACCACCCACGCGCCAATTACCATCTCATTCCAACAAAAAAGCTAGTATTTGGAAAATTTTGCAACATGTTGTGGTTCGTGGAAATTGGCAAACGGCTATTCCTGTCTTTGGTCTTACAGCAGTCAAAGACGCCCGTCAAATGTTCAACATCCTCATGCTTTTTATTTTCATCATTCCCTTTTGGTCTCTGTTCGACCAAACGGCTTCCTCTTGGGTCCTTCAGGGAAGCCAAATGACAGCCATGAACATACCCCTACCTTGGGGCGGTACCTGGTCAATTGGTCCAGCAGAAATCCAGTCTGCTAACCCGCTCCTGGTCATGATTCTCGTTCCTCTAATCTCTACCTTGATTTATCCACACATTGGGAAATTGGGTCATCCGTTGGTTCGCATGGGGTCGGGAATTTTCCTTTCGGCACTCTCCTTTGCCGCAGTAGCCTGGATCCAAGCCCGCATCGATAGCGGCGAACAACTCTCTATCGCATGGCAACTTATCCCTTACATTGTCTTGACTGTATCGGAAATCCTCCTCAGTACCACCGGCCTTGAATTTGCCTATACTCAAGCCCCCGCCAGTATGAAGAGCACTATCGCAAGTTTCTGGCTTTTGACCACGTTCGCAGGCAACCTGCTCGTCTTCATTATCACAGCCATTATCGACGCGTTAGGCGTTGAGGCCGTCTCCTTCAGCGGTTTCATTACCTACTCGACTATGGCCCTCGTCGTCAGCATTTGTTTTGCAATATCTGCTAAGTTTTATGCCAAGCGCAAAGTTGCTATCGAATCTATGCGCGAATGATCCGACAAGGATTGCTCAGCTTCTTCCCTTCCACGAGGTTGTGTCATGAAGCAAATCATTGATTCTTAAGTGATCACTCTTACAAGGGACTTGGATTGCTGACATGGAGAACAATCCAAGTTCCTTGACGTTGGTAGGAATAATTTGTAAAAAAGAAGAAGATAAGTTTGATTGTATGAATCCTGTAACCTTTAACTGTACAGTACTTCGCGACGGCCATCAATCTTTGGCAGCGACACGAATGCCAACTGCTGCCATGCTGCCTATTGCCTCAATTCTTGATACCATGGGTTTCAGTGCGCTGGAAACCTGGGGAGGAGCTACAATCGATTCTGGTCTGCGTTTCCTGGGAGAATTTCCTTTTGATCGACTTGATACGTTAAAAAAGACAGCACCTAACACACCTCACATGATGTTGTTGAGAGGCCAAAATATTGTTGGCTATACCAACTACGCAGACGATGTTGTTGAAGCATTCGTCAAAATGAGCGCCAAACACGGAATGAACATATTCCGTATTTTCGACTGTGTGAACGACCCTCGCAACATGGAAGTCTCAATCCGTGCCGCCAAAGCATGCGGATGCCAAGCTCACGGAACAATCTGCTATACGACCTCTCCTGTACACACCACGGAAAGTTTCGTTAAAATGGGTTGTCAACTCGCTGAAATGGGCGCCGACGCCATCGTCCTCAAAGATATGGCAGGCCTCATCCCTCCCTATGTCACCGCGGAAATTATAAGATCGCTCAAAAAAAATGTTTCTATTCCTGTTTGGTTCCACACGCACGATACGGCAGGTTTAGGAGCCTCGTCTATCCTAAGCGCTGTCGATGCTGGGCTTGATGCTGCTGACGTGTCCATCTCACCCTTCGCCAACGGTACCGCTCAGCCCGATTGTCTGCGCATGTTAGCTTTGCTCGAAAGAAACCCGCGCAAACCAACATACGACCTTGACAAACTCCACCAAATCCAGGAGCTCCTCAAGCCTGTTTATGCCTCTCTTTCCAAGTTCACTTCGCATAAAAACGAAACTGTTGATTCCGATACCCTCCGTTACCAGGTGCCCGGCGGAATGCTTTCTAACTTCCGCAATCAACTCAAAGAACAAGGCATGAGTGATCGATTCGACGAAGTCTTTGCAGAAATCCCCGTCGTCCGCAAAGCTCTCGGATGGATTCCTTTGGTAACTCCCACTTCTCAAATCGTTGGCGTTCAGGCTATGATGAATGTCAAATTCGGTCGTTGGAAAAATATCACCCCTCAAGCTGCCGACATCTCGCTGGGTTACTATGGCAAGACACCCGCTCCTGTTGATCCTGACGTTCAAAAACTCTGCGCTGAAAAAATGAAGAAGGATCCGATCGATTGCCGTCCAGCTGACCTCATCAAGCCGGGTATGGAAGACCTTCGCAAGCAACTCGCCGCTAAAGGTATGCCGACGACAGACGAATACTGTGTTATCTACGCCATGTTCCCACAGCAACTCGAAGAATACCACAAGCATCCGGGCCCTAAGCCAGAACCAGCTCCTGTAAAACCAGCCACGAAGGCTTCCAGTTCTGCAGCCACGTTAAACATGAGCCTCCAAGGAAGAGTTTATTCCGTACAAATCGAAGAAGTCTAATGCCATGTTGTCTCGCATGCTAATTAGCTGACAAAAAAGATATGAGAATGGTGTAATTATTGGAAAAAAATTCAACTACGCAGGAGCGAAGGATGATTATCCTTCGCTCCTGCTTTTTACCCCTTGAAACACATTCCTTCTTGTCCCCTCTTCAATTTCAATCGTAGTAAATAGGGACCAAAATAAAAGTTTAACATTAGCTCCATCATTTACTTCTTTCGTGGGAGATATTGTTAGTCTTCCTCGTCATCAGGCTTTCTTTCGATAGCAGCCCCGATAGAAAGGAGCTTTTCATCGATCATTTCGTAGCCGCGATCGATATGGTACAAGCGATGGATTTCAGTTGTTCCCTCGGCTTTGAGAGCAGCTAACACAAGAGCCGCCGAAGCTCGTAGATCCGAAGCCATCACTGGGGCGCCGCTCAACTTCTTCACTCCCGTGATCACAGCACGCCCATTGTCGACTTTGATATCGGCCCCCATCCGTTTCAATTCCGAGCAATGCATAAATCGTTGTGGGAAGATCGTATCTTTCACCACGCTAATGCCAGGAGTTGTAGCAAAGAGGGCCGTCATCTGAGCCTGCATATCCGTAGGAAATCCCGGATAAGGAGCCGTAACAATCTTACCGCTCGTTGGATTCTTAGCTGCAACAATCGTCACAACATCGCCTTCCTTGTTAAAACAAATCGTGTGACCGCATTCTTCCAACAAGCGAGTCACCGCAGTCAAATGTTCGCGACACACCCGGCGCAATGTCACGCCGTCGCCTGCCATAGCAGCAGCAGCCATGAACGTTCCAGCCTCTATGCGATCAGGAATGACAGTATGATCAGTAGAATGGAGTTTCTCTACCCCCTGGATGACAATACGGCTCGTTCCTGCCCCCTCGATTTTGGCGCCCATCGATGTTAAGAAGTGAGCTAGATCCACGACCTCCGGTTCACAAGCAGCCGAATCAATAACAGTCGTACCCTTTGCCAAGACAGCTGCCATCATCAAATTATCGGTACCCAAAACGGTTGGTCCGTTGTCTCCCCTCAATTCCACATTGGCTCCCTTCAAGCCGTTCGGCGCTGCAATTTTCAACACTCCACTGGCTATTTCCACTTTAGCGCCCAAAGCTTCTGCCGCGCGAATGTGGAGATCGACCGGACGATCGCCAATGACACATCCACCTGGCAAAGGGATGTGACACTCGAGCTTACGCGCTAACAGAGGGCCCATCAAACAGATAGAAGCCCGCATTTTGCGCACTTGCTCATACGTAGCCACAGAGTCAATTTCTTTCGCCACAATACGAACAATTCCGCTGTAACGTTCAACAGATGCTCCCAGCTGCCCTAAGATTTGCAGCATGTAATTCGTATCAGACACATCAGGCACCCGCCTAACAACGACAGGTTCATCCGTCAACAATGCAGCAGCCAATATGGGCAGAGACGCATTCTTGGAACCGCTGATATTCACTGTTCCTCGAAGCGTGCAACCGCCATGTACAACCAGTTTCTCCATAGAAAGGTTCGATAAAACGGGTAGTGTATGAATCTATTTCCGTCTTGCAACACTAAACACAACCGATAACGTACTCAGGTGACATTCTCGTCAGATTTCCCAGTCAGAGCAGTACCAACTGAATTACCATTTCCCTGCTGGCAGACTAGCGTTTTTTCTAATTTTTTGCGACGTTCTTTTTCTGGATCCGTATTGAACAAATTAGCCGCGATGCCCACCCCCTTAGATTGAATACAAAGGATCGCCTCGACAGCCCGGACCAACGACGTTTCCAGAAGTTCTCGCTCGTCAGGGCGGAATTTTCCCAACACATGCCCAATCATATCGCCAGGCTGCATAGGTTCACCAATACCAAATCGCAATCGCGGAAACTCCTGCGTCCCTAAATGGGCAATTAACGATTTGATTCCATTGTGTCCTGCAGATGAACCTCCCCCTTTAATCTTAAACACCCCCAAAGGAAACGCACGTTCATCGTAAACAACCAAAATCTCCTCCGGTGCAATTTTGAAAAAATGAGCCAAAGGGCCCACGCACATTCCCGATTCGTTCATAAACGTTGTGGGTTTGACAAGCAACACGCCTGGCCCAGCAGCAAACATGCCCTTCCGTCGTTTATCCTCTTTAAAGCCAATTCCCCAACGTTCGGCCACCCTGTCCACAATCATGAATCCAACATTGTGCCGGGTTGCTTCATACGTTTTCCCAGGATTGCCCAATCCAACAATCATTCGCGGGAATTGAGATACAGCATGCATCGGTTCAAATAGAGTTCACTTATTCTTCGCCACAACCTCCCGAGCTTTCTCTTCTCGATCAAATCTCTACAAGAGAAAACTCAGGATGACGTGCTGAAAGCTATTTAGATACCAGCTGATTCTTCGCAACTGAGGTAACGGACTTCCGGATTATTACTCAAATGAATGGAGCGATTGAGGGCATTAAGAAACGCGCGAGCCGACCCTTCTATCACGTCCGTCGACGCTCCCTTGCCAGCCAACGGTTTGCCATTTCCAAAGTCAACATGCACCGTTACTTCACCCAAAGCGTCCTTACCTTCTGAGGCCGCATTCACCGAATAATCGATCAATTTGCCACGGCACTTTGTAATGCGTTCAATAGCCTTAAAGGCGGCGTCGACAGCACCATTGCCTATCGCCGAATCCACATACTTCCGACCTTCTTTGACAAGCCCGACCGTTGCTGTTGGCTTGGCATGGCTACCTGCTACGAATTGAATGAAATCGAGCTGCCACAATCCCAAGCTTTCATGCAACGAAGTATCCACAATCGCCGATAAGTCGTCGTCGTAAATAAATTTCTTGGAATCGCCAACTTTCTTAAAACGCTCGAAAACTACCTGCATTTCCTCGTCGCTCAACACGTGCCCCAGCTGTTTCAGTTTAGCCTGCACGGCAGCCCGGCCAGAATGCTTCGTCAAAGGCAACTCCGTTTCACCCCAGCCAATTTCTTGAGGATCGATAATTTCGTAGGTTTCACGCTTATTCAAGATGCCATGCTGGTGAATACCAGACGAATGGGCAAAGGCATTTTCGCCAACAATAGCCTTCGATCTCTGCACCTGCAACCCACTCATACGGGCCACAATGCGAGAAGTACGCACAATTTCACGCATGGTTAACCCACATGTCACATCCCCAAACTCCCCTTTGCGCGTCATCAAGGCCATACATACTTCTTCCAAAGCAACATTGCCCGCGCGTTCACCAATGCCGTTAATGGTTCCTTCAACTTGACGAGCGCCAGCCAACACCGCAAATAAAGAATTAGCAGTTGCCAATCCTAAATCGTTGTGACAATGCACCGCAATGATCGCTTCGTCAATATTGGGAACATTCTCTTTCAAATACCGAATCGTTTTGTAAAATTCATTCGGAGTAGTATACCCGACAGTATCGGGTATATTGACCGTTGTTGCGCCAGCGCGAATGACAGTCTCAACCACTTGGGCCAAGTAAGGCAACTCAGTGCGAGTCGCATCTTCCGCCGAGAACTCCACATCATTCACAAAACTCTTGGCAAAAGCGACACCTTCCGCCGCCATGGCTAAAATCTCATCCTTCGTCTTTTTCAGTTTATATTCGCGATGCAACGGACTCGTAGCCAAGAAAACGTGAATTCTAGCCCGGTCTCCCGCAGGTTCCAAAGAACGAGCAGCCGCTTCAATATCGTTATTCATACAGCGAGCCAACCCTGCTATACGACAATTCTTGATTTCCGTAGCAATAGCTTTGACTGCTTCAAAATCACCGTCCGAAATGCAAGGGAACCCCGCTTCAATAATATCGATGCCCAAGCGTTCTAGCTGACGAGCCACTTCGAGCTTCTGGCGGAAATTCATGGATGCACCTGGACATTGCTCTCCATCTCGCAGCGTGGTGTCAAAGAAATATACTTGCTCAGACATAATATTAATTTATAGTTGTAGGCCTCTACAAGTAAAATATTCCCTTCTCACTTCAAGTCTATTTCCCGTCCTACAACGCTTTCAAATCAAATCCACGCCGTTTTCAGATCCACGTTGTGACTATCCATGTTTGCAGTTATCATGATTCCAAGAGATTGACTGATTTTCACCTAGGAGAGACTCTTTCGAATTGACATAAGTAGCCAATAGGAACACTATTTCGGCGTTCCGCTGGTAGGGCAAGTATCTCATTTTCTCAGGCCCCCCCTCAAGAATAATGCTCTTGTTCAGGATTTTATCTATTCTACCACTCATGTTACTATTAGCTCAGTTCCGTAAATCATCCGTATTCAGGATCATCTCCGCCCATGATCCTGTGGGATTTTGGGAGCTAAGCGTTTGTTGTACGGTTAAGGCTCATTAATTCCGTTCATTACAATCGATCCACGCATGCCACTTTCTTCTGTCTTCCACACGAACTCTCTCAAACAACAAATAGCCTATCTAGGAGATCAATTCGCAATCGAGGGCGATTTCCTAGATTTTGAAGTTCTCAACAGCGGCCATATCAACACAACGTTTCGCGCAACATATCGCACAGCGGATCATGAAGTGCGTCGCTATATTTTCCAACGCTTGAATGACGTCGTGTTTTCTCGCCCCAGGGATGTTATGCACAATGTAGAAAAGGTAACGGGGCATATTCTGTGGAAAATGAGACGCGTCATCAGACCACAAGCATTCCAGGCATTGCGTTTATTCCCTGCCCATGGGGGCCGTAATTACATTGAATTTCCAGGCGCTGGGTTCTGGCGGTGTTACAATTGCATTGAAAACACCTATTCCTGCGATGTAGCCGAAACCCCTCGGCAGGCATTCGAAGCCGCACATGCATTCGGCACCTTTCAGAGCCTGCTTTGCGACATGAATCCACAGGATATTCATGAAACTATCCCATTCTTCCACCATACACGCAAGCGTTACAACAACCTGATGGAGGCGGCACGGCGCGACTCGCTAGGGCGTCTCGACTTTTGCCGCCAGGAATTTGATTTCATCCAGAAGCACGAACATTGTGTCGATGCTATCCAAACTTTGTTGGATCAGGGTAAGCTCCCTGTCCGTATCGTTCACAATGATACAAAAATCAACAATGTCATGCTCGACTGCGACACAGACCAAGCTGTCTGCGTCATCGATCTGGACACCGTCATGCCTGGTAGTTCGTTGTACGACTTTGGCGACATGGTGCGCACCATGACCTCTCCGGCCGATGAAGATGAAGAAGACCTTGACAAGACAGTCCTCCGCATGCCCATGTTCGAAGCAGTCGCTAGTGGTTATCTACAAGCTGCTGCTGATTTCTTAACGCCCCAGGAAATCGACTTACTAGCTTTTTCTGGGCAATTGATCACTCTGGAAACCGGTATCCGCTTTTTGACAGACTATTTGGAAGGAGACGTTTATTTCCGAATCAGTCGCCCCAATCACAATCTCATCCGTTCCCGTACTCAACTCAAGTTGGTAAAAGAAATGGATCAGCAGATGGATCAAATGTGCAATTGCGTCAATAACGTCATCGACAAAATTCAAAGTTCTTCACAAGACAATACCACCAGTAACGCTATGTAGCGCGGCGTTAGTAGTAAACTTCAATATCGCCTTATTACTACAGACATTCCATATCCCTCGTGATTTTGTCGTATTATTCGAGGTTATGTTTTTTGAAATTTCAAAACTTCTGCACATTCTGGTTTCGCCTATCACATGGATTCTCCTACTGGTCTTGGGAGCAGTATGGTTTCAGCGTTGGCTCATCCTGCGTTTTTTCTGTATCTCAACAGCTATTCTCTTCTTCTTTATTTTCACGTGTCCGGTCCTACAAGAATGGGTTTGTTACCAGTTGTCGTCTGGTTATAGGCAACCTAGTTGGCGCAACCAACATGTTTACGAAACAGCCATCGTCATGGGAGGATTCGGCAAAATGAATGCCCATACAGGCTCACTCGTTTCAACCGGCAAGACTTCCGATCGGCTTTGGGAAGCCGTCCGCCTCTACCGTTTAGGCAAAGTCAAAAAAATCTTAATCACTGGCGATTCCTCTATCGATGAAAAAGTCACGCCGCACGCTCGAGAATTGTTTTTAACATATATGGCCCAACAGGGCGTAAGCCCTATCGATTTCATTCTGGAAAACCAGGCCCGTAATTCTTACGAGAATGCCGTTTACTCGATCCAATTGCTGAAAGAACGCGGCCAAACAGATCGCGATTGTTTATTAATTACCTCGTCCAGCCATATCAAGAGAAGCCTTGAATGTTTCGCGTCTCAAGGTTGGCATCCCGACTGGTTCCCCGCCGGGGTACCAGATGCGCCCTCTAACATAACCCACCGTTCCTTCTATCCCCAATGGGAAACTGCCATCGAATGGCAATCTCTCTTTCATGAATGGCTCGGCAATATGGTTTATCGCTGGAAAGGCTATAGTACACCCAATCAAAATTCTGACAATTTTTAATCGCATTTCATTCCCGACAGAGCCCATCAAGCTGACACTCCAAATTTCTTGATTCTTCAAGGAATTTTCAGTTTTGACTTCATTAAATGCTCCAGAAATCACATAAGCAAATTCACTTATTTCTAATTGATATTGAATAACTTAATACAATATCAACCTCATTTATCTCATTCGACAGACTTACACTGTTCTCTTTTGGACAAGCAATTTGATCATACCAATCGGCTAAAATCCCCGAAAATTCTAGACTTTTTGGACTTTCAGAAATGTCAGCGAGTTAAATTTTTTTCTTCCATTTTTAGAATATCTGTTTATAAGGAAGAGACATCACCTAAACAGCAAATGACTAAGACATCGTTGACATCCGCCGCAGTGATTCTTGCCGGCCTCAGCGCGACTGCATTAGCTGGCGAACTCGCTAACAACACGACAACGCCAGTAAACACCGTCGCAAACGACGCTATTCAAACTCCCGTCGAAAACCCATTTTCCGGCCATGTCGCCATTGGTTACATGAGTAAACACGTCAGCCGCGGCCTCGTTATGGCTGACTCTAGTACCGACAATGTTATCCCTATCGACCTTGCTGGACAATACAAGTTTTCTGGTACGGATTTCTCGATCGTCGGAGAACTACGTTACGACTGGATGCTCGAAAACGGATTCGAACACAGCCGAGGTGGCAATGCGCTCTGTGATGAAGGAACCCTTCGCCTGGGTCTTCGCAAACAATGGGAAAAACTAGGGTTGGATACAGTTCTTGGCTACCAATTCGTTCACGGAGGCATTCCTGGCATCTTAAATACTCGAATTAACGGCAAACGAGATCGAGTGATTTTCGATCACAATCAACCAGAAGAACATTCAATCTTTTTTGACATTTCCTACGATTTTTCCAAAGTAGGACTTGATGGGCTTTTCTGGGATAACCGTATTCAAGCAACATTCAAATGGATGAGTGGTTGGTGGTTCACCAGTACTTTGGGATACAAATACGAATGGACCCCCAATGTCGCTTCCATCTTATCCGTTACCTGGAATGCTACTAGCAGTTATTTCGATGCAACTTCGATTAACACTAACGGCACCCAAGGCGTTAGCCTCAATCTTGATGTCCCCTGCAAAGTTACGGAAAATGTTACCGTTATGCCTTTTGTTTCCGCAATTTGGGCAGGTAACGGCGCTATTACAGCCGGCAAACGCGCTGGGCATCCAGTCTACCGCAATTTTGCCGTCAGCGCAGGCGTAGGCGTTGCTTACACATTCTAAGTTCCCGTTTTTATTCCATTGTATATTCCGCACGCGTTTCCCATCCGTAGAGGATTGGAGCGCGTGCTTCTTTTTTAATATCTGCCAAGGCATAAACAGGGACTCAAAAAATTCTTGTTTTCATTCCAAGTTCTTGCACGCTAAACGTCGTGGATCCTGTTGAAAACTTACCCACCTCCCCTCCTGACTCCGATCTGTCTCCTCCATCGGATCCCGAGTTTATGATTACGCCAAACGGCCGATTCATATTTTTTTCTCAGCCTTTTTCCAATTTATTTGCCTCAGGTTTGGGTTCGGGATTATTTGCACTCGGCACGATGGCCTGGCCAGCTGAAGCTGGACGAGGAAGTTTTTTCATGCGCAACATGATCCGAGAGGCCTTGACTCGCCTAGCTCTTGTGGCTTCTGAACATCGCGATGATGGCGAAGCCTTGCAAGCACTGCAACCCACCCAACCGTTAGCTCAACGCATATTAGATTCATTTCCCATTGTCGTCGGAGCTGAATTTGTATCTCTTCAGCTCATTCACCATTGGCATGCCGAATTGGCTCGTCATATCCAACGAGAACTCGACATACGTGGAATTTCTGTTTTAGATTGGCTGCAATCCTTAGGAAATCCATGGAATAACATTGGTAAAATCTTTTTCCATCTCGCCGAAAACCAAGACGATCCCGAACATCCTTTCGCCTTCATGGCCACATTCGCCCACAAGGCCTCGTCAGGCAACGAAGTCTGTCATTATCCCCTAGCAACCGCATTATCTATCTATGCAAACGACCACCGTGCACTCGTTTCGTTGTTAGAGCCTCTCCAAAAAGCGGCTCAACATGGTTCATTTGTCAAATCCTTAATCGAGACCCGTTCCATTTACTCTCCCATGGCCTGGGATGCCGCTCGCACTTATGCCTTTCTCCAAGAAACAGGTTACCTCGAAGAGGCCGGCATTGTTGTTCGCATGGTCAATCTCTGGAAAAAGCATCCCCCCAGAGTTCAAGTCGCAATAACAGCTGACCTCGAGCAGCCCAACGATCAACATGACTCTCCCCCCTCCACATGTACGATCCATTCTCTACTTCATTTCTCGGTTGCAGCCAGCTTAGGGGGACGCCATCTCTCACAAGAAGAATTAGACGACCTGCTCGCCCAAGAAGGGGGGCTCATCCGTTTCCACGGTGAATGGATCACGATCGACCAAGAAAAAATACGGTTTCTGCTTGATCGTTGGCAACAGGCAGCCCGCATGATGAATCGTCTGGGTATCTCTCTCGTGCAAGGACTTCGCCTACTCATCCACGGGCCGTCCGACAAGTTGCCATACTTGCCTGATCCAGATCCCGATCATTCATCGATCCTCCCAGGGGCTCGCCTCCAAGAAGCACTGAACTCTTTAAGTTCCACAGAGCGAGGAGACGCTAATTCCTTCCCTCCTGTGCCTCAATCGATTCAGAGTCTTTTAAGACCCTATCAAAAAGACGGCGTCTTGTTCCTGGAACGCCTGACCTCTCGAGGTTTTGGGGCCTGTCTGGCAGACGATATGGGCCTAGGCAAAACTCTCCAGGCAATCGCCTGGCTCATTCCTGTCATTCAACAGAATTCTACAGGCATTCCACCTCTCGTCATTACACCGACTTCACTGTTAACAAATTGGAAGCATGAATTAAAACGCTTTGCTCCCAATCTCGTCCCCAGAGTCCTCCACCCCTCCGCATGTTCCGTCCCCGCTTCTTTGCCCCCCTCGCCTCAACGCTTTTTCTCCGGATACGACGTTGTACTCACGAGTTACGGCATGGCCACCAACACAGAATGGTTAGCCGACCTCCAGTTCCCGGCTATTATTCTCGATGAAGCCCAAGCTGTTAAAAATAGCCAGTCGCGCCGCAGCCAAGCAATTCGAAAACTGCAAAGCCCGCGCCGAGTCGCCTTATCTGGTACCCCTATCGAGACATCACCCACAGAACTCCATAGCCTGATGGACTTCCTCAACCCTGGTCTCCTGGGCTCTAAAAAAGCTTTTGACAATTTTGTCCGAAATGCCCATGGAAATTTTTCGGTTCTCAAAAAACTGGCGAGGCCATTCATCCTGAGGCGAATGAAAACAGATCGAACTCTCGTTCCGGATTTACCCGATAAAACAGAAAAACCAGTCTACTGTTCTCTCACACCTGTCCAAGCAGCCCTCTACCATGCAGAAGTCCAGAGGCTCCGTTCCGTCATTGAAGAGCCGGATCCCGCCAAACGACTCACCCTCATCCTCCCCTTCCTTGCAAGATTCAAACAAATCTGCAACCATCCCGACCAATACCGAGGTACAGGACCATTCACTACCGAAAGTTCCGGTAAATTCATGCAACTTCGCCAGTTGGCCCAGCAAATTGCCCGCCAACAGAGTAAAATGCTGCTATTCACACAATTCCGCAGTATTATTGCACCTCTCCATGATCTGCTCGCTCATGTATTTCACCGCAGTGGTCTCATCCTGCACGGCGGAGTTCCTGTTCCAGAACGCGGCCGCCTCGTCCAACTATTCCAACAAGAAAATGGCCCACCTTTCATGATCTTATCCCTCCGAGCCGCAGGTACAGGGCTTACTCTGACTCAGGCTTCTCATGTCGTACACTTCGATCGTTGGTGGAACCCCGCCGTCGAAAACCAGGCTACCGACAGAGCCTTCAGAATAGGGCAACACAAAAACGTGCTTGTCCACCCATTCATCTGTCTCGGCACAATCGAAGAACGCATCGATGATCTTTTGCGCAAAAGACAACAAATGGCAGACTCCGTCCTAGGGGAAGGATTAGAAACAATCCTCTTCCGCATGCCTCCTGATGAATTGCTCAACCTCTTTACCTCACCCTTCCCGGCCTGACTCTCTCTTTTCCAATTCGCTTCCGCAAATATTCACTGACAAAGCTATATTTTTAGTGTAAAAAAGGTCGAAAAGAAGACTTGTTCTCCCACAATCCTCCATGACACCCGACGAACTGCAAACCCTTCTCATTGTCCAAGAACGCGATAAACGCATTGCTGCCGCGCGTAACGAACTCCATTCTGCCCCCCGCCAAAAGGAACTTATCAATAGAAAACTCAGTCAGTTCAAACGCAAGGCAACCGAAGCTAAACAATGCGTCATCGATATCGAAAAACGCATCCATGACGTCGAATACGAGGCAGACGCTAAACGCAAGGCAATCGCCAAAATGAAAATCCAACAAAGCGAAACCCGTAAAAACGACGAATACCAACGTTATCATGCAGAAATCGCAAAAGCAGAAGCCTTCGTCGATCAACTCGAAACTCAGGCGCTGGAAGACATGGAAACCCTCGAAACCGCCCGACAACAAGTCAACCAAGCTGTCGCTTCTTATCAAAAAGCTCAACAAGAAGTCCAAGAAAATCTCTCCCGTCTCGAATGCCAACTCGCCCGCATCAAACAAAATCTCGATCAACTACTCGCCGAACGGAGTCAACTGATTAGCCAAGTAGCCCCCAATTCACGCGAAACTTACGAACGCATGATCCAGGGGAAAGGATTCCCCGCCATTGTCCCCATGAACGATCAAGGTCGATGCTCCGGATGCAATATGGAACTCACTCACGCCACCCGACTTAAAGTCATGGCTGGCAAAGAAGTCGCCCATTGCGAAAATTGCGGAAGATTCCTTTATTAACTTTCATTCGATTAATTTTTCGTTATTCTTTTTTATTTCATTAAAAATCGAGATAATTATGTAATACCACTTAGTTTTATAAATTAATTGAATACCTTTAAGAAAATTCTATCTACGTAGAAAACAACATTTTGTCGATATTAAGAGATTAAAATATATTTCTCCGAAGTTACACAGAAAAAAAGGAATTATGGGAAACGTTCAAACAACCAAGTGGAAACTTTCTGAATCTTCCCTTTTCTGATTGAGGGAAGTTTATTTTTTCACAAAAACATCACAATGTCCGTTTTATAGGTACTACGGACATCTCACATGCATCCTATCCACCTTTAGCTGGTAATGAAACGGCTTGTTTCCCAGATTGTTAGAAACGAAACAAGCCGTTGGAAAGGAGGCTCAGACAGATAAAACTTGGTTTAGTCCTGCCACGGGTAATCTTTTACAAACAGAGCATTGCCAATCAACGGCAACGGCATAACAGAACCGGTCCAGGCTCTAAACATACCTAACAATGCCCAAGCAATCCAGAGGACAATAAAAACAGCGCCAACGATAAAGCCCAATACGGGAGCTAAAATCCATCCTATAATTGGGATTAAACCTAAAAGAGCGTGGAGAATAAAGATCAGGATGGAGCCTAATATCCCCCAAATAACAAGATTAATACCTTGCAAGGTGTGAAATTTCACATAAGGAGACTGAGGGGCGGCAAATATAGGTACCAAAAAACAAACGTAAGCCAAAATGGCAAACAGTTTATTTTGCTCCATATCTAATTGGGCGTTTGTCGATGCCGATTTTGTTTGACTAGTCGGTTGCGGGTCGGACTCCGTAGTCGTTGAGTCGACAGCTGGTTTTTCTTCTTCAGATGTCATCATAAAAAATTAGGTTAGCTATAATAAGAGGGGCTGATTCTACGGAAATATGGGAATACTCCTTACCTATTCATTCTAATTGGCAGTCGAACGCACTCAACACGCCAAATAGAATTAACAGTATGACAACGCTTTTAGCGCAAACGTTGAATGCTTTTTAGTCATCGAGCTGTTCTGCCTTTCAGTACGGTTAAAACAGCTCGATGAAATTGTTTTACTGAGGTAGGAGCTCAATGCAACTTTACTCTCAGAGGAACTTTGGCGGCCTGTGCTTGGCGAGCAACAACCTGAGCCCATTCAGCCGCTGAATCCAAATGCGAAGCTTGGTTCCACATTGCTCCCATGTACCAAACAAGGCGCTTCTGTTCTTTTGACACGAGGTAGGTATCGCTACCATGTTCAAGCATATCGCCAGATGGATTTTGCACGATGATAGCGCTTCCAATAATTCCGTCTTTCCCCTTTTTACCATTGGGAGTACCCCAAATCGACACATAACCATTCTGAGAATCGACAATTGTCGACGCGATTCCATTCACCTTAGGATTCGTATTAATTCCGACGGCCAACTTCCCATCTGCTCCACCTTCAAATTCAAACCAGCTCACAACCTTAGTGAATGGAGACCCAGCGTCCAATGTCATCAGGCGTCTTTCGCGGACAGTTCCATTCCCGATTTTCCAGGGAGCATAAGTAATTTCGAAAGCCGTGCGCACTGGACCATTGTACCAATTTTTGACCGAAGCCCAGTTAGCAGATACTTTGGGAATTGGGCCATCAAGGACAGCCGTACCGCCAGCGCCCCGGCTAGGCCCAACTTTGTACATATCGAGCCCTTTCCCATGGTTGGCATGGTAATTTCCCTTTCGGTAAAATTCATCTACGACCAAGCCAGGACCATATTTACACCAAATGTCGGCGCCGCTGGAAACAAGTCCTTCTCCTTTGGGGGCAGGTTCCGATACCATCGGCCCATACAAACGATGCGCAGTCACATCGTTCTCCCAAGCAAAATCGTCCATTCGTTCCGGCACATGACGGCTAAAACAGACAGTCGGAGAAGGCGCCGGAGCCAAGGAACGAGTCTCCGAAATAATCCAGTAATCGCGAGAAGCCCCTGCATAAAAATCCCCCTGGAACAACAATTTATCCACCTTTCCGTCCTGATCAACATCCACCAATTGATGGGGAATCACACGACCGTCCCGCACGTCAAAAACACGCAAGGAACCCGACTTATCCTCAGCAGACCAATCTACCTCAATCGTTTCGCTAGGGCGGAACACAGGAGCCGGATTAGTCACCGACACCGAGCGTTTTTGTGGGTGCTCCATAGCAATGACCAGTTTACGCAATTCGGTACCAGCCAACAGATACGCGCCAGCCCCATACACCTCGTTCGACTTAGCAGAATAACGCCCCGGTTTATCAGCGATGGGCTGTACCCACCCCAAAAGTCCGTCTTCGTCAACACAATCGTTAGCTACCTTCCAGGCTTTTTTGATCACAGGCAAATACTCTTCAGGATCCAGCAACCCATTATTGACACCCCAGATCAAGCCATAGGTGATAAATAGCGTTCCGCTCATTTCCTTGAGGGGAGGATCTGAAGGATCCAGTAAACTGGCATGCCAAGAGCCATCTTCCGACTGGCACCCTTTTAATCCTCGAGCCAGCCTCTTGAACAAATCTTCATAATACGGGCGATTGGGCCAGTTACGCGGCATGTCTCGCAACACAAGCGGGATCCCGGCTAGCACCCATCCATTGCCACGACTCCAAAACAATTTTTTCCCATTCGCCGCCTTTTGCTTAAAATAACGAGAATCGCGCGTGATCAATCCAGCCTCTCGGTCAAATAAATAATCTGCCGTATTTCTGAACTCGCGGTCCATAAAATCGAGGAACGACCGGTCGCCAGTATAACCAGCCAACTTTGTTAACGTCGGCGGCGCCATAAACAAAGCATCGCACCAAAACCACCTCGTGCTAAACTTGGGCGAACCAAATTCCAACCCAGCCACAGACGGATGATCTTTCACTTTCGTTAAAACAGATTGAATCTTTGCCGCAGCGTCCGGATTTCCGTCCAATGCAGCTAATTCAACCCACGCATGCCCGACGCAATGGTCGTCAGCATGGTAATGGCGCTTTCCCACGCCCCATTGGGCTTTTTCTCCAATCTCGCGCAATGCGTCCAGCCCTTTTCCTTCAGGATCCGACAAGCCATATTGCAATAATCCGGAATAAAAAGCGCCATTCGTCCAATCGATGGGAGAATGTTTGGGATGGGCTAACTGCCACTGAGCTACCTTCGCCATATTCTGACGTATTGTTCGTTCGTTCCACGAGTCAGAAGCCGCCCATGACGCACTGCATACGCAAGCCACCAATGCCCATATTGACAGAGAAGAAATATGTCGATTGTTCATCATAAACTACTATCAATATGCCAGATGAGTCATGGGTTTCAAGCAACATTTCCGTCCATTGCTTTGAATAAACATGGTTTTCTCAGTAAACGAAGCAAACGAGATTCTGCAAATAACGCGCCACATCGACATGGCCCCCCTGGTAAGCGAAATTTGCAGCAGTTCTATAGTATTCGTCCTTCAGTTGTACATCGGCTCCGGCTTCCACCAGCGTCTTCACCACCTCCAATCGTCCTTTCAACGCCGCTAACATCAACGCCGTCTTACCATGTTCATTTCTAGCGTCGACCCAAGCCCCCGCCCTGATTAACTCCCGAACCACTCTCAATTGCCCAAATTGCGCAGCCAACATCAATGCAGTAAAACCATCTTCATTTCGGGCATCAACCTCAATCCCCTTCTGCACTAAATCCTGGACAACTTCCAAATACCCCAGGTAGGCAGCCCGGCGAAACTCAACCTCCCGCGGTACTTCATACGGCTTACTCTCCTTGCCTGAACGTTGTTTCCATTTCTCTTGCATGGCAATTACCGATTACCCCTATTCAGGAATTTTCAATCATTTGAACCAGGGCCATCATGATCACTGAATTCCATCTATCTTACTTTTCTCGACTTTTGTTCCTCATCCATCACAAAATTCTCAGGAACTTGATGAATACCAACAAATTTCTTATTCATACTCAACTAATTGCCCTAAAATTGTTCCATACTGATCGGAGGAAACGGCAAAGAGTTCTCCATGCTTCAAACTCGCCGAATCGCTGAATTCCATCCATCCCACAGCCACAGGCGCTTCCCCTTCCCGGAGCGTCATGCTACTCGATTGTCCAGATTGCTTCCTGATCACCACGTTCGTCATCTCCCCTCGGGTACAAAACAATTTCAAAATACATCCACCCCAAAGCCCTCGGTCCCAAGACATAATCAAAGGAGGCAATTGGGCTTGAAACTCGGATAGATCGCACCCCAAATCCATCGTCGAATACCGGTCACCGGAACGAACCTCAACATACAATTTATCTCCTAAATGCAAATCGTAATCAACAGGATCAATAACAACCGATTCTCCTGGTAGCAATGGATCCTTCAAAAGAATCGTCTTGTCCAACGAAACATCTCGACTGCATATCCGAACATGAAGATCCGTCAACGTTTTGTCTCCCTCGTTTCTTATTCCCAAACGAGGTGGCAAAGGTGCTACCAATTCGTGCAATTTTTCTTGATTAAGCAACTCAAGAACCGCGTTGTGCTCGCGAACTCTCCAAATCCAGGAAGACGAGCCAAGGATCACCTCTATGGCACAATGGAGATCGTCCGAACGTCTCAAGCCAGATGGTCCTAACTGGCAACTCTTCCAAAAACGGTTCAAAAGAGGCTCTATCTCATTCTCGTTGGCAACCATATTCAACTCATAAAATAAAAAGTTAGATATTCCATACGTTGCGGCTTGTCTGATTAATTCTTTACCCTGATCAGGGTCTGACTGATAGACGGGGCATTCATCGTTCATTAATAATATTCCTTTAAACAACATGGAACCCTCATCTCTCTGTTGGCATCCAGCATCGAGCAATTGTTGCACTTCTTGTTGCACAGAAGGATTATCCAGATTATCCAATAACGGAACAATCAACCACCCATAGCGAACCGGTAAATTTGAAATAGAAAAATTTTCTCTTGCTAATCGTTCTAACTTCTTCGGATTCTTATTATCCGAATCCCCCTCATAATTCAACAAAGCATCGTACCTCAAAATTTCATCGATTCCATCGATAGGATGAGAACAGGTTCGTTCCAACAAATCAGCATACTCGCCCGCTTTACCTTTGTCCATCGGTACCCCATATCCAGAGCTATAAATATTCCATAAAAAATAATAAGCAGGATAATAATGTTGGCTAACCAAATATTCAGCCAATCGACGTGTCATAGAATAATCTATCGGACTTCCTATACCCCCTAAATAACAATGGCAGAGCATGTAAGCCGCATTCAAATCTCCCTGTTGATAGCCTTCAACAAATAACCGCTGAGCTTGAAAATAATTTGTAGATTTACCATTGATCCCATGCAAGTATTCCAGGCCTTGGACATAGAAGGGAAGACTTACAGGTTTCGGTCTATTACCTTCAACAGAAGATTGAGTATTCCCTTTCAGTTGTTTAATACGCAAAGTAATCTCGCCAACACCCGATATTGTACCAGCCGGTAGGGTCAATTTCTCTCCAGAGTACACCCCAGCCGGTATCCCTATTTTGACATTCTTTCCTCGGACGGTAATCATCTTTTTACATCCATTTGCCATTTCTTCTGGTGTTAACTCTATTTCCAAGGAGGAAGACGACGATCTCATATATATTGTGTCATCACGGGACGTTGATTTTTTTCTTTCAGTCGTCATGAGCCCAGCCCCCAAACTGACAGCTTCTCGGCTCTTATTCCATTTTTTACAAGGTAACCCTGTAATATATTGTAAAGTTGAGGCAATGAGTGGGATTTGACTTGTTCCTCCAACTAATAACAACAATTCCGGCTGCAAGGAACGTCCGCGAATTGACGCCATCAAACGCTGTACCAAACCGGCAGCTTTCTCTACGTCCGCTCGAATTAACCCTTCAAACTCATTTCTACTCAATCCTTGAGCTGGATCTAGCCTGAAGAGAATAAGCCAACTCTGCATGCCCATTTTTCAAAGCCACCTGTATTGCTGTCGTGCCATCCACTAATCTCATGTGAACATCAGCACCGTTCCCTAATAATAAATTCACCATATCGGTTTTCCCTCTTTCTGCCGCTTTCATCAACGCCGTCATACCACGTAAGTCTCTGGCGTTCACATTGGCGCCCAATTGCAAGAGTTTTTTCGCAATTTCCAGATTATCCTGTCCGGCTGCCGCCATCAACGCCGTTCCCCCATTGGCTGAGGCAATGTTTACATCGGCCCCTTGCTCGATCAACCAGTGAGCCAATTCTGTCTGATTATTCTCTGCGGCATGAATCAGCACAGGAATTCCGTCGCTCGTTCTACCATTCACCTCGACAGGATCAGCCGACAAAATACGCACCCGGACCTTTCCATATTGTTTAACAATACCGGGAACCAGGCCCCCACCTATTTCCACTGAAACATGGTAGGGATGGCTACTAAACGTCTTTTCACATCCTTCCGTCATCTCTTGCGTCGTCAAATAGACGTCAAATACCTCTTCAGGGAATTCATGTTCTGTCACAACAGGTGGCGGCGCCGCGTCGTTTCCCCAGGCCCGCGCTAACAACGCCGCCCCCCAACTCACGGCCTCCTTCCAATAACGCTGAGGCAATTGCATCTTGCCAGACAAATACTGGGCAACCAAAGGGCTAGCGCACAACCCACCAGTCAATAACAACATCGTTGGCTTAACAGGCAGATTTTGGCAATAATACGAAATGTAATTGAGATCATTATCCACCTTACTCAAATTTCGTTGCAGAATTTCCGCCCATTCCGCCTGAGTAATAATCACTGAAGGAACAGGGTTATGTTCCTGCTTGCTTTTCAGCGTAAGCTCCACTTGGGGTAAACGGCTCAATGCTTCCTGGGCCTGGCACACTGCGTGAAATATACTGTTCCTTACCCGAGCTTTTTCGCCAGCCAGATTCTCTCCACCTAGGGATTTGACCTGGTCAATCACATAACCCATCAAGGCGAGATTGATTCTTTCACCACCCATCCCGTTCACAAAACCCATATGATCTCGATGAGTGTCCACCTTGTTCACCTCATTCGTCGCCACTCCCCAATTCAAACCGTCCCCACCCCAATCCATTAACAAGACCTCAACTGACTGGTTCGCCAAGACTTGCTGAGCAAAAGCCTGCGCAGCTGCATCGATTGTTGTTGTAAATTTCACCTCCAGAAAACCCGCCTCAAGCGCAACCTGCCTCAACTCGTCTTGCTGCGCTTCGTCAAAAAACACTGGCGTTGTAATCAATGCCCGCATTTTCCGCCTAATACCCAAGCACAGCGTATCTTCTGTCTTTTGGCGAATATACTCGAGCACAGCGCGAACCAAGTCGGTTACTTGGCATGCAGGTCCATCCTCGTCAAACAACTCTTTGAAAAATCCTTTTACGCTTCCTTTCGAGGGATCTGCATCCCAAGGTTCCACTTGATGGCTCCATCCCCCTAGCTTGTTCAAAAATCCCCGGTAATACCTTTTCGCGTATGATTGTCCAGCCTCATCCGCTTCCTCTCCAATCAACCACGTTCCATCTGGCAAAATACAAACGGATGTCGGCATATAACCATTCTTCCCTAGGGGGATCAGATCTACTTTTCCCGTCACTTCATTATACCGAGATGCTGTCGTTTTTGTCGTTCCTAAATCTATGCCTATTGTTAACACACTCATGACACCAGTTCGCAAAAATTACATTCGATCCAAGACTTTAAGTTAAAAACGGGGGATTCACATCCCAGTGATCCCCACCATTACATCATCGTATTAAACACATTGAACTAAAATCAATCATAAAATTCCATCAAAATATCTCGCATCTGTTCTGCTTTTTCCCTGATTTCCCGATTAGGAGACAGAGCCAGTCGAGAAACTTGAGTCAATAGAGAATTGAAGTCTTTATCTTGAGTAACATCTTGTTCTTTTGCCTGCTTAGGATCTTTCAAAATCTTTTTTAACAGAGTTTTCGACTGATCCGGAAGAATACCAGAATGACCCTTCAACCAAGGCAAAAGTTCTATACAATAGTAGGAAGTATCATGTTTTGTCTTCGTATCTAAGATCGTCTTATCGATCTTCTTCCACTGATCGCGCAAATTATGGCGATCCTTTTCCAGTTGATATCGCTTGCTTTGCAACCAAGACCGCAATTCAGGACGCGATTCATTCTCTATCAATTTTTCAATCATTTCGTAATCCCGCTCCAGATCCTTCAAATGATCTTCAATGCGATTGTAAATAACCCGGAGGACATTGTGTACTCGCGTTCGGGTCTGTTGTCGTTTAATAATATCACTTTGTTCGCGAAACCGCTCTTTAAGCATCTGATCAAACCCGGACAACCCACTTAGTTCCAAAATCAATCGACGGGCCTCATCAGGAGTCTTGACAGCGTTCCTATACAAATGGCGCATCATCACCTGGAAACTTGACCAAGGCATCCCCAACTTGACAGCTTGGCTACGCAATCTCGCGCGGCTCTCGTCTCGATCCCACTTTCCATCGCGAGATAATCCCTTGTTTTTCAACTCTCCTTCTGTGGGGAATGTCTTCAAGATATCAAAACACGCCGTCCAGAATTCGTCCCCCGCGCTTTTGGCAATAAGCGCTAAAGGCGCACTGACAGGAAGAACTTCAGCTACCATTTCTTTCATCACTTCACGAAGGCGCCGTGCTTTTGCGCGAATGTCATCCATGTCGCCGCCGTTTTCCCAATAGATGTGATCCCACTTGTGCAAGACAGCCACACTATTGTATGGCGACGAACCAGGAACACACCCCTTGCGAAAAGCCGCTAACGCTTCTTCGTCGGTCTCACGCCCTACTGGAGAAAAAACGTAAATGAGAGCGTCTGCTTCCTGTCCGTCGATAAACTGCTTGGCTATCACTTCATGCCCGGCAACCGAGCTACCTGTCCCGGGCGTATCGATGATTACCACGTCCTTGAAAATTGGAGCGTCAGAGAACAGTTCCAGAAACTTCGTTTTCTTAATCCGTTCCAAAACTTGCTCACTTGTTCCCGTCCAATCCTGTTGCAACCGTTCTATCGGATAGGTTTCCGGTTGTTGATCGTTCCAGTGAACCACGAATGATTTCAACCTACTATCGCCATCAGCCGCATAGGTCATGCGGTTAATGGTCGCAGTAGCTTCTTCCACTCCTGTAATCGCCAGCTTTTTGCCGATCATCGCATTGATAAACGTGCTCTTACCGGTTTTCATCCGTCCGAATACGGCAATATTAAACGGCTCAATGAGGTTCTTGACAATACCCTCAAGAGTATGAATCTCCTTCCATAAAAAGGGGTAGGGTCGCAGTTGGTCAATCAAGCTATTGAGGAATTCACCATACTCTTCCCATACTTTCCTCCCCTCCTGAATCTTATCGTTTTCACTCATCTCGGCGACTCTGTATTACGCAATTTTCTCTAGCCAGGGAGAAACGACTCGTTGAATCACAAGCAACTTATCTTCCAAAACTTTAATTTCTTGACGCAATTGGTTAATTTCACCATCTGTCATCTTGCCTCGCTCGTTGATAGCTTTAATTTGATCCTGAAGCTCGTTCTTGCGATCTTTTAAATACTCATTCACAGCATCTGAAGCTTTGTTTTTGAGGTCGCTCAACAAACTGTTCAATGCCAATTGGATCTGACTATACGCAGACGACAAGGCAGAGTTAACCTCGTTGCGAGCGCATTGTTGTCGCATTGTGAGTTCCTGTTGTTTTTTTTCTGCAAGGCCTTGAGTTCCAAACAGCCAACCGCCGATTATGCCTCCCAAGACCCCCCCGACAGCTGTCCCGACAAAAGGCACAATAGACCCAATAACAGCACCAGCCGCCATTCCTATATTAGCGCCCAAAGATCCATTTATTAAAGCATTTTTTATATCTGAAAAAGAATTACGATTCTCAATTTCGTTAGTTATCCGTCCAATTCCTGCATTCATTTCTTTATTATTACCACGATATACAAATGCCGAATTCTGAGAACAGGAAGTTCCCAAGTTGGTCAATAAACAGCTGACCTCTTGTTGAACTTGATCGGCAATCTTCTGAGTTAATTCGCTCAACTTTCCTGGTAATTCATATTGAATGGTAGACAATAATCTACTTAACGAATCGATATCCGAAACCTGGAAAATCATATTTTCATAATGCATTTGGATCTCGCCTCCAGGACGGCAAAGATTGCATTGTTCTAGAGCTTTAGTCTGAATCTGTTGAAAACCTCGAGTAAGTTCCTTAATAATTTTGGGGTGTTCCATTTCGATCCATTGTTTCAACTCTTCCTGAGCCTTGTTCAGCGAAGCAATCTGTTCCTGTCGTTTCTTTTGGGTATCAGCCGCTAACAGTTCTTTTTTGGAGCGAACGTGGTCCTGCAAATGGCTCAAAATAGGTTGCGTCGACCTCAACGCTCGTTCTGCCAGGATGAGCTGTTGCCTGGGTTGCAACACATCGTTAAAGAAACTCATCAGTGTAGGATAGCCGCTATCCTGTAAATCCTCCATATCCTCTGACTCCTTTGCCTCAAAACGCAGTTTAGAATCCACCAGGAAGTACGGAATTTTCTTCTCGTCTACACCGAGATGCTGAGACAAAATCGTCAAATTATTACGCCGACGCATTTCGCAAGCTCCAGCATCGACAGCGCAAGTCTTTGTTTGGACAAAATACAGATGTTTTGTGTTCTCGCGAATATTCTTCAAATACTCGATTTCCAAGCTTCCAATAGGCGATTCAACGCTGTCCGTCACAAAAAAGACAGCGTCCGCCCGGGGGACGTATTGATACGTAATCTGCTTATGAGCCTTAAACAACCCACCTAAGCCAGGAGTATCAATAATTACTAGGCCCGATTTCAGGACAGGATTGTTCGTCACAACCTCAATAAACTCTACTTGCTCTTTGTTGCCGGGGTTACCGTCTTCCGTCCCGAAACGGGCTAAATCGTCTTGGTCGATTCTAAGCGGCTTTTTACCACTTTCCTCAAGGAAATGCACCGTATACCCTTTTGTTTCTCCATAGCGAATTTTAAAAATCGTCGATGTAGCCACATCAGAACTTACCGGGACAAGGTTTTCTTCGCCCAACATGGCGTTAATAAACGAAGATTTCCCTTTTTTGATCTCACCCATCACCACTAGGCGGAAAATACCGGCTCCCCACATCGTCAGCTGTTGTGTCAGTTTCTCCGACACATTTCTCCCGCTCAATTGGGCTTCTAGTTGCGCAGCCTCTAGCAAGGTTTTTATCAATTGTTGTAGCATAGAATCGTTAAGTTAGGTTTAAATTAAACGCACGGCTTCAGGATCAGAGAAAAAATTTTCGACAAGGTTCCCGGCAGTAAGGCCAGCACCAATAGCAACAAAAGGATTCCCTGTTGCCGCGAAAATCGTCCCGCCAACAATACCCCCTGTCAGCCATTTACCCCAATCCTCCAATCCTCCAATCGTCTCTATATCGTTTGAGGGGATGGGATTGTCTGTTGCCGTATAATAGAATCCGCTGTTTTCCCAAGCGTCTATAAATTGATCCAGAGGGTATCTAGCTCCTGCTCCGTCGGGATGACCTGAATCATTGATCACCACCATAGGTTGACTCGGATCACTTACGTCTATGCCCGTTACCACGACCGCGTGATCAGCTGGATTGTCGATTCCAAAAGTCTCGCACAGAAACTCGTTCAGGTCAGCCAACGGGCCAGTTTTCCATAATTCGGAAGAATTGACACCGACAATCACCCCATGACCTGCTTGCAATTCAGCCGCTAGGTCTTTTATTGTTGCATCGAAAACAGTATGATTAGGGATATTATACAAATCCATCATATTGCCAATATCCCCCATCGGAGTGCCGCCACCAGGATGATACCATCCATGTTCTGCAGAAATAAAGCTGGCTTGGTCCTGAGTTAAATCGTAGCCAAACTGATTAATGATGCTCATCTCAGACACAACAGCACACGTATCCGGCAACATTTGTTGCTCCCAAGCGTCTATCGAATAGTCCGGACCTATCGTCATATCCATATCATCATACATAACTGTCACTTTCTTGTTTAAGGGTTATCTTATTCTCTATAAAACTAAAAAATCATTTATCTTCAGGGATGTCAACTATAACTTCTTGCTTACGAATCAGGCGGCCTCGAACGATGAGTCCACTCGCGCCTTTCCGGACGATCTTGTAAGGGCTACCGGACGGCAACACGCGATTGACCTTGATCGCCCTTTGTTTAGCCGGAGTCCATTCGTCTACGTCAATAACCTCGCATTCGCGGCTCTTCAAATTATCTCTCAACGATTGCGTCAATTCTTCCATAAGAGTCTTTTCGGCCTCAGTATAAGACTTCTCCATATAAACGATTTCATCGACTAAATCGATGACACCTAATGCCCAGCGTTCAACATCGTCATAGTCACTATTGTACTCCGTAATCCGATCTCGGATCAATTCTCGCAAATTTCCATTGTCGATTTTTTGCAACAACTCTTCATAATTACAAATCCCGCATTCGCCCGATTGTTCATCCTTGATAACCTCTTCATCCGTAGGATTATCCTCCGAGTTGTCAATCTCAACCTCTTTGTCTACTTCTTTAACCTCCTTCGTTCCTTGAGAATCGACTTGATCGTCTTGTTTTACCGTTCCTGAAGTTTTTTCTTCCGTTTCCGGACTCCCCGGATTACCTGTTTTCGGTGCTAATGAGTCTTTAGAGTTTTTGGTACCGTCTGGCCTGTGTAACAATTTTATAATAACTACCACTACAACCAAGACGACAATCGGAGCGAGCGGAGCAACTAGATTTTTTAAGATGTTCATATGATTTGAAAGTCCATCCATACCGTTAAGAAGATTAACCAATTATCTTCAATATGCGACTCATGTCAACAAAATTTGAAGTTACCAGTTAAAAAGACATTCCCGTGTTGGGCCCTCTTACTTCCTCCGGTTAGGGAACAAATCTTTGAAAGAAGGGAGGTAGAAGTTGAGTATATAAATTCAGAATTTTGCAGGTGTTATGAAAACCCAGTATCGTATTCCAGGAATCCTCGTGTTACCCGTCATTTGTGGGTTTGTCCCCTTCTCTCTGGCGGGGCTAATGCATCCCGACATTTCTTTACAGACCTATCGGGATTTTGCGGAGAACCGCAAACCTTTTACAGCTGGCGCTGTCAATGTGCCAGTTTATTACAAAGACGGCACGTTGTCAGGGTTTATTCCCCGGATCATGAGTTTTGAATCCGTTGTTGACGAAGGATTCGCCGCATTAACCGGGCACCCTCAGTTTCTAGCCTCAGTCGCCCACAACGGCGGTTACCAAGGAGCCTCGTTCACCAAACGATTCGGCGGCAAAGACCACTATCGCGTCGTCAAGAAATACAATGGTTGGGGGAGTAAAACTGATTACACGTTCGACATCCAGGTTGCTCGGCTCGATAAAATCGTCACAGAAGCAGCAGCAGTTCCCTATGCAGATGATGAAGAATTACTAGCCAATCTCAAAGGCAAGCTCGTTTTGCGCGTTGGAGGCGGCACGCAAAAAGTCGCCATCGACAAGAACCAATCGAAAGATATCAGCGGCGCCTATGCCTTCCTGACTGGCGGTACGGTCAGGTTCTCGAATGTGCTCGTCAATCCGCCCACCAACAATCCCGACCATCCTGCCAGCCGCTTCAAAGCCTTCCAGTTTCAATATTCGCTGCAATTAGAAAAGAACCCTGACCTGCCTTTGCCAATCTGCATTCTGGGCGGCGACAGCGGAAGCCCCAGTTGGGTCTACAATGAGAACAACAAGCGTTGGGAATACATTGGGCCTGGGCAGTCAGGCGGCGGGGGCGGATTCAGCCAAATGCGCAGCAGTAATTTGTGGAGTTTGGAAACAATCCGTTCCTGCTTCGACCCAACAGTCAAATCCACCTCAGACGCACCCATCCTCTGGAATGCCGCCAATAATCAAGGCGAAGGCATTTTGAAACAAAAACAGGCCTCTTGGAACTTTCATGGCCTCCCTGTCGGCAAAACGTTCGCCCAAGCTTCCATGGAAGACCTGGAGAAAACGCGCCATCTCGTTTTTTCGGGAACGCCAACCGAAATCATCCTGCAATCGCCTATCGATATGGGCGCCGGTTGCCTGACTTTCCACACCAACATGAAACTCTCTCAATCGGCCCCGGCTAACACGCTCTACTCTGCCGGCATGGATATTAAACCTGGTGTCACTCTCACTTCAACGCTTACGGCATCCCCAGGACAAGAATGGCGCAAAGTGGGCAAAGGAACACTCATCATCCAAGGACAAGGAGACAACCCAGCAGCCCTCAACCTAGGCGAAGGTCCCACCATTCTCGCCCGCTCTCAAGGCAAAGCAGCCTCCTCTATTTTGCTCGTCTCCGGCAGACCTTCTCTGCGCCTCCAAGGTGACAACCAATTGTCCGGCCCGGTTCAATTCGGCGCCCGAGGCGGTCTGCTCGATCTCTACGGACACTCCGTCACGTGGAACGAAATTCCCCACCTAGACGAAGGAGCCCGTATCACCAACCTCCACCATCAGGCCAACTCCGTCTTTACATATACAGGTAATGGAACCTTCCTAGGGACATTGACTGACGGCAGCGACAACGGCAAAGGAACGCTCGCGCTCGTCTACGATCCCCAAGGCCAGGGAGAACAAGCCGTTTGGACATGGAGCGGTCGCATCCTCTGCAAGGGCGGTATTCAAATCAAAAAAGGCACGGTCATCGTTGCCGGCCGTCCAACCCCACATGCCGCAGGCCATATCGAACCAGGCGATTTCATCAAGTCGCTCGTCAAAACAGGTTCGGCTCCAATCGTACTCCATCCAGGTTCTACACTAACAATTCGGGCCAATAGCGCCGTCCAGGCTAATTTCGTGATCATGAAAGGAGCCAGCCTCAATGTCGAGCAAGGCGCAGTCTGGGAAGGAATCGCCACGGTACAGGCCGGTGGCAATGTCAATCGTTCTCCGGAAGCTGGCGGCAACGTCATTATCCGGAAACAGTAATAGCCAATCTTTTTTCTTCTCTCCTACCTCTTCAGCATTAATAGACAAGTACACACTTACACAATGAAATCCAATCCTTTGTTATTAGGACTTTGCTTCAGCCTTCCTTGCCTATTGGCTTCTGCCAAAGACTACCTGATCTCAACCAATCAAACCTCGCTCCTCATCAAGGCCGACCAAGGGCAAATGTCTTCAATCCAATATTATGGCAGCCGAATCGACGCCAAAGATATTTCCAGCGTTTATGACGCCGGGCAAGCGTTCTGGAGCAACAGTTATCCAGCCTTCGGACTCCATTCCTGGGGGGAAAAGGCCATTGAAGTCGTTCTACCAGACGGCAACATGTCTCTCGATCTAGTTGTCGACCAAGTTAAAGAATATACTTCTAGCGACGCTCGCATTACGGAAGTCATTCTCAAAGACAAGGTTTATCCCTTTGTCGTCAAGCAATTCTACAAAGCCTATAAAGGAACCGATGTCATTTCCACCTGGGTAGAAATCGTCAATAACGGAGACAAGCCTGTCGTCCTCAATCAGTTTGCCTCAGCATACATCCCCGTTCGCCGCGGTGATAACTGGCTGACTCACTTCCATGGCAACTGGGGAGACGAATGCATCATGGAAGAAGAAAAACTCACGAACGGCCAAAAAGTCATCTCTAACAAAAGCGCACCGCGAAATGCCCATAGCGACAACCCGTCGATCATGGTCTCGCTAGACGGACAACCCCGGGAAGAAGTCGGCCATGTCATCGGAGGTACGCTCGCCTGGGCCGGTAACTACGATATTCGACTTGACGCAACGAATAACGACTTGAATATCATTGCAGGAATCAATGAAGATTCCTCTCGCTACATCCTCGACCCTGGCCGATCGTTGACCACCCCGGAATGGGCCATGACCTACAGTGAGTCCGGCAAAGGCGGCGTCAGCCGAGCTTTCCATCGCTGGGCTCGTTCCTACAAGCTCAACCGTGGCCATGTAACACGAGATATCCTCCTCAATAGCTGGGAAGGTGTCTACTTCAAAGTCAATCAGGCAGGCATGGAGCAGATGATGAAAGACATTGCAGCCATGGGTGGCGAATTATTCGTCATGGACGATGGCTGGTTCGGCAATAAATATCCCAGAAACGACGGTAGTTCTAGCCTCGGAGATTGGGTCGTCTGCAAAGAAAAACTGCCCAAAGGACTCGATGGCCTCATTCAATCTGCACAGGCCAACAAAATCAAATTTGGTATCTGGATCGAACCCGAAATGGCTAATACGAAGAGCGAGCTCTTCGAGCGACACCCAGAGTGGGTTCTCAGCCAAAGCAACCGTCCCCTCTCAACGGGACGCGGCGGCACGCAGGTTATCCTTGACCTCACGAATCCTGCTGTCCAAGACTTCGTCTTCGGCGTCGTCGACAATTTGATGACAACCTGCCCGCAAATCGCCTACATCAAGTGGGATGCCAATTGCGGCATCATGAACTACGGATCGCACTACTTACCTGCCGACAAACAATCCCATATCTATATCGAATACCACAAAGGCCTCCAAAAAGTCCTCGAACGCATCCGCGCCAAATACCCTAACTTGGTCATCCAAGCATGTGCCAGCGGTGGCGGTCGGGTAAATTACGGTCTATTGCCCTACTTCGATGAATTTTGGACTAGCGATAACACGGATGCCCTCCAACGCGTCTACATGCAGTGGGGAACGTCTCACTTTTACCCAGCAATCGCCATGGGGTCTCACGTCAGCGCCAACAAAAACCACCAAACTGGACGCGTCGTTCCTCTCAAATTCCGCTTCGACGTCGCCATGAGCGGACGCCTCGGCATGGAAATCCAACCGAAAGACATGAGCGCTGAAGACAAGATCTTTGCGACCCAGGCCATCGCAGCCTACAAAAAAGTCCGTCCCATTGTCCAGTTTGGCGATCTTTACCGACTAATATCTCCGCACGACAACCTTGGTTTGGCTTCGCTCATGTACGCAACGCCTGAGCTCAACCGAGCCGTGTTATTCGCCTACAAGACCTCCCACTTCGTGAACCAGAATATTCCGGTTGTCCGCTTAACAGGAGTCGACCCAGACAAATACTACAAAATCGAGGATCTGACCCCCGCCAAGGCCGATAAGAAATGTTCTTTACACGGTAAAATCATCAGCGGTAAAGTTCTGAAAGAAACGGGCTTGAAACTTCCCTTAAAAGGTGAATACTCCAGCCTAGCCTTGGAACTGACTGCCCAGCCCTAAGATCCCCTTCCTCATCCTATTCGCCCAGCAAGGCTA
>CASFPZ010000013.1 GCA_949296365.1 uncultured Akkermansia sp. | reverse complement strand
GCCCACCAGAATTAACGCTTTTTTGATAGGGGGGGCTTACTTTTTCACAAGGCTATCCGTAAGGTCCGTTTTATGGGCATTGCGGCCACCTCAATCTTGCCTTATTCGGTTTTACCGGACACTAATGAAAGAATATATGGCTAAGATGATACTCCACAATTCGTCGAATTGTATCACTAATTTCTTCCGTCGAGACTAATCGAATCGTGCTGCTTCGAGGCGTTTTTTTCTCAATTCTTCGCGGACTTGATGCGCCATTCGTCCCCACCAAGACTCACGATCGAGATCTCTGGCTTTCTCGATTGTTTCAATTGAACGATTAAACGCCTCTTCAAGTTCAGGCGTATTTACTTGATCGCGCTCATAAAGAGCCGCACACTTCTTGACATAGAGCGGGAACACGTAGGCCGCCAGGACACATTGACGCGTCGACGTTTCCAACGTTCGCTCATCAAGGAATTGATTAAACATCTTGATATATCGGTCAAATTGTTCCACCCCGATATCCGTTGGCAACTGGCGAATCAATTCAGCAAGTTCCTCATCGTTGCGAATACGTTGTGCAAGATTCAATGCTTGCAGGTAACGTTTGTCCTGGCATCCCGCTTGTTTGAGTATTTCCATACTAGCAGGGTAATAGACACCCCAAGAGTCGACAGGCACCGATTCAAGGCCTTTCAGCACACACGCAGCCGCTCTATCGGGAGAAGACTCAGCATTGGCCGCAGCAAGCCATTCATCTCGTCGTTCCCTCAATTGCCTCAACGCCACAAGCCGTTTCGCCAACGCTTCTGCTTCTTTGGGATTGGCAGCGCCTCCAGTCGTCAATGCATAGATTTTGCCGCTCGCATCGCACAAGGCAGTTGCCGGCAATTGGCGGACACCATGTTTTGCGGCTTGAGACGCCGTTTTCATCTCCAGAATACCCAATGGCAATATCTTCCCCTGTGGCACTACCTGGAGGCAAAAAACAAAGCACTTAGCCAATTCCGATTGGTTTGCCTCAATCGAGCTTAACCACGTTTGCCAGGGTTCAGACGAGTGCGCATCAGCCGAATACAAGAACAAGACATCCTTCGCTTCATCCTTGGCTCGAATGAAGGCGATGTCAGGAGACGATATCCATTCGACAGCTAGCGCAGACCAACTTATCCAGCAGCAAAAACACGCGGCAACAGCCAGTCTTATTGCAAGCCGCCTCATTCCGGCCGAATGGTTATTTTCTTATACCGGGCATTCCCTTCTTCAGATTCAGTCGTCACCCCATCCACATCTTTCAAGGCATTATGCACCAAGCGCCTGAGGTACGCATTCAATGGATAGAGTTTCAGAGGTTTGCCCGTTGCTTTCACCTTTTCCGCCATTGAAAGAGCCTTGTCGATCAACTTTTTTTCGCGCCTCTGTCGATAATGATCACAGTCCACTTTCACGCGCGGAGCCTCGGGTATTTTATTTTGTACCATTCGGTTGACGAGATACTGCAAATCGTCCAAACGATCGCCATCTTCGCCAATCAAAAATTTGGCGTCTGAGGAGGAAATCTGAAGGCACAAGACATTGTCTTGCAACTCCACAGACACAGCGCCCTCGAACCCGAGCGAACGAAGGAGCGTCTCAAGCGATTGAACAGATAACTGTTTTAGATCTTCTTCCATAACTGTCTAACGTGAAAAACGAGATCCGTCTTTAATCCTTTTCCTTCAGTATGCAACACAGCGGGAAAAGGAAAATATTGCCTGCCTCAGATTTTCCACATCTCTGCGATTTTTCCAAGTCAAAAAGATGCAATATCGACAACAATCTCAGAGCAAGCGGTCACCTTCTCACTCCCTCGATCACTCGTGTCCATCCCTTGTTTTTGTCATTTCACGATATGGGCAGGCAGGTAATCCGTTTTTGGTTCCATGACGCCGAACTGCCACTCGACCAGGCGAGGCATCCCAGTTTGCGTTTTCCAGCGGACTCGCACCGTCACAGTGTTCACCCGCATATGTCGATTGATTTCCCATGACAAAACCCGAGAATTAGGATCGTAAATAGCTGGGACCCACCCCAAACCATCAATCGACATCGATAGGGTTTTCACATCAATATCTTGTTCAGCACTCAAATCAATCGATACTATTGGCGACAAATCAGAAATCACCGAATTAGCCAATGGTTTGACCTTTTGTACTGGCGCAGGCCACGCTTGTGGCAAGCTCCCCAATGAGCCAGAAGTTTTACTCTCCACCGCCTGACTTTCTGAAATCGGCTGGAAAGTCACAGCATTGGCAAAAATTTGCGGATTATTCCCAAAGACCATATACCGAGGCAACAGCCAATTATCCGTATCGTATCTCACCTTCTTAGGAATGACAGTCAGCGCCCCCACGTATCCGTAAGTTGGCAGTTTTTCAATCATTTCCGGAGTATGGTACCCACCGGGGTAACAATAAAAAGAGACAGATGCACCGAACCTTTTCTGCAGCCAGGCACGGGACTGCCGAAGTTCTTGATCCAACAATGTATCATACGACGTTTTTCCCTGATTTTGAGCACGTTTCCAAGCAGAAGGGAACAAATGGCTCGTCGAATGGCTTCCCAACGTAGCCCCTGCCGCCAACATTTCCTTCACCTGATCGACGCTCATAGACAATCCACGACCAGTCAAATAACGCGTATACGGAAACACCGTAAAGGGGAATCCCATCTCTTTCAAAATCGGGTAAGCATCTGTATATACGCTCTTCCAGCCATCGTCGATTGTGATCATCACACAGAATTCGGGCAATTTACGAGAACCGTTTTTCCATTCGACAAATTCGTGCAAAGAGATCACAGGCATTCCGGCATCTTTCAAGGCTTGCATCTGTCGCCGGAACACCGATGTTCGCAAGCACATCTCCGTAATCGGGCGAAATTCGCTAAAATCATGGTACCCTAAAATAGCGACTTGCGTTTTCTCTTGTTCCACAGGGATAGAGGACACCTTGGGAATGACAGGGATCTGAGAGGCCTGCTGGGCAGGTGGGGAATCCGGCAAAGGTTCTGCCACAGGGATTTCCTCATCCTCAAGCGGAATCGCAACAGGGATCTCTTCTGGTTCATCCACCGATCGGTTGGCCGGATCACGCAACGTCGCCCCCGGATCCAGTATTGGGGGCTCCGGAATGGGCGTCTGAGCATCCGCAGTCATCCCCCCCACAAACAACACCCCCAACAGGAAACACCTCCAGCCACACACACGTTGTATCATGCCCCTTTCCCTACTATGCCAGCCCCTCGCAATCAATGCCGAAAAGTGTCCACACTACCCCTCAAAATCTTCCCAATTGACATCTCTCCACGCCATTCCCAGCAATTTTTGATGCCTTAGTGAAGGACTTGTTTAGTATCCTTACATTTCGCGTTCAATTTTTGGGGAAACGAATGAGCAGTAGGAATAGGCTTTTTCCACGCTCCAGGCGAAGTGAACTTGTTAACTATGTTCTAAGCTTTAATCGTCGAGAGACGCCCGGAAGGGTTCATCCGGGGAGGCGGTCCAGTAGCGTTGTACATCAGCAGCCGACACAGTATCTTGCTCGAGGCCACCCAGGGTACGGCGCACATACGTCATCACCGAGGCCGCTTCTTCCGGCGTTCCTACACCGGGGGCCAACATTGTCTCGTCCCACCATTTTCCGAGCACTTGCATTCGGCCCGTCGCCCCGTTACGCACAATCCTTGCCATCGTTGCAGGATCACCCTTCACCCATTCTGAATCCAGCAACGGAGGATAATTCACATCGTCACCACGCCCATCGGCCCCGTGGCAAAGAGCACATTTTGAGGCATAGAGTTGCTTGCCTTTCAGCATCAAGGCTTCATTCAAGGCCTGGTCTCTAATGCTCGTATCGATCTTAGGGGGATTTTCCGCATACCGACGATCAACATAATCGCGCAGATTTAATTCAGCCGCCGGTACCACCTGCAAAGTTCCGTCATTCTTCAACTTACGGTGAGTCAATGTCCCTCGTTTCAGCGTTCTCAAATACGCGATCAGATGTTTGAGATCCTCGTTTGCCTGCAACTGACAGTCCTCGCTCGACGCCGTCGGCAACGCCCACATCTTGTTGTGGTTTTCCGTCGGCACAGGAACAAACCAATTTGCAAGCGATGGGCACAGGGAATAAACTTTCCCGAATCGAGGATCACGAGGATTGTACAAATGGGCCATCAACCATTCCTCCGGCCTTGCAGCAACCTCTTCTTCACCTGTCGACGTACGAAATCTCACCAAGCGCTCAGCCTTAGCCCCTAATTGGAACAAATCAGGGCCTAACCTAACCCAACCGATATGAGCCATACCCTCGCCTGCTTCGCTATCCCAATCCTCAGCTTCGCTCACGCGGGCCAATCCACTTCCGTTGCCATTTTCATTAAACGACTTCTGCAAATCTCCGCCGTCCCAAGTTCTCCTCACGACTTGAGTATGGCACATGCCGCAACCTTCTGCAGCATACAAACGAGCACCGACACGGTCGGCGCCTGGTCGGCGCACAACACTCCCATCAGATCCCTCCTTCTCAGCCAGTCCGCCAGCCCACCACACCGGAATCGCCATGCCCCCGACCGCCAACAAAACGTATCGCCATGCCACGTTTTTCAACTTTTCGAAGGGATTTCCCGGAAACGCCTCTTTCTCTACATGTCCCAGAACAGGTTGGCCAACCTTCTCCCGGGCACAGCATTCCATCGCAACAGCAATCAACAAAGACAGGCTCACAACTGCAACCCCTCCCGACACGAGAGTCAATCCCAAAGCCGTTAAGCGATCATGTTCCCCGTCATAAGTTCCAGGCACCAATGCTACACATGCAAAAACCATCACACAAGTATACAGCAGTACTCCCCCTATCGTGAAGGCGCGACTCGCCGGTCGTTTGGCAACCAACGTCATCGCTCCCCCCCACAATACCAATAATAAACAATCTGTTCCATACCACTTCAAAGGCGATAGTTGAAGATCCGCTGCCCCAGAAGCAAATCCCAACAGGCCGCCAGCTACTATTATCCACGCGACCATGTCTAACAGAATCCACCCGCGATTACTTCCCCGGCAAACTGCGACAAGCAGCACCGTTAACACACTCGCGCTCAACAAGACAAATGCACTCCCTGGGATTCCACAAATCCCCTGTCTCCCCGGCATCGACCAGAGGCCCCAATCGCCCATCCATGCCACAACGCCCACCATAGGCAACCAAGCTAACAAGCCCTTGGCTTCCCTCAAAACCATATGCCCAGCCCCAATAGCAGCCCCAATAACAACCGCCATTCTCAACATTTGGTGCGCTTCATATTGTCCCATCGGAGGGAACTCGCCCAGAGGGCTCACCCAACAGACAGCCATGCCACCGACGATGACCCCGCCAGCAACCACGACAGTCAGATCTCCCCCCCGTTTAGCCAAGCGGATCAACTCAGCAACACTCAAAATCGTCACTAAGCCCGCAATCCACTCGGGGAACGGCATCATCGGATTTCCGCTACCACAGCCAGACAAAACCCAAACAACCCCAACCGCCACAGACATATTCCACAACAAGCAACCCCACCCCGATGCCTGTTCTCCGCTCTGCCAACCAGCCATCATCAAACACGACCACGCAAACCCATACACCATCATCCCCTCACGAGCTAAAACCATCAACCCCACATTGCCAATATCCCCCGTCAACCACCCTTGCAACGCCCCTATACAGACACCCGACTGTACGAGCGCCATGACACAAACCGCAGCCAACCATCCCCACAGACTCAATCTCCACAATTCCCGGACTTCACCGTCCATTGACAGAAAACCTTTGTTCACGCCTCCCCTTTTCTATTAAACGTTATACCCGACAACAACATCAAGAACCCGACAACAAGTCCCGCCAAAGCAGTAAGCCCAACCAAGAGAGCAGACGGTTCTCGAACACCAGCCGCCGCGGCCAACAGCCAACACATCTCATACAGGCCTCCCCCCAGACACAGCAACGAGGCCAATCGGCAGATCAACAGGCTACGCCTGCCCACAGGCAACAACATCAACAGACATGGCAACAACCAACCACAGCCCAACGTCCAGCCCCCCCACCATAACCAACCTCCATTCACCAACGGCGCTGCCCACGCCCATTCCACAGGTACGCGAGCATACCAAATTAACATTCCCCACGAATAAGCCAAATACCCCTTAAACATCAATGCCGTCAGAAAAAGCGCAGTCAGTGCCCGTCCAGGCGTCCGCAGGCTCTCCTGATTGCGAGATTCCCAATCCTGGGATTTCATGTTCAACAGCGTTGCCGCCAACCCTGTTGCCGCCAAACAACCCACGATATACAACGGAGCCATCGACGGAGCCCATGGGACGCGGCCATTGCACAGCCACTCACTCCCCAGCACCCCAGCAGACAATACGATCAACATCAACACACAAGCTGATACAATGCGAGACACCCTCGCCCTTTGCCTCGAATTACTTTGCCGACCCAACCAACAACCAATCGCCAATACACCCAACGCCACAGCCATTCCCCCCACTTGCCGCATTTCCCAGTTCCCCCCAACATTCGGCCATAGAACCTTGTGCAACAACATCACGACACATCCCGCGAGACACCAAGCCCCCATCCCCATCGCGCTCAAGCGCCCCCAATCGCCATAGACATGTTCATTCCACAATGCCCCGCACAACCGCGTCAAAGCAGCCCAAAACACACCCCCAATCGCCAACCAAAGTCCCCATATGCCAGCAGCCATAAACGAAGCCGCCACAGGTAGTCGCGACCAAGCCAGTTTCATACCCATCCATGTCGTTTGATCCCACGGTTTCGCTATAAGACACTGACGGAAAAAGACACAAAGCACCAAAAGCCCAGCCACCGATAGACACAAAGCGCCTCGACGAGAAACCCAGGAGCTTCTGGCAACAGACCCACCTGAACCTCGTTGAGAAGATTCACTACTGTCCATGCCTCCCTCCTTTCTTGTTGCGCTCTGTTGCAAGCTGCCTCATCCACAACACAGCCTTCCACACACGTTCACTCGGCATCACCTCACGGAACGCCGGCATATTGCCTTGGCCCCATGCGGTGCTAGCATACAACCTTCCCAGAGGATAACTGGTAAATTTGGGCTCCTCTACCGAAGGTATCTGCGGATATCCAAGGTATTGAGCAACCGTTCCTTTGCCGTTTCCCTCTACACCATGACAACAAGCACAATGCTTTTTGTAGATGTTTTTTCCTGCAAGAGTCAGATTGCGAATCGATTGTTGCCTGCTCAAGATCTCCGGCACTGTATTGCCATAGCCTCCGGCACGCTTTCCCGTCGCTAAATAGGCTGTTGCAGCTCTACTTTGTTTCAAATCGTTGTAACCTACTGTCTGCGGTGGAGTCACCCCTGGGCTTTCCGCTCCCCCCAATCCGTGTCGCCTCAAGTCATCCTGTTGCACTTTAGTTACCATATTACCAAATACATGCCCTACCGGGCCGCGCATTTCCAACTCATTTGTCACCACCCAGCCGCACACCCCTGCAACAACAAGAACGCTCCCCGCAATCGCCATCCTCCACCAACCATTCCCATTCTCTCCCGTTAAAGGTTTTACGTCGAATGCCTCATAACACACCCCCATAGTTTTCAGATAGGTTTCCACTTTTTCCCTATCCTGCCGATAAATTTCAATCTTCCACTCGTATTTATTACCACTTGGCTCTCCCCCAGTTCGCAGCAGGCCACCCTCAATGACAAATCCCAGCGCCAACGCCAATCCTGCTCCCAGGAGGGTCCCCTCAAACAAACCAGGCACGTAACCCGGCAATGACTCCCATCCCGAGATACGCCCCTGAGCTACCAAAGGATCCGACACTGCTTGAGACATATACAACCACGCCAAAACGCTCAAAAACCCTATCGTTCCGCCAGTTACTCCCCATGTCGCCAAACGCCGCGCATTTTTATCCCCATTTTCCGCCTTCGTCTTCTGCCTCATTGCGGGGTGGGGATATGGCCCAGCCAACTCCACAATTTCGATTTCTTCCATCTGCAATCGTTCCAAAAGATCTTTCCAAGAGTCCTCTTGTTCCAATCCTATAACGACAGTATCCTCTTGATTCATGGTTTCCTCCTTTCTTGTTGGTGACACAGCAACGAGTTCCCCATATCGGCAAGAGAGAAAAACGGAGCCACTTTAGACACCGCCAAGAATAACGCCAAAAATAAACCCACAGCCCCAATCCCCATCGCCCAATCCACGTCCGTTGGAGCATAAGTTGAGTTTAATGCTGCCGAACCACCATGTTCTAACGAGTTGACAACAATCAACCATCGCTCACTCCACATCCCAGCCAAAATGCAACATGCAATGGGTACCACGCACCAGCCCTTTCCCCGCAACTGTTTCACCCAATAGACTTGAGGTAACACCACATTGCCAATTACCATCGCCCAAAAAGGCCAGTCAACCAGACGATCTTTCATCGAATTCCAAGCTTCGCCGCCAGTCAACGCCGCCGACATTGTTTCCCAAAAATACATAGCGCCCATTACGCAACTCATTCCCAACAACAACCGCGAACTCTTATCCATCGCCTCCCGCCTCAAGAACAGCGCCGTTTGTTCTGGCAACCAACACTGCCCCCCGAAAATGATCAATTGCACCATCGCCAATCCACTCAAAATTGCCCCGGCCACAAAATACGGAGGAAACATCGTCTCGTGCCAACCATGCGTCTGAGTTGCCGCAAAGTCAAAACTCACCACCGAATGAACCGACACGACCAAAGGAGTCAACACGACGGCCAGCAACACGCTCACCCTCTCGTACACCGTCCATTGACGGCTTGTCCCTTGCCACCCTAAAGCCAGGAACCCATAAAGTTTCTTCAGCCAATGACACGAACAGTTATCGCGCATAACGGCAAAATCCGGAGCTGCGCCTATCCACCAATACAGAGCCGACAACGTCAAATACGAACTCACCGCTAAAACATCCCACATCAATGGCGACGACAAATCAGGCCACACGCCAGACGTATCTGGCAACGGAGACGCCATCCACGCCATCCACACGCGCCCGACGTGGACTACAGGAAACACCGCCGCACAGACAACTGCGCACAACGTCATCAATTCTGCACTGCGAGCAATTGGGTTCCGCCAATGCTGGCCCGTCAACAACAAAACCGCTGAAATTAACGTTCCAGCATGTCCCAGGCCAATCCAGAACACAAAATGCACAATATCCATTCCCCAAGGCACACCGTGATTCACCCCCAACACGCCAACGCCCTCGTCAGCAATCCGCCACGAACTCCAGCCCCCCCCCCACAGAGCCGCTAAGCAAGCCACTAGCCACAACACCATCCACGCCATCCGTGGACGACGAACAGCCGACGCGACCGCTTCGTCGCGCAACTCTCTCCAGGCATATGACGCTGTAGCCCCGCTCATCGTGTCCTTGATCATCGTTCCACCGCAGCGCATGTTAAATCATTTTCTCCGTCTACGACAAGATTCCCATGAGTCTGCGTCAACAAATCGCGGCGTTTTCCCATCGAGCTCTCTTGGGTTCTAACTTCTCCCGCCTGTTTGCCAACAATGCCACCCAGACAATTCAGTCCACTCCGAGAGCTCACGTCAAATTCTTGTATTTCGTACACAGCATAGATCACCGCCTCGCCAGAGTCTTCAGGTTTGATCCTCACCTGGTAATCTGTCTGAGCTTTGCCCACCAACGGCGCCAAAAACCGATTCCGCCCTTTTTCTCCATAGACTCTTATCTTGCGGTTTTCAGAATATTGCCCATTCTCCGCATAATAAATGTCCAGGTACATTTTGCGCTTAGCCTCCCAGTCAAAAGCCACATAAGCCACCCCGTCCGAATGGCTTTTCAACGCCTGTTCCAGTTTCAATGAATATTCTCCCCCCCAGCTTTCTAATTTCACCGGTACCTCTTTTTGTATAAGATCCTCCCTAATCGTATTAACTCGCAAAACGGACAACACCTTTTCGCCCCCTCTCGCCCCCGTCGTTCGATGCCATGTCACCTTTCCAGCACCGTCCGGGAAACTCAATGTTAACCTCAATAGCAACCAATCAGCCTCCATCTCTGGTTTCCACCTCATCCAGTACTTTCGGATTCCATCCGAAGGCCGATAGTCTATATCCAGTTGCTTCATCATATCGAAGCCCTCACGTTCCTCCAACCGTTCGCCGTCAACCCACTCGTATTGCGCCTTCACACAAACCCTGCCCTCGCCAGACATGCACCATTGCACGTTGACGGGGCCTTTTTTCTCATTCTTGATCCAAAACTCAATTTCCCGGCAGCTGCCATTCTCCATGCCAGCAAGCTGTAACGCCTCCGGATCTAAATCAACCACTTGCCACTGAGCCGCAACATTCGCCTTGCCGCCACGTACTTCGTTCCATTCTGAATACGCCTCGTTGCCAAAAAAATTGGACGCATGGCAAATGACAGCCATCAACCCTACTCCCCCTATTCCCCAAAGTGCATCGTGTTTCCAGGAGAATGTTCTCTTGCCCCAACCGCTCCACACAGGTTGCTTATGTGCTAAAAAAGGCAATATCCACGGGCACCACCGCTCCAGCACTAAGTAACAACATACCCAAAAAAACATAACCGCCAACGGTGCAACCCAGACGACATCTCGCCAAATGTCCATCGGAATCCATACTAACAATATATAGTACGTCATGACATGACCCGCAAACACCATAAAACTCGCCTGTGCCGCATGCCGCGACACCCAACGCGACACCCTCCCGAAATATCGGTCAATTAATGCCGCAACCGACACAATCGCCAAAGCCCCCACCATGCTGCAAATGACGTCCAATGTCACCCCAAACAATAAAAACGCCACTACCGCCAATACCATCCCCCCCCAATAACGCCCATTCTTCGCCAAGTTTCCCTCCAGCTCCTTCAAAGGGTAAGCGCTTAAACACAACCCCAGGTAAAACGGGAAAAGCCCGCGAAAAAATTCTTCTAAACACGAGCGTTCAAACAAACTCCACCGATTGGCCGACACCAACATCAACCCCAACAATACCACCCAACAATAGCGCCGAGTCATCCTCAACAAAGGCACAATCAACGTATACAAAATGATGTAAAAAAGAAACCACAACGGCACTACAGCCGGGTATACCGAAAACCCTCCCACCCCCGTTAATGCCTTCACAGAAAACCCAGCCGCACCACCATACTGCGTCACCACAGCCAACACATTCCAAATCAACAACGGAATCAATAACCAAACCGCCTTGTGTACCATCTTCCCATACGGCAAATCAAAACGACAGAAATACCCAGCCAAAATGAAAAATAACGCCGTCCTTCCACCTAACGACCACCCATACGTCCAGTCCGGCAACCCAGGCGTGTGATAACACACGATCAAATATGCAGCCAATACCCGCGCCACGTCTATCCACGCCGATCGGTATTTACTACTTGCCAGGTAAGTGTCACTCTCGTTGTCTTCATGTTCTTTCATCTTGCCTTCCCAATTCGATATACCAACATCGATTCCAGGTGTTTCAACCTCTCGCAATATTGATCTCGTTTCCTCCGTATCTTACCCGGTGCATACCCCAGACACAAGTTGTAAAGAATACGGTATTTCAAAGCCTTACGCTGGAGTTCGTTCATCATAGGATAACGCCAACGTCTCCACTCCACAATTCCCAATAAACTCCAGGTAATGTAATCAGATGTCTCATCTCGTTGTACCAGACAATAATTCGAGCGCTTGCCTTCTACTACCTCTCGAACTTTTTCTGAACCACGGTCGCCAGTGACATGTTCCCACCTATGGGACTGCTGGATGAATGTTTCATTCAACTCATTCATATGAGTTGTTTTTTTAATCATACTTTCCCCATGAATTCTCCAATATGCTAACGGCTCCCGAATAAACATCATCATTCGTCCCCTCCCAATCTGTCTCCAAAGCCACCAATCCAAAAACGCAGGCACTGGAGGATCAAAATCACAGTTTTTTATAAGCTCAGCCCGTACCATCACACAAGAAAACGTAGGCACCGGATTGCTATATTCCAAATAAATGTCCGCAGGTACAGGTTCTTCATCTGTTGGGAAAGACTTCCCTACTTTTTGCCAATACTTACCATACCAGGCTTTCCGTTCTTCATCATCCCCTTCCATTTCTACCATCGAACATGAAAACGCCACCTCTGAGTATTTCTCCAACACTTCCAAATGCCTCACCAATGCATTTGTTTTCCAATAATCGTCGCTCTCACAAAACGCTATGTATTCCCCCTGAGCCTTTTCAACTCCGAGTTTAACTGTTTGACTCAATCCTCTATTCTCCCCATTAGGATGCCGGAAAAATTTGATACGAGAATCTTTTGCCACATACTCCTTAATAATATCCACGGACTGATCCTTGGATCCATCATCAACAACAATTGCTTCCCAATCTGTATAAGTTTGCTCTAATATTGAATCTAAAGTTTCCCTCAAATATTGCCCATAATTATAACTAGCAACGATAATACTGATTTTCATAACTAAAGCACCTGAAGAGGAAAAACATTATGCATAAAGTTTTTTGAAAAATTCACGAATTCCTTGAATTAACGAATCAGCATCAACCTCTGGTACAATGAAACCTTTCTTATAATTTTTGACCCGTTCAGCTGGTGCACCTAGATCAAAACAAATGACAGGAAGTCCTAACTGCATCAACTCCTGAGTTGTATAACTGAATGTTTCCGGCCAAATACTAGGTATAAGCCCTATATTTACAGAATTTTTTTCCAAAAGATTTGGTAAATCTTCATGTTTAAATTTTCCTGTAACAACTATATTAGATGGAATATTTCTTTTTGTTAACAACTCTCCGATGATTACAAATCGAATATCAGATTGTTCTCTCAACAGTTTTTTAGCAACCTCTAAAAGTAATTCGCTACCTTTATGTAGTTGAATTGTACCAACAATACCTACAATTGGATAGGAAGTTGTCTGAATTGCAACAGTTTTATCAAAAACTTCCAAAGGTTCATGTGGAACAACTTGAATCCGTTCCGTCGGCACAGAAAAAACTCGGTTAAACAACTCTTGTGAATTATTAGAGAAAAAGACAACCTTATCTACATGATCAAAATAAAATTGCCAAGCTTGTCGCCAACGATCAATGTGAAGATATGTATGTTTCCAAACCGGATGATGCTCCAAACAGTCGGCGCATACTTTGTAATCTCTTTCTATATCACAATAATGTCCAGACGAATTTAATAACGTAATCCCAGGGCATAAGGGAAAATGATCATGATAACAGTGTTCAATTGAGGCCCCTGTCTTTTCAGCAATCCATACAATTTGTTCAAGAATTTCAGGAATATCTCTCCCAATACCTTGCGGAACAAGGGTTTCAGGCATCCCAACATATTTCCCACTTTCCCATGAAGCCAAGATATTTACGATAATATGATGAATCTGAAGCTTCGGATAATTTGATAATTCATATAGAGAATTGAGTGTACCATGAACTTTTTGTTCATTAGTAAGAAATAAAGTTGCAATTATTAATTTTCTACTATCACAATAATAGGTCAATAATACATTTTTACCATCTTGATGAAGTTGTTTAATGCGTTTTTCTCTATACGCATTAGCTCCTCCTCCCCAATTGTGATCGATGATAAGGACAAATCCCTCCTGACACGCTTTCAACGAACTTAACAAACACTCTCGTTGAGCTATCTCATCGTCTTTAGAATCCGGTAAACTGTAATCGCCTTCATTCAACCAAGCCATAGTAACATCTTTTCGGATCTGCCTCCGCCTCGAGGCCGGTTGAATTGAAGATGTAATACATTTCAATAAAGCTTTTTTTATTTTAAAGGTCAAAGACATAATTTCTGTTTATTGAAGAAAATTACGTACAAACCAAGCCCTATAATGATCTGAGGAAGAGATCGAAAATGGGTTGGGATATATTTCCTTCAAATGAGGATTTTCACGGAGAACGAGTCGCATCTGATCTGTTATTTCCAAACCATCAGGAAAGTTTAAATAGGCCCATTTACTTTTTTTCAGTTCACTATGGCCCATTTGTTCCAATAATACCCCATATTCCTTCCATAATTCTCCAACAGCAGGCATATTCCCTCCATAACGTTGCGTCATAATTTTGCCCGCACCGGAATCATAGCCTGTAAAATGGTAAAATTTGAGAGGGCTTTCATTGGCCATATAACCATTTGTTCCTTTTGTAATCGTCCGATCAGTCAAATTCCAGGAGGCAGCATCACAACCAGGATCACGAACTATATGGAGATTGGAAAAGAAACAAGGTGCTAAATCACAAACCCGTTGATCTGTAAAAATTCCATTGGGAATATCGTCGTAACAATAACTATGTAATCGATCTCGCCACCATGTTGCGAATTCAATTCCTTGATCTCTTGCGGCTATCGCAACAAACCCCAAGTTAAAAACGCCATATTTCAATGAACAAAATTCATTATCAACAACAGCTTGAATTTGTTCCGTCGCTACCGGAGCCAATTGATGTGGACACAGCAAAATATCGTGTTGATCCAACAAATCGGAAAGTTCTTGAAGAGAATGACAAACCATTATGTCTGGGTCAAGATAGAAAACCTTAGCTCTTTTTTCCTTCACGGCAAAATGATATAGAGCATGCCCTTTAGCCGCCGTACAAATTTCAACCACTCGATGTCGGAATAACCACTCCCAATAATTAGGCATCTCCAAATCTTCAAACAAAATCAAACTATCAAATGGTTCCTGAGTTAAATCAAACCCTTCAGGAGGTGCTTCACCTAATAATAAACAAAATTCCCAATCCGGATGATATTTTTTTAATGATGATGCAAGAACCCGCGCCTTAGGTAAGTAATTGTTCGTACACGATGTGAACACAAGAGGAGAATTGATATCAAATTCTGGAGATCTGTAATAATACTTTCCCTTGATTGACGGAAAATCTATCCCAGTTTTCATATATTGGGACTTATCCAAACTCTCAGCAACCTCCCCATCTTTTCTACTTCGCTCAAGAAGTTCCCGAATAGCATGTCGTACTTTCCGCCTCTTATCCTGGGGAGATATTCCATGTGTTAACCAATTAATAATAATTTTTTTCATACCTAAAGATTTGTATTAAATTTATTAGGTCGAATCAACGAATCAACAAATAATTCCTCACGCTCCGTCTCCAAGCCTTAAAAGGCATGAAAACACATGCTATCCGTACCCACGTATTCCAGAAACGAATTCCTGGATGTTGGAGAAGGGTATTTACTTGATTTATCAGAATCCCTTTCTCTTGGGTTAAGCATTCGATCGTTTTTTGTTGATCCACACATACGGTTTTCATGCGGCAGATTTCATTACGGACAGAAGCAATTTTGAAAAGATCTTCTTGTGTCAATCTGTCAGTATTCCCCAAAAGCGAGCAGCTCGATTTTCGTTGCGCTTCAAGATAAGATTTCTTTCTCAAGCGAAATACATATTGAAAAACAGCATGTTGTTCTTTCTCAGACAACACATATTGTATATCATGAGTTATGTTTTGAATTATCTCCGGGCATCCTTCTGCCACAACCGAAGGATCAAGTAATTTTCTAATAACATGTCCCGTCAGGTCACACTCCAATCCTGCTTTAGCAATCATTGATTCAATAGAACAAGACGTCAAAAAGCGGATATGAGTCCAGTCCAACAATCCCATTGGCATGTATTCGAATCGGTTTTCGAGGAGAGTAGCAATGATTGAATGGTGGGCAACATTGGGAATCGAGCACAAAATCATGCCATCGTCGTTCAAAAAACGCTGAGCCATCTGAAGTGTCTGCCACGGGTCGTACAAATGTTCCAGTACATCGCAAAACATCATGACGTCGAATCGTTCGTCTTCCAGCCAGTTGACCCAATCGCCTGAGTCAATGTCGCCAACAAAACTTCGACGACTGAATTCACCGGCTGAAGCCGCACAATCCGGATCCTGTTCAATGATCGAGACCTCGCAGTCCAACTGTTCCGCCAAATAACGAGTCATGTACCCCGAAGCAGGGCCAAATTCGAGGACTTTGGCCCCACGGGGAATATTATCCAAGACAAATACCCCACCCGTTGCCGGGACAGAAGCTCCACCCTCATGGAGTTTTCTGAACTTTTCCATCTCTTGGAGCAACTCCTCATAACGCCCATCGCGTTCCCCATAACGCGACGAGGAGGTTTTCTGATCATTCATTGGATTCAAGCAGTTGGAGGCATTGTTTCAACGAATTGCGCCAATAAGGAATCCCTTGCGGAAGCAGCGAGCGAATTTTACTTTTATCCAGCACTGAGTACGCAGGCCGTTGCGCCGACGTAGGATACTCTTCAGAACAAATAGGCTCTGCCTTACAAGGTAAACCAGACAACTCCATAATCGCCACAGCAAAATCGTACCAGGAACAAACGCCTTCGTTCGTATAGTGATAGATTTCTCGAGTTCCCGGTTTCATGAGGTCAACCAGAGACAACAAGGCAGCAGCCAGATCCGGAGCATAAGTAGGAGTGCCGACCTGATCAGCTACGACACGAATGGTATCGCGTTCCCGGCCAAGCCGACGCATAGTCTTGACGAAATTATTTCCGGTCACTGAATACAGCCAGGCCGTGCGAACCACAGCCGCCGTTTCGGCATATTGCAGGACAGCACGTTCCCCCGCCAGCTTAGTCTGGCCGTACACCGACTGTGGACACGGGACATCGTCTTCCCGATAGGGACGGCAAGCCGTGCCATCAAACACATAATCCGTGCTGACGTGGATAAGTGGGATCTGTAACAGCCCTGCTACCTTGGCCAGGTTTGCGGGACCTGCCGCATTGGCCTGAGCGGCGGCATCGCGATCTGACTCTGCTTTGTCGACAGCCGTATAAGCCGCACAGTTGATCAGGCATTCTGGACGATGTTGCCGGAGGAAAGACTCGACCTGAGCCGCATCGCCAATATCTAACACATCCCGATCGACGTAAAGCCCACGATCCCCCAGCAAAGAATGGAGACTCTGCCCCAGTTGCCCATGCGCCCCCGTAATTAGATACATGTCTGGCAATATTGGTTGAAGGTTGGATGAAGCAAATCCTTGGCCGATACGACTTCTTTTCCAGATTCGACACACCAGTCGATCGCCAACTCCGGATCATTGAAAAGGATGCCCCCCTCACTCTCGCGGCAGTACCCATTGTCGCATTTGTAAGCAAACACCGCCGTCTCGCTCAACACCGAAAACCCGTGCGCAAACCCTCTCGGAATCATGAACATCGTCTTATTTTCATCCGTCAATTCCACAGACACCCACTTGCCAAACGTAGGAGAACCCAACCGCAAATCGACCGCTACATCCAGGACGCGTCCCTGCAACACACGAACTAATTTGGCCTGTGCATGTTCGCCTTTCTGAAAATGAAGACCACGAATCGTCCCATAGGTCGAAAACGACTGGTTGTCTTGCACGAAATCGTAATGTAGCCCCAAACGTTCGAATTCCGCACGATTGTAAGACTCGAAGAAATACCCGCGGTTATCCTGAAACACCTGCGGATGAAGGAGACAAAGCCCTTCGATTGATGTCTGTTCTATCGTCATCATGGTTGTTGATTGTCTAAAATTTTAGGTTTTAAAATACCCATGCTGTAAATCGTCGTCGTTACTCCCGGTTCCGTTGTCGGGTCTAGGCGTAACTCATACTCTTCCCCCGGCTCGCCTTCTAACGTCACAATCGCCGTATGCCGCTCGGTCAAAGCATGAAACACCACCTTGAGCGCTTTCTTGTCGTTCCGACTCTGGTAAAATAATTCCGCCGTCCCCTTCCGACTAGAGTTCCAATCGATTGCCATTCGCACTTTACCCGATTCGTCCATTTTGATGACTGGATTCAACGGAAGAATGGGATCATTCGTCTGCGACTCCACTTGAAGTCGATCCGAATCCCGGGTAACAATTCGCGTTCCGGAAATTCGCTGTTCATCCACGGTAAACGCTTGTCCAACTTCTTCTTTAGGGAATTCCGAAACTGTTTCGTAATTCCATTCTCCCTCTTTCACTTGACGAATCGAATGTAGAGTCGTCGTCACGCCAGCTTCAATAGCAGGATCCCAACGGATGTTGTACTCGGTATGCGGTTTCCCGATCATTCTAACAAACATACGGTTTCTTCCCTGACGAGATGGCATCGTCACCTTTCTCGATTCCCCAAAAGCATTATGTTCCCCATAGTACAATTCTGCCGAGGTTTCCTTTGATGACTCCCAATCCATAGCAAGACGCGCCATACCGTCAGCATCCGTACGAATCGTACCTGGTAATACAATCAGAGGATCATTCGTTAATGATTCTAATTTTAATCCATTCCCTAATTTTTCTAAAACCTTCATATTAGATATTTCATCTGTCAACACAGGGACTTCGCTCATCTCCAGATGTTCTGGAAATTGAGAAACCTCTTCAGTTAAGTACATCACTCTATCACTGTTTACTAGTTCAGGAATCGGATCCATAAAAACAATCTTCGTATCCTGATCCGGACACTCAATCCTCATTTTAACTCGAACAAAAATCTTTTCTTCTTTGATTGGGAATCGTAAAGAATATGTTTTAATCCCTCTACGTGGAGAATATAGAAAAAAACATAATTCCATGCCATCAAATTTATTTACTTCATCAAATTTATTATTCTCTATGATATCATATTGAATAATTATACGTACATATTTATTAGCTTTGACAGAAAATTGAAATATATCACACTCTTTTTCCAAAGACAATATGAAATTTTTTTCCAATTCATTATTAACAATTGGAATCTGATTCATTTTCTCTGCCGACAAATAAACTATATTATTTTGTTTTTTGCTAAAAATATCATTATAACATTGTTGAGAAGATTGATTCGTTGAAAAAAATACAAATCCACAAAAACCAACAGCTACAAAACTCCATACTACATCCTTTATTTTAGATAAACCACCACTCTGACCTTTCCATTTAGGTTGTTTATGAGCAATCAGGCATAAAACAAGAGGACAGTATTTATTAAATAAATTATAGAATAACGCTGAAATAAAAACTATTAAAATCGGAACAATATAAACAACATTACTCTTTATTATTTGAGGTTCTTTTAATTGTAAAAAATGAATAAAAAGAGAATGAAATGCAAAAATAAAAAAACAAGATGGTGCTACATATTGAGATAAGAAATGTGAAATTTTAGGCCATTGTCGATCAATAAAAGCAGCAACTGATATAATTGCACTTGCTCCTAATAAACACGAAAATATAGAAACTATATTATTGTACCATGCTACTGCCGTTCCACTATACCATGATACAATCAAGGCCAAAACAATAATAACAATATATCTATTATGTTCAATTAATTCATTTTCTACTTGACAAATTTTAAAACAACTCAGGCACAAACCTATATAAAAATAGACAATATTTTTAAAGAAAAATTCAATAGAAAGATTTTGACTTCCACTTTCAGCAATGCCTAAAATTGACCAAAAAATACATAATACACAAAAAACAATTATTTTATATTCTTTTAGTAACCTAAAAAAAGGAACACAAAGAGTAAATAAAATAATATAAAATAAAAACCACAATGGACCATCAGCAGGGGCAATATGGAATTCACCAATTCCTGTTAAAGATTTTAAAGAGAAACCTATTGCATCACCATATCCAGTTAGAATCGCTATAATATTCCATATTAATAACGGTATAAAAAGCCAAATGACTTTATGGAACATTTTTCCATATGGAAGTTCAAAACTACAAAAATATCCTGCTAGCACAAAAAATAAAGGAGTTCTGCCAAAAAGAGACCAATCATACACCCATTTGGGGAAATTGGGAATATGTACACAAATAATCAAAAACGCCGCAATCACTCGTGCCACGTCAATCCAGGCAGAACGATACTTTTTTTCTGGTTGACTTGCGGGAGTTATTTCTTGTTCGTTAGTCATTAGTTTTCAGCTTGTTGATCTCTTAGGAAGGTAATACCCAAGATGCGGACGTAACGGCCTCGGCCTTTATCTATCAGGTGGAATTGGAATTCTTGTCGAAAGAAACGGCGGAGGTAGCGTTTCCAGGGTTTCCAAGTTTTGAGTTCACGGGAGACTTGTTGTTTCCACTCGTCGAACCAGGGGGTCATGGCCAGGTAGTGGCGGTAATAGTCGCGCCTAGGGATGGAGGAGAGGGGCAACCAGGGTTTCTCGTTTGTCACGTAATGAATGACAGCCGGGTGTTTGAAATGTTCCGTCTGGCGCGACGAATAGCGATCGTCGATGAACTGGGAATTCCAGCGCAGCGGCAAGATGGCAATATGGCCCGCCAAGGCAATGTTCAAGACGTCCTGATCCATGTATTTCAGGTCGTTGCAGCGTTGTTCCAGCGTTTGCAACAGGAGATTTTCGGCTTGGTATTCGCGCAAGGCTTTCAGGTCAATGACTTGCAGGCCGAAATTAACATATTCCGTTTTAAGATTCAGGCGTTGTCGATTGTGTAGCGAGCGAGCGTCCGGCACAGCAGCCAGCCAGGCGCCGTTCAATGGGGTTTCGAATACCTCGGCCAAGTCTTCCAAGACAATCATATCCGCATCAAGCAACAACACACGGTCAAGATCCGGCAGAAGAGAGGGCAAACGCAAGCGCTGATACAGGGTCAACGGCCAATCCTTCGTAGCGGGGCCCAGCGGTACCGGCAAGGCTGACAACGAGTGGAAACTCAGGCGAAACGGACAGATCGATGAGAGAGAGGCCAGGCGTTCGCGGTTGGCCGACGACACCCCATCGTCCAAAATATGGACCTCGACTTCTACATCATCCCCGCAATGAGTGAGCAGCGAGGCCAACATCGCCCCACAATGCATGGCATAACCATCGTCGCAGAGAACACATATGGGGAGATGACGCGGCATGAGAGAGTCGAAAAAACGGAGGGGCTTACGCCAGGGGGGAGGGAGAAGTTACGCCTCTTCTTCCAACACCCCTTTCAAATATGCGCCATAAGACGATTTGGCCATGCGCTCGGCCAACACAATAAACTGTTCGCGAGAGATCAGGCCTTTCTTCCAGGCGATTTCTTCTGGACAAGCGATTTTGACGCCCTGGCGGTCCTGCAAGGTTTTGACGAACGAAGTGGCGTCGGCGAGGGCATCGCAATTGCCTGTATCGAGCCAGGCGAACCCGCGACCCATCGTCAAGACGTTCAGCTCACCACGCTCCATGTAGACGCGGTTGACGTCTGTAATCTCGTATTCGCCGCGAGCCGAGGGGCGAAGGTTTTCAGCGATTTGGACGACATCGTTGTTGTAGAAGTAGAGGCCGACCACGGCGTACCGGGACTTGGGTTTGGCAGGTTTTTCTTCGATTGAGATAGCCTTGCCGGCGGCATCGAATTCGACGACGCCGTAATCTTTGGGGTTGCCAACCCGGTAGGCGAACACAGTGGCCTCTCGCGAGCGGTTAGCTTCTCGCAGGAGTTTGGGGAACCCACTGCTGTAGAATATGTTGTCGCCCAAGACCAAGCAGACGGGGGAATTGCCGATGAACTCTTTACCCAAGACAAAGGCTTGTGCGAGACCGTTGGGAGTTTCCTGCACGACGTACGAAATATTCAGGCCGAGCTGAGAGCCGTCGCCAAACAACCGCTGAAACAACGGAGTACTCTCTGGAGTGGAAATGATCAAAATATCACGGATACCTGCCAGCATGAGGGTTGTCAGCGGGTAGTAAATCATGGGCTTGTCGTAGACAGGCAGGAGTTGCTTGCAAACAACAGATGTAATTGGGTGCAGACGCGTGCCCGAACCGCCCGCCAAGATAATGCCTTTGCGGGAGGACAACGTCGCTGACGAGCGAGAAAGAGAATCGATCATAAAAAACTATAGAAATCTGGACGAATTGACCAACCAGTTATTTAACTATTCCCAGACGTTCACCTGCGTATTTCCCCGAGCGAATCGGCCCCCACCACCATTCATTCTCCAAATACCAGGCCACCGTCTTGCGGATGCCGCTTTCGAAATCCTCTTGGGCCCTCCATCCTAACTCACCAACCAACTTGGATGGATCAATTGCGTAACGCTGGTCATGCCCAGGTCTATCAGCCACATGCACAATTTGCCTAGCATAAGAGGCTCCATCGGCTCGTGGCTGCAATTCGTCCAGAATCGAACAAACCGTCTGCACGACTTCGAGATTCGTTCGTTCGTTGTGTCCGCCCACGTTATACGATTCTCCGACGTGCCCGTGCGCCAACACGAGCATTAAAGCCCGGACATGATCGTCCACATACAACCAGTCGCGAATATTATCTCCCTTACCATAAATCGGCAACGGTTTGCCATCCAGCGCATTGAGGATAACTAAAGGGATCAGTTTTTCTGGGAAGTGATACGGGCCATAGTTGTTCGAACAATTCGTCAATAAAGTCGGCAACCCGTAAGTGTGGTGCCACGCGCGAACCAAGTGATCGCCAGAGGCCTTGCTTGCTGAATAGGGAGAACGAGGGTCATAGGGAGTCGACTCGGTAAAGAAGGCTTCTCGGTCTGGCAAACTTCCGAATACCTCGTCCGTCGAAATGTGCAGAAACCGGAAGTCCGCTTTTCTATCTGCATTCAGCGTTTCCCAATACTGACGGGCACATTCCAGCATCGTATAAGTTCCAAGGATATTCGTCGTCATGAATGGTTTAGCACCGTCGATCGATCGATCCACATGCGACTCTGCCGCCAGATTCATCACCCCGTCGGGTTGGAACTCCTCAAAAGCTTTGGTTATCGCTACTTCGTCAGCAATATCAGCTTGCAAAAAAGCATAGCGATCGCAAGAGTCGACCTCGCGCAGAGACGACAAATTGCCAGCATAAGTCAATTTGTCCACATTAAGCACTTGGCAATGAGTTTCACGGATCAGCATCCGCACCAGAGCTGATCCGATAAAACCAGCTCCGCCAGTCACCATAATCTTTTTGCCAGACTTAAAGATGCCGTCACAATCCATATACGTCTAAAAATTGTTTGATTGTCGTTGTTTACCTCTTAACGCCTTGACGCCAAGAACGATTGACAGATGCAATCTAGCACAAGCAATGTAAAATGGGTTTTACCGCATTTACCGCTTTCTATCAAGTCTAAAAACGTATTTCATTACTGTTTCGTATCCAAAGCCTTAACGACCAACACCCCTAATTGAAGCTCGTCTTCGTTTTCTTTTGCAAATAATCGCTAACAAGCTTCCACGTTCGACTAGCCTTCCAACCCTCAACAACCATAGCAAAATCACCTTTTGACCTAATTAAAAAGACTTGCAATAGCCACAAGCGCACAAAAAAAGCTCCCCAGTGTGATTCAAGGGAGCGTTTTGTAGAACAATCACAAAACAAATGGTCGAGCTGACAGGATTCGAACCTGCGACCTCTTCGTCCCGAACGAAGCGCGCTACCAGCCTGCGCTACAGCTCGCTAATGCGGCAGAGCGACTATACTCTGCCGCACCGCATTGTCCAGGGAAAAGAACAAAATTCCCTAATTTTTTTCCTCTTGTATGTAATCGCCAGAAGTTTTGACGAACGATCGTATAACGAGACGCCATTAAACGGGTTTTGGAAGGCGATGAGAGGGAGGGGATGATGGACGCGAAGGGGAGCCAGAAGGAGCAGAAGGACGCCTCGGCGGCGAAGACATCGAAGGTTTTCTCGGGGACGATGGTAGACCAGAAGGCGAGGGTCTACCAAGCTGCGGGCGGCCCATCGACGGACGGCCCGGCGATGATGGATTCATACTTGGGCGAGACGGGCGATTACTGACACTGAGGTTAGGCGAGCCAGAGCCAGGGCGAATGACAGACGGGCGCAACGGTTGAGGCTTTTTGTGATCAAAAGACGGCCTACCCAGCGACGGTCTATTGCTAGGGCGATTCGGAGAGGGCCTACCTAACGAAGGTCTGTCACCGGGCCGGTGGTTGAACGAGGGGCGCTTGTCATTCGGCCGATGAACGACAGGGCGGTTGTTAGGACGAGGGCTGTTACCATGCCAATTTTTAGGAGGGACAGGTCGATGATTATTGACAGGACGGTCAGGACGCCTATGGTTGTAGACCGGCATACGGCCGTGGTTCCAATGAGGACGCGGACGTTCGAGCCTGCGAATTCCCGAAGGCCACCGATGCGGTCCGCGATAATGCGGCGCCGGCCCCCACGAAGGGACATAACAGCCGCTATAAAGAAGATTAATGGAATAAATTGGGCTACCAGCCGGAGTATACCCATATACGGGGCGCCCTCCATAATATCCATAGATGGGGAATCCCGCAGTGTCGTACATATACCCTCCGTATCCGCCCGAAGAATACGAAAACGAGGTTGAAAAATAATCGTCGTCCCAATAGGGATCGGGGACGCAACCAGTAAACAACAGAATACCAACGCACACAGGCGCAACTATTCTTAAGGGTTGGGTAATGTTGGCAATAATCTGTTTCATCTTGGGATTTCTTATTTTGCTCTTACAATGTAATGACAAAACTTGTGAACTTTTTGTTGAAAAAAATTAAGAATCACATTGATTACGACTTGTTATACAAACGTAATGTACTAAAATACAGACAATGGATGGAGTCAAGAATTATTTGGTTAAAGGCAAACGCGTTGGTTTGGCTATTTTGTGCGATAATGCTCCGCGAACATTATCGCGAACATTAGCCTCGTACGAACGCACAGGTCTTCTCCAGTTTTTTGACGAAATCTGTATGTTTTTTATCAATGGTCGGAAAGAAGACGAAGCTCTTGCGCAGCGCTATGGCGCGAGAAGTTGTCTTATCCCGGCAGACGAAGGATTTGGCGGCGCCATCAAACAAATCCAGAGAGTCATGGACGTCGATTACGTCTTAGTCGTCGAACACGATTGCGCCGTATGGGGAGGGGCCACAGCAGAAAAGTTACAGAACCGCCTTTCCGAAGCGCTAGGAGTCCTGGAGCGGGATGCTGCCGATGTCGTACGCCTACGCCACTCGTGGATGGGGCAATCCGCCGTCAGCGCTGCTTCTATTTACTCCTACTTTTATCCTGTTGATCAATTATCCAGCCGATGGGTCCACGCCGAGAACCTTTCAGACGCCCCGGCATGGATCAAATTTCTCAGGCGTTTGAGAAGTCCTCTACGTTCAAAACGCTGGATCGGTCGCTCTGTCTACGTTGAAGAAAACCCTCATCTCAAATTTCCCAATTACATTCATAAAGACGGCAACCTGTTCATCGTCGACAGTGCCGTCTTCCACTGGAGCAACCAACCCAGCATCTTCCCCATGGATTTTTTGGATAAAAACATGCGCCGTGTCCTGAATTATGAAAACGCTTTCACCCAATGCCGAACCTCCCAAGAATTCGAACGGGCCGTCAACACTCGGAAGTGGCGCCAGTCTCACCTAAGAATCGGAGTTGCCCAAGGAATTTTCATTTAGTGCTTCCAACGGTTCTTTTTCTCTACCGTTGTTAACGAGAAGAGAGTCAGCTCACTCAACCCACTAGATCGGGGGGCACCCGGATCCCTTTACCGCTGGGGGGGAGTCTCTTGAGTCCACCCATGAGAACGGAGCCATTTTTCAGCTTCCAGAGGCCAAGCGTCAGTTGGATTATTCCGTTTTTCCATACCATAGCCATGTCCTCCCTTCTCGTAAAGAATACGCGTTGCCTCAACACCGTTGGCCGTAGCGGCCTGCTCCATCAATTCAGAATTGCGACACGACACCGCATCATCTTTGGACTGAATGAGGAAAAGGGGTGGAGTTTGTGGCGTTACCCGTTTTTCCGTCGAATACTTTTGGATTTGTTCTTGAGTTACCTCTTTCCCGAACAATTGGTATCGGCTCCCCAAATGAGTCACCCCATCCTCCATAGTAATTACGGGATAAATAAGCATGGCAAAATCAGGGCGTGTCGACACCTCTCCGTTCGCCTGTTCCCCCGCCAAAGGTTCTTCCCACATAGTTGCCGTCATCGCCGCGACATTGCCTCCAGCCGAAAAACCAATCACCCCGACCTTACCCGGGTGGACGCCTAACTTAGCAGCATCGCGGCGAACAATGCGCATCGCCTGCCGGGCATCCAACAAAGGGCCAGGGAAACGCGTGACAACATTAGATTGCGAACTGACTCGGTATTTGACAATGGCAGCCACCATGCCCAGTCGATTCGCCCAATCAGCCACCATCGCACCTTCACCTCGCAAATTGAGGACTTGATATCCCCCACCGGGGAAGACGACCAATGCCGGGCGACGATCGCTTGCCTTCCATCCTTTGGGATAAAACACCTGAAATTTCGGGCATTCAACATCCGTCACATGTCCAGCATAAGCCAAGCGTTCCTTTCCGGCATCCGCCATGTCCGGGAAGAGTTTATACCAATCGCCCTCATATGGCTTGGAGTTTTTTTCTACAACATTTGAACCTTGTTCCCCAGCTACAACTTGCTCAGTCCACAACATTCCCGCCGCCGCCAACAACAAACAAACATTGCCAATTTTTAATAAATTCATAGGTCTGATGATATCTTTCATTTTTACGGAAGCAAGCATATAAACGTTTCAACGAGTTGAGGTCCATCCATAGTTGCGAAGCCATTTCCCCGCTTCTTGAGGCCAAGCATCAGAGGGATGATTTCGTTGTTCCATACCATAACCATATCCCCCTTCTTCATCGAGAATACAGGTAACCTCAACTCCATGATTTTGCGCTGCTCGCTCCATTCGCTCCAAATTAAATAGGCAATGTCATCGTCTTTAGCATGAATGAGAAAGAGAGGAGGAGTTTGCGCAGTCACTCGGCGATCTGTAGAAGAGTTGCGGATTTGTTCCTCAGTCACTCGGGGCCCTTTCCCCCCGTTGCTCTTCGGCCTGTTCAATGAGCCATTTCTCCAGCTCCTCCACAATAAACAGAGGGTGGCATCCCCTTCCGGGGCGGAGTTTTCTACCCGTATAAAAAACCGGGCATCCTTCCTGCATCCAGTAGGAAACCGTTCTTACTCCCACCCCGAATATGTCCGCAATCTCCTTGCGCGTCTTGTATCGTTCCTTGTTCATCGGATTCAATCGTCTTGTTTTTCTGCTCCGGGAGGCTTTCGGAAAACCTTTGCGGCCTTCCTGCCTTCCACGCAGCGCTATTGAATCAGTTTCTCCCGCCTCCGGGAACGGTTCGCGGAATGAGGGAAGAGGAGCATTCCAGACAGACATGGAAGCGCTCCCATAAGGTGAAAACAGGGATGATGCAAAACAAAAGCAGCTCAGGGACTCTGCCTGCATGGAAGAGACAGATACAAGTCTTCATTCGGAACAAAAAGGATACGATTCCTGTCTTGATTCAAGTCTTGTTCTAATATGATTTTGACTTGAATGAAGTCAGAAATGAAAATAAGGCTTTATCCCTGCCGAGAAATCATACATAATCATGCTATGAATACGGGACTTCAGGAATTGCTCAAGGACATCATCATAGACGGACAGTCAAGGATTCTTGAGCCTGGAAGTCCCCGGGATATGATCATCGAAACACTTCCCCGAAAAGCAAGCATTTGCATGGGGGTAAGGCGTTGCGGCAAGTCCACATTCATGGAAGGCATCATGCAGCAGCTGGCGGAAAGCGGAGTAAGCCGGGAAAACATGGTCTGGATCAATTTTGCCGACGACCGCCTCTCTCCCCTCGCTCTGGAAGGCTTGGGCGGCATCCATGAGGCCTATTACGGGATGTACCCTGAAAAGAGGCACAGGGAGAAGGTATATTTCTTTTTTGACGAAATCCAGATATTTCCCCAGTGGGAGCTTTTCGTGGAGCGTCTGCGGAGGGAAGAAGAATGTGATATATACATTACGGGCTCTTCCGCGCGCATGCTTTCCCGTGAAATCGGAACGGAGATGAGGGGGCGTTCCCTTTCCTGGGAGTTGTTTCCTTTTTCCTTCGGCGAATATCTGACCTACCGGGATATTCCCCGTAACCTCAAAGGAGGAAGCACTCAAAAACTGCTGATCCGGAAGGCGTGGACAGACTACCGTGAGACGGGGGGATTTCCGGAGACCTTCAACGCTTCTCCGGCATTGCGCCTCTCCCTGCATCAGGAGTATTTCAACGCCTTGTTGTTCCGCGACGTAGTGGAACGCAACGATGTCAAGCAACCGCGTGTTTTGCGGCAGCTGGCGGGGCGCGTCGTCAACCAGGTGGGTTCCCTCTTTTCCATCAGCAAAACGTGCCGTGATTTCACGTCCGCAGGCATGAAGGTGGGAAGAGAAACCCTCTCCCAATACATGGAGTGGATGCAGGACGCCTATTTCTTTTTTTCCGTTCCCGCCTATGACTCTTCATTCTCGGAACGTGAAAGGATGATGCAGAAGGTGTACTGCGTGGACCATGCCATGGCCGCCTCCCTGGGGGCTCACATTCTCAAAAACAAGGGACAGATGCTGGAGAATATGGTCTTTACGGGGCTGAGGCGGGTGACAAGAGAGATTTATTATTACAAAACAAAACAGGGGTATGAGGTAGATTTCCTGGCTATCCGCCCCGATGGAGGAAAGATGCTGGTGCAGGCTTGCGAGCTGTTGGACGACCAAACGACAAAAGCCCGCGAAGTCCGGGCGCTCGCCGCCGCCATGGAGGAAACGGGCGTGCGCCATGGCTGGATTCTTGCCGACAGCCATCAGGAGGAAATCAAGGTATCCGCCGGAACGATCCATTGCGTGCCTGCTCCTCATTTCTTGATGGAGAGGGAATTACCCTCCGCCTGATCTCTCACTCGCCTCCGGGAAAAGAACCCATCATTTGTTGCCATTGCTTTCGTATGACCGTAACTCAGTACATTGAAAATCTGTATGATCGCTTAAAAGATCATCTTCATGAGGATTATCTGGATCTATATCCCGTTCCCACAACGAGTAGTTTGAGGCTGGGGAGTGTATTCTCCACCTTGCATCACAATTTCCTTGAATCATTCAAACTGATGAACAGCAAGCTTCCATCGGGCGAGACCTGCGGAGTTCATTTTTGGGCCGATGCCAGCCGGGATCTTATTGCTTTGATTGATCAAACCGAGGAGTTGCAGACAACGTTGAAGAGTACTGAACTGGCCTTTTCACTGGAACCTTACTATTTGAATGTCATTGAGCAATGCAAAGATTTTCTGAGTCCCAGCGGGGGGAGTACGATTCCGCCTCAAATGCGGAAAATAGAGTTGTATTACACTCAGCCGATTTTTTTGCTCAAAAACACCATTTCTCTTGGAAGAGGAATGGAGCAGACTGCCTGCGAATTGAAGTTGATAGGGGAAGGCTCCTATGCACAGGTATTTAGATACCGTGACTTGAATTACGACAAATATTTTGTTCTAAAGAGAGCAAAGGCAAATCTCAATGACAAGGAACTTGAGCGTTTCAAGAGGGAGTTTGAACAAATGAAGGGGCTCAATTCTCCGTATGTTGTAGAAGTATATCGGTATGACGATGAGAAAAAAGAATATCTCATGGAGTCCATGGATGATACGTTGTTTCATTACATTCAGAAAAACAATACGAAGCTGCCTGAAGAAAAAAGAAAGAATCTTTGCCGCCAGGTTTTAAGAGCTTTTTCCCATATTCACGCGAAGGGGTTATTACATCGAGACATCAGTCCTACGAATATTCTTATCAAAGAGTACGAGCACGTTGTGGTAGCCAAAGTATCTGATTTTGGCCTGGTTCATTTGCCGGACAGCAATCTCACCACCTGCCATACGGAATTTAAAGGATACTTCAATGATCCCGTCTTGAGACTGGATGGCTTTGATAGCTATGACATTCAGCATGAAACGTATGCTCTAACGCGATTGATTTTCTATATCATGACGGGAAAAACAAATACCGACAGGATTTCGGAGGGAGCCATGAAAGCGTTTTTGCAGAAAGGGCTTCATTCAAACAGGAAGGAACGGTTCCAGAATGTGGGAGAGCTTCAACAAGCTTTGAAAACCCTTTGAATATTAATCCTTCTTTTGTCCTTTTCGTCAGCTCACTTTGGAGAGAGAACTGGCACCGCCATATTTATACCTCTTGATTCGGTTTCATGATAAACAAAACGGTTCCTCTGGCATGATAGGAAAAGAAAAAGAGAAGCCAAACACTCCTTTACTCTTTCTGTTCCTTAATAAGTCCGGTGCTCTTCAGATCCTTGAGCAAACTGCTGAAACTCCATTCCGTCGTCACCTTCACCTCTTCCGGAGTGTACGCCCCGTCCATTTTGTTGAGCTCCTGCACGGCTCGGAGCTTGTCGGGCATCCGGCATTTTACGCCGAACTCGCTCGTCGTCATCTCCTGGCACAGGTCGGATTCCCCGTCCACCGCATTGGGAGCCGTCGTCACCACCCGGCTCAACCATTCCATCCGGGCGCGCTTGGTCAGCACGGCGTCGCTCTGCGCCTGCTGGCGCAATTCCTCCAGGTACTCCTGCACCTTAACATTTTTTAACAGCCTGCTTGCCTGCACGTCGCAGGAGGCATCCTTCAACTTCTTGTTGGGAAAAGCCTTGCGGTAGGCTTCCCTCTGGCTCATGCCGCTGAAGCAATACCTGGCGAACGCACGCTGTTTTTCCGTTAATCCTCGCTGGGCCATGCCGTTATCAAGGGAACTTGTAAAGTTGGGAAGAATCGTTCTCCTTCACGATGCGGAACCGGTTGATCTCCCCCCAGCCCAGGTGATGCATCAGCTTCTTCACCGTGCCCACCCCTTCCGGCGTAATGTAGAAATGTCGCCGGGTGGAAGGATAATCCGGCCTTGGCGGCTCTTCCCGTACAAAGGTCACGTCCCCCACCTCCGCCAGGTAATTGAGAATGCGCCCGGTGTTGGGCACGCTCAATCCGGTCATTCGGACGATAGGGCCGGAGGTAATCGCCGGTTTTTTGGCAATCGCCGTCAACACCGCCACCTGCGATGCCATCATCCGTTGCTGGGTGAAACAACAGGCCAACTGATGGATCATGCCCACCGGGTCCAGTTCTTCCATGTCTTCATTCTGGTTCATTGTGTGTAGTCTCCTTGTCTTATTTTTTCCAGTTCTTTATCTGTCAATGGTTTTACACCCTGCGCCAGGCGCAGGGCGGTTAATTCCTCGATAAGTTCTTCCGGTCCGCTACGGAACCTTTCCGCCCGTTGCCTGACGGAGCGTTCCTCCTCCTTCCACCGTCGTTCCGCGGCCTGTTTCCGGGCAATTTCCTTCTCGGCGGGCGTTTTACGTCCCGTACGGCGGAACCACGCCATCGCCTTCTGCACGACCTCCTGAAAAATCGTGAAAAACAACTCACGGTCAGGTGGATAGTCAAACTTGCTGCTCCGCTCGGGTTCGTGGCTCAAATACTCCTTCAGGGCGGTCTTTTCCGTATCGCTCACGGGCCTTCTCAACCCACCAAACGCCCTCAAGGCGGCCTGCCGCTCTCTGGCGTTGAGGCCTCCCACGTCCCAGCCGGGCCGCAGGCTCTGAACCCACCGGACAAATGCGTCAAAATCCGGGGGATCTTCTCTTGCCTTCCATTCCTGAACATCCGGGGGTGGGGGGCAATCCCTCCCGGAGCCACCTTCTCCCTAAACGGTGGAATTCTCCCCCCACCTCCTTTATTCCTATTAAATTCTATTTCTCCCTCTGTTTGCGCTTTTCGTTGCGCTTTTAGCGCAACATTTTTCGCACAGCCGTTTCCGTTTTCCGTCACATCCGTTGCGTCCTGCGCCCCATTCCTGTTGCCGTTCTGTTGCTCTTTGTCCGCACGGGATTTTGCCATCCTCCTGGCGGACTCCGCCCTGGCCTTGGCCGTCTCTCCGTTATGGCGGGCAAAATTAAGGAATTGTAAAGCGCCATCCTCTCCCCCGAGCCATCCCACTGACATTAAATCCTTTGCAAACCCCTTGCAGAAAGTGAGCCGGTCGATGTACGCGCAAGTAATCCCCACGCAATCGCCGCTTACAGTCTGCTGGTCCGCCCATGCCCACAGCCGGATCAGCTTGCCCACCACCGTGTCCGGGTCCTTCATTTTGAGCAGGTGCGCCATCGTAACAACCTCCTGTTTATCGGGAAGAATCACCTCAATTTTGATCCACGGCACCGGCATGCTTTTTCCTCGCTTTCCATTCAGATTTCCTTCTCTTTTTCCTCACAATTCCGTGCCGGTTTTTCATGAAAAACCGTTCCGTCCCCCTTCCTCGTACCAGAACACCAGTTCCAGCTCCTTCCATCGTTTCATATCCTTGACACGCTCCACTCCTCTCAAGCGCAGCACCACATCATTGATGCCCATGGCGCTGGCCGCCCCGTCCAGGTAGGCCTTGCATCGTGCCACGGCATTGTCATCGTCCGATGGCTCGCCGTATTTGTAAAACCAGCGGATCAGGTAGCGGTTCGGGCGGAACTTGCGTCCTCCCAGGCATTGCAGGGTCAGGGCCCAGGCCAGGGTCCGGGCCGTCCGCTTCGCCTTCTGTTTTTTCCGGGCGGCCACCTGGAGTCCTCTGGCCGTCTTAGGAACGGAAGCGTTAGCGGAAAGGACTTTCGGCCCATGGGGCAGAACTACGGTCAAATACTCGTTATTCATCGTCGTCCTGCTCCGCGTGAGAGTTCATGTATTCATCCAGGGACTTCTTTGAAATTCGGATAAACGGCCTCCTGCGCGTCGTCTCGGAACCGTTTTGAAAAGGTAGTCTGCTTACCTTGATCGGCTTTCCTTCATCTTTGGCATTCTTCCGGATGCACTCCAGGGTCTTGCGGGAAATCCAGAACCTCCCCTCCCCTGGCGAACGGAAAGGAGAGGCTTTCTGGCGGGAGTTGAACTCAGCGGACTGGGACGGGAAGTCCTGCTCCCAGGTGTTCGAGGAGTTTGTGGACGTTATGTTCTGTACTCTGAGTGCTGGGAAGGTGGAGTACAAGGAGCGCACGATGTTCCAGAAAGACCGTGACCGGAAGATTGGAGTCTTCCAGCGTGCCATGCTCCTGCTGGGGGAGGAGATGGAACGGGAGCCGTACCGGGATTTGCTGGGCAGGGTGTACCAGGATGTTGCCGGAACGGCGGGGAAAAGAGCTCTTTCCGCAGTTTATACGCCCGATGCCATCTGCAAGATGACTGCCGGGATGGGAATGGACATTGAACTTGTCAGGGCCCGTATCAGGCGGGGGGAAACGGTTTCCCTGTACGAACCCGCCTGCGGGGCGGCGCGGATGGTGCTGGCTGTGGCGGAATTGCTGGGAGAGCTCCGCATGGGGCTGCGCGTCACCTGTGAAGAGATTGATTTGGTCGCATGCAAGATCGCTTACGTCAATCTCAGCATGTGGGGCGTGCCTGCGGTAGTTTACCATGCGGATTCCCTGTCGCGGAAGTGCTGGGGAGGATGGAAGACCGCCGCCCTGGTTTTGATGGAAGCCCGGGAGGAGGAGGTGATGCATCTGCGTCGCATGGTAGAGATGATGATGTCGCTGAAATGAAACCGATTCCGTAGCTTTGAGGGAGGGCGTGCTCCCGCAGGAGGAACCCGGCAGGGAATGCCTCCTGCGGGAAGGCCGGGAAAAAACCATTCGCAAAAAGATAAAAACAGCCTATATTGTCCAGAGATTGGATAACTGACATGACTCCTGAAGAATTTCTGGCATGGGCCCGGCACAAGCCCTTTGGCGATCCCTTTCCCAAGACGCAGACGGTCACGTTCCTGGTGCCCCTCCTTGGTGTGAGCCGGACGAATATTTTTACATGGATCTCCGGAAAAGTGAATCCCAGCAAGACGAGTCTTTTACTCATGGAAGCCCTGAAACGGGAAAACCGCATCCGCCTGGTGGAACGGGCGGAGGATTTTGCCCGGCACAAGCACGAGGGACAAACGAGAAAGTACACCAACGACCCCTACGCGAACCATCCGGAGGCGGTCGTTGGCCTTTTATCGGAGTACACGGATGACGAACGCTTGCTGGCCACCGCGTGGCTGCACGATACGATGGAGGATTGCGGCGTGACGTATGGGGAGCTTTCCGCCGAGTTCGGCCCGTATGTGGCGACTCTCGTGTATTTGCTGACCAATGACGAGAAGGAAAAGGAGAGGCTGGGCAAGGCCCGCTACATGAGCAAGAAGCTTGCGGCCCTTCCACCGGACGCCCTGACGATCAAACTGTGCGACATGCTCAATAACATGGACGGTACGCGTTCCCGGAGGCAGGCGGAAACGTATGTGGAGATTTTAAGGAGGGTGCGGGAAAAGAAACCCTCCGTCTGGAACGGGGCGCATGAGGATCTGTCGGAGAGGATCATGGAAACCTACCGGCAAAAAATTTTCTAAAGAGTAGTTAGTTTCCCGTTGTTTTCCCATGCCCGGCAGAGCTTGCACCTGCCGGGTTTTTTGATGCCCCGGTTCTTCCTCCCCCCTCATTCCATGAGCACTCCATGGGCGGAGGTCTTCCTGTTACCTTGTTGCCGATGGGACGGCAGCGGCCCCCTCCGTGCGGAGACCGGGAAGAACCAGCCGCCGTCCCGTCACTAAAACATATATACATTAAATAACATTATGGCTATATCGACCAAACCGTTACACCCGTTGGACGCAGAAAACAACCGCCGTTACCGAGTGACAAAGAAAGCAGCTCCCAAGATCGCCTGGCACAAGACCGAAGAGACTGGTGCCCACGACTGGGAAGGTTATATCCGCATTCCGGAAGATGGAACGTATAACTTCACGATCCAGATTGACGACTGCGGCTACCTGGAAATCGCCGGACAAAAGGTAGTCGAGCTGACCGGCTCCCATTCGTCCACTTCCGCTTCAGGTAGCAAGGAACTCACACGAGGGTTCCATTACGTCAAGCTGCATCATGAAAACCTTGCCGTACCGGAAGCAATTGCTCCCTACCCGAATGCTGAGGAATTTGTTCCCAAGATGGGAGATACCGAACTGGAACTTTGGGAAATTGACGCCCCAAAAAATCTGTGGAATATTGCCAATGCACAACGTTTGCTGGGATGCTACAATGTGGTGGATTATCCCACCATGACTACAGATGAAGTGTGGAAGCACATTGGGGGATGGCTAAACGATAGCCACATTTCCGGCGATACCAATTACTATAACAGTTGCGCCTTGCGTCTGAGCATTGCTCTTAGTAGTTATGGTATTGACCTTAATGGAGCTCCGGGAGCCAATAATATTGGGGCAAAAGGTAATTCCCAGGCGTTGGGAGGCAAAAAGCACGTTATCATCAGCGCGGCTCAAATGGCGACTTATCTCCGCACCCTGCTGGGAACTCCTGATTATCCGGATGATGGAGAAAATGGATACAATACTCCCCAGGCTGGAGATATTATCGTGTTTGGAGATGATCTGCATGTGGGAATGTGTCCGGGAAATAATACTGCCGTGGGCAGTTTTATTTCCGGCCCCGTGTGGCTGCTCCAACGATCGACACTGGATGACTAATATCTGATAATATATTCATAGGGTGGACACTTTTTTGTGTTCACCCTATTTTTTCTTGAATAAAAACCAAAATTTCAGTATCTAATAGATACTTTATGAAGCGTGTTTCTTTTCTTTGCGTTCTGTTTTCAGGGCTACTTTCAACCATAGCCCATGGAGAGTTAGCCTCTTCTTCCCATGTCGCTACGCAGACCGAAGTCGAACAGGATAGTTTTCTCAGGGCTACAGCTCGGAATTTAGAAAAAAGCGATGTGGTCCTGGCTGTCATCATTTACAAAATAGTGTCCACTGATCAGGGAACGACGCACTATGCCCGCGTCGTTCAGTCGCTGCGGGGGGATATTCCCGTGGAAGCCTTGGTCAAGTGGAACGGGCACGCCAATAAACTCCCTGAGGGTAGCGCTCCAGAAATAACCATGTCTTCTGATTGTTTGTTGACTTATGTTCTTGCCTCTTCCAAGAATGTAGAAAAACTACCGGATATGTCGGAAGATTTCACTCCGGCTGACAGCATTTATGGGCTGGATTCCTACAGCCTGGGAGATCACGTCAGATATTTTCCGATGACGGAGAGCGACCCTGGCCGTGCCATGAAAAAGCTCCTGCATATCGAGCCGGCAAAAATCACCGCCGAATCGGAAGCCGCCCGTTTTAAACCGGAATCCGGCAAGTAACCTGGTTTTCTTCCTTCTCCTTTCTTTTTTTGATTCACCAGGGGCTGTCTCACGAAAAAGAGGCAGCCCCTTCTTCTTTTGCGCCCCCTGCTCATAACCTGATACTTCCCCTTCATTCCACAAGCCCTCCCCGTTTTTTCCGGATGGTTTTAGCATGTGCCCATGCTCAACTTTTTGGGAACCACGGAGAACTTCGCCGTTATCGAAAACATTCCGTATTCGATGACATGGAAGTTTTTTGATGCCTGGACCGGGGAACCGATACCGCTGGATGGCGTTACCTTCTCCGGGCGTATCTTCGTGGGGGAAAACGGGCGCGAACTGGAGCTGGACATCGCCAAGGGTGAAGAGTCCCACCTCCTTGTCGTCGGCTGTTCGGGCCTCCCGGAAGGCCGCTGGCCGTATGAAGTTTTTTGCGTATCGGACGAGGGGCTGCGGGAGCGCATGCTATCGGGCTGCATTGGCGTGATCGGTTCGCTGGAGGCCCGAATATAGGATCTAGGAATCCAGTGGTTGTGCCAATACTTTTCTGAGTTTGGCAAATCGAGGCAACGAATGTTCCCGTTCCATTGCGATTTCCCCCTGGATCAAAGGCATAATGTAATCGATCAACTCTTGATGAACTCCATTACCTGCCACATTAATCCACTCGCGTGGAACCAACTTTTCCACATTTGCCACTGATGCCAAATCAGCCAACCCCGTACGACACACATAGCCCCCTTGATTCGTATCACGTTGGAAGGTCACCATTTTGTCAGTATGGCCAGCGACTGCTGCTTCCACGGCCGTCTGTCCAGCCCAATAGGCTTCTTCCATATCAGTACGCGAGGCAATGTGAGAAGCACACCGCTGCAGCAAAGACAGCTCCATACCTCTGACTTTCAACTTCAACTGCGTTTTGACAATATCTGCTAAAACGGAGCTCAAACCACCCAATTGAACATGCCCAAAAACATCGCAACCACCCGTGCCAGCATCGGCAATAAAGCGACCCTGAGCATCGCGAATTCCTTCAGACACCGCCACCATACACTTTCCACGCAATTGATAAACTCGCTCCACATCCTCCAAAAATCGTTCCAGGACAAATACTGTTTCCGGTAAATAGATCAAGTCGGGACCAGATCCCATGTAAGAAGCCAGAGCCGCCGCTCCAGTCAGCCATCCCGCGTGGCGACCCATAATTTCCACAATGGTAACGCGCCCTTGATCGTATACCTGCAAATCCTGAGCAATCTCCATGCACGAGGTCGCAATAAATTTTGCAGCCGATCCATACCCCGGGCAATGGTCGGTTCCCGCCAAATCGTTATCGATCGTCTTAGGAATACCAATCACACGGCACTCATAGCCCGCATCAGCCAGGAAGCGAGAAACTTTGCTACAGGTATCCATCGAGTCGTTGCCACCGTTGTAGAAGAAGTAACGTACACCAAACTTGCGGAACACAGTCAACAACCTTTCGTAATCCGTACAGTCATCTCTCCAGTCGGGCAACTTGTAGCGGCAAGATCCCAACGCCGAAGCCGGTGTATGTTTCATCCGCTCTAGCTCGGCAGCATCTTCACAAGACATATCGTAGAGCCGCTCGTTCAAGACCCCTTCGATTCCATGCGCAGCTCCTAAAACGCGAGTGATTCGCTCATCCTGCAAAGCAGCTTGAATCGCGCCCAACGCACTCGAATTAATCACCGCAGTCGGACCGCCGGATTGCCCAATAACGCATGCGCCTCGTAAACTATTCATGGATAATAATCAGTTGTCGATGATGATGATAATAACTTGTCGATCGTGAATCAATCAGAGTTTTCCCCTTGCCACACAAATGAGTCCAGCCGCCACAAGGAGTCGATGAAGAACTCATTTGCCATGTTCTCTTATCCATTGTTCATATAAATCGGGTCTATTAATCCGAGTTCTCTCCAACGCCTTTTCGCGTTTCCATTGATCGATAGCCGGGTGATTCCCGCTTAATAAAATTTCAGGGACCGCCATATCGCGAAATACATTGGGTTTCGTATAGGCAGGAGCCTCCAGCAACCCCTGAGAAAATGACTCGTCTTCTGGCGAGCGAGCATCCCCCAACACTCCAGGAATTAAACGAGCCACGGCATCAATCACTACAACAGCGGCTATGGCGCCATTTGTCAAGATGTAATCACCAATCGAAAGTTCCATATCAACGAGATGCTCGACAACGCGATAATCAACCCCTTCGTAATGCCCGCAAATCATGATCAGATGTCTACCCAAAACCGCTAAGTCCTGAGCAATACTCTGCTGGAACATTCGACCTTGTGGCGTCAATAAAACCACCAAACTATCAGGGCGCCGAAGTTCTTCAACTGCCGCAAAAATAGGCTCAGGTTTCATCAACATTCCCTGCCCGCCTCCGCATAAATAATCATCCGTTCGATGATGTTTGTCCGTTGTCCAATCCCGAATATTGTGGACCTTAACCTGAATGATACCACGTTGCCGAGCTCGCCCCAAAATACTCTGCCCGAGAGGGCCTTCTACCATCTCGGGGAACAATGACAACACATCAATGTGCAAAGCAGCTTCTTCCACGATCACTAGACCATTGGAAATATATTCCCTCAACGCTTATGTCCGCGCAACATCGCTTCAATAAAAGGATCCAGATTACCATCCATCACGTCTTGGATGTTACCTGATTCTTCTCCAGTTCTCAAATCCTTAACCATTTGGTAGGGTTGGAAAACGTAGGAACGGATTTGATTGCCCCAGGCGATTTCGCCCTTTTCGCTGTATTGGCGATCAGCTTCGGAACGTTTGCGGTCTTCCTCCAGTTGGATCAATTTTGCCTTCAACATGTTCATGGCCTCTTCGCGATTTCGCAGCTGGCTACGCTCATTTTGACAGGCAACAATAATCCCCGTAGGGATATGCGTAATACGCACGGCAGTCTCTACTTTATTAACATTCTGACCTCCCTTGCCCCCCGACCGATAGGTATCCATCTTAATGTCGCGATCTAAAATTTCAATATTCACCGAATCGTCAATCACGGGTGTGGCATCTAGTGAAGCAAACGAGGTATGACGTTTACCAGCCGAATCGAAAGGCGACAACCGGACCAAACGGTGAATCCCACGTTCGTTTTTCAGATAACCATACGCATAATCGCCATCGATTTTCATCGTTACCGAACGAATACCAGCATCATCGCCATCGGTGCTTTCCATCACCGTCACTTGAAATCCCTTGCGTTCGCACCACCTCATGTACATGCGCAGCAACATGCTTGCCCAGTCGCAGGCTTCTGTTCCACCCGCTCCAGCATGGATCGTCACATACGCGCCTGCTTGGTCATGTTCGCCATGCAACAACGTCAACAACTCAAAATCTGCCAACGCCTTTTGCCCAGCCTCGTATTCCAGTTCTGCTTCCTTCGCAAGCTCAGGATCAGACTCGTCCTCACGAGCGAACTCAACCAGCACCTCAATATCGTCCAATTTTTTTTCCAATTCCCTGTACGATTCCAATTTACGCTTCAGGGGGTTAACTTTGGCCATTAAAGCACGCGCCTCCTCCTGATCGTCCCAAAAATCAGGTTCGCTCATTTTCTCATTCAATTCTCCGACTTGTCGTTCAATGGCAGCCAAGTCAAAGATAGCTCCCGAGCTCGGAAAGACGACTGCGCAAGGCAGCCGTGTCGAGCGCCGAGAGATCAACCGTATGCGATGTCGGTTCCATATGGGGATATTCTACCCTCCGATCCTCTTCCTGTAAAAGCCTAAAATACGCCACCTTTCCTCAAAAGTTTTAATTTGTCTACCCAGCCAATCTTGATCCAACGTCCGGGATCATGGATCGGACGTTGGATTATTGGGCAACGGAATTCAATCGCCACGAGAAGAAGATCCAATTGTTTATTCTTCCGCGCGTTTGCCAGGATACTCGGTTTCAAATTCATTGAGAATCTTCACCAAGAAATCGTCCAGGAAGGTCAACGCTTTTTCCCGAATGCGGTCAGGCACCCCGTAATAAGCCTCGGCTACTGCACCAGTGATGGCGCCCAGCGTGTCGCTGTCTCCGCCGATGGAAATGGCGTTGCGGATAGCATCCTCGAAATTCGTCGATTCAAAAAAGGCCTGCATCGCCTGAGGTACAGACCCTTGGCAACTTACCTTGAAGTTATAGATAGGGCGAATTTCGTCCAACGTGAAATCGATCTTGTAATAATGATCCAGAATGTACTTGCGTATTTCATCCTTGCTCTTGCCAATGCGAGCCAGATAAACAGCTACAGCAGTTGCTTCTGCGCCTTTCAAGCCTTCGGGATGGTTGTGCGTCACCTTGGTAACAGCCTCCGATAAAGCCTTGACTTCCTCCAATGTTTGCCCGACCCAGGCACATCCGCTCACGCGCATCGCAGCCCCATTGCCAAAACTCCTGTATGGTTTTGGTGTATGTGCCCATACCCAATGCTCAAACCTCCCGCCAAACCCGCAATCTGGATACTTTTTGCCAATCGACCGCATGGCTTCAATCGCTGCTTGACTCAGCTGATCCGGATTCGTCCAGGGCTCCAACAAGGCTCGGCATAGCGCGAGACTCATCACAGTATCGTCTGTAAAATAACTGTAATCGACCACCGCGTCCTCACTCTTGGGTCCATCCACCATGAACTCAAAATCCTTGGATTTATGATTGTCAAACTCAAATCTCGACCCAACAATATCTCCAATTATAGCTCCTATCATAAACTAATCTAATATTATGTCTCATAAGACTACCGCAAAAATCTTCATATTTCCAATTTATTTTTGTCATGATGTAAATAACACGACAATATGCGCAATTTGCTACGCATATTAAGCACACCACTCGAGCCACGCTAAATCTCCAATTTTATCAATTTATTGCTTTTGAGAGATTTTAGAGCTACATTTTCGGTATTTAGCAAGCAAAAAAGCAACAACAATGAGAGCACAGGCACCAACAGCCCAATCACCGAACAGAGCATATAAAGTCATGCCAGAGCGGTTAATCGGAAGTCTCGCGAACATGTACCCCTGAACAAAGGGGCTACCCGATTCGTCTCTCAATTCATTGATAATCGACCCATTAGGAGCGAAAGCGGCGGTAATACCAGTATTGGCGGCACGCACCATTGACCGGCGAAGCTCAATGCACCGGAATGCGGCGTTTCTACAATGTTGTTCATTGGCCCATGAATGCTTAAACCACCCGTCATTCGTTACATTGACAATTACTTGTTCGTCGGGTCTTGCGAATTTCCTCACCAATCTTCCTACTGTATCTTCAAAACAAACGGTAGGAATAGCCTGCACAGTAACCATACTGCCAGGTACGATAGGCAAAGATAAGGGCTCCAACGATTCACCGGCGCGGAAATCGCTACCCATCGGAGCTCCAGCAGAAATCTCAAAAGCTTTTTCGAGGACAGGCAAACTTTCCCGGAATGGGATATACTCGCCAAAAGGGACCAAATGAACCTTCCGATAAGTTTTACGCGAACTAAAATCCGACTCCACAGCCATCAAGACGTTGTACATGTCGGCACTTTTTAAGTCAGGGTCCACATAGGCCTCGTCAGCGCCCGTCAATAAAACAAAATCGACAGGGACCTCTCTCCGCACGTTAGGCATCAAACGTTCATCGTTGAAAAAAACTTCATTAAACCCTTGGGGGACAAGTTTACCGGAGTCACGATCATAATAAGTTGATAAAGGCAATGAACTCTCTGGCCAAATCACCCATACAGGTTGATCTAAACGAGCTTCTCCCCCGTTAGCAGCCTTCAGTTCCGACATTTTTTGCAATTCCAGGCAAGCGTTTCTCGTCGACTCCGCCATATCTCGATAAATAGAAATTCTATTTTTAGGATTCCATTTATATTCTTGAGAATAATTGCGCTGGATCGCCATAACAGGGAGTTCCTGGGCGTTATTGTGTCCTGGGGCATGCATATTGCTTAGAACCAAGCCCCAGCAGAACAAGATCATCAGAAAAACCGCCAAAGCGAAGAAATCCCACGGGATACATCGTCTACCCACGCGCAGTACCATGATACCCATACGGCGACCAACGCACCACATCCAGAGGTTGCATAACGCTGGTATAAAAGCCAATGCAGTAGTTCCCACATATTCGGCCAGTTGAGCAAACGACAACCCTTGGTACAAGGCCACGCCCATACCATTCCACCCGAAGCCAGTAAACAACCAACCGCGCAGCCATTCCAGACAGACCCACAAAGCAGCGCCGCTTATAGCCGCCTTCAAGGTCTCCCACATGTCCATCTCGCACCATCGGCTCCATTCGGTCTTGAGGTCGGACCATGCGCCAAGGACTTTTCTAGGTTCAGGGGCAAATTGGGGGCGAAACACAGTACCCATCAGCAACGCCCACAACGCCGGATACAACGAAAGAAACATCACCAACGGGACATAACCGAGAGAACTCACCTCGTTAATCCACCAAAAGCTTCCACCGAAAAAACACAGACCCATAATCCAACCATATAACAAGGGCAAGAACCAACGCAGCTTTCCAGAGCGTTTTTTCCCTGACCACAACGTTGTTAACAAGGGCATCAAAGCCACCCAAATGAAGACACCTTGGTCAAATGGCGGGAAAGCCGCAAACATCATGATTCCAGAAACGATACTTAACAAAATGCCACTCCACACAGGCAACGTCCACTCAGGAACCTGCGCCAGCAAAGATCCGCGTTCTGACTGAGATCGAGAGTTTGATGACAAGTCGGCTGAAATCTGAGTCTTCATAAATTCAATTATAGGACCAAATCCGTTGGAATTATACGTATCTAAAGTGTATTCTTCCACACTTCTTTGGCCCTGCAATAAAAAAAAGATTGCCAAATCCACCCAAATACTGAATTTGTGGGGTAGTTCACCTTAACAACTCACTCATTATGGCAAATAACCAAGAAAAAAACGAAGGGAATGTTGCAGGCAAATTCTACGTCGATTCTAGCTGTATCGACTGTGACCTCTGCCGCGAAACAGCGCCAACCATCTTTGGCCGCGACGAAGACGAAGGCCTCTCCATCGTCATTAAACAACCAGAAAATGATGACGAATTGCAGCTTGCTCAAGAAGCGCTCGAGGGTTGCCCGGTAGAAGCCATCGGGGATGACGGAGACGAATAATGGTTCTTCTTCATTTCTAAGTTATATCAATTCCAGAACCCGGCGGGTTAACTTAGCCTGCCGGGTCTTTTTTCCGCACACGACAATGCCAGACGACCCCATCGATCCGCAACGACCAGTCCGACGACGTTATATCTCGCCAGGTCAGCGAAACCGTAACCAGGCTCTGGCTGATTGGTTCGGGGTAAGCCCTTTAGCCCCCTTGGCGCCCCCAAAATCCATGGAAAAGATTTTGAACGAACTGATCTCTAGGCTCGACATCCGCCTCAACGACTTCGAAGAGGCAGAACTACGCAGAGGATGGAAACGTGCTGTCGGTGACTACATCAGCCAACAAGCAAGCCTTGTGTCAATCTCCAGAGGTACGGCTTTCGTCCATGTCCTTCAACCAGCCGCCAGATACCATCTATTGCATTGTCAAAAAGCCCTCATCGAAAAACTCCAGCAAGAATTCGGCAAAGATGTCGTCCAACGTATCCAATTCCGCATCGGCTAATCTCTATGGTACCAATACTATTTCTCAATTGGATTCACGTTACCGTGTCATATTTACAAAAAGCAATCTTTTGCCATGGGTTTTTTCATGTTAGATTTTGGGGCACAAAAGTTTACCGTCCAGCCTTACCTTCCGCCTCTGCACGTTTCCCTATGTTTCTATAGCCATGAACATTAACTCCCAAAAATTAGCTTATTGGTTTATTGCCAAAGCTACCGAAGCTGGTTCTCCTATCAATCCCGCCAAATTGATTCAACTAGTCGTCTTAGCCAACCAAGAGCACATCCGCGACTTCGGCCAACCCCTTATGAACGAACGTCCAGAGGCCTGGGAGCATTCGCCCATGATCCCAACTCTCTACCACGAGTATAAAAACCATGGATTCTTTTCGCCCATTGAACACCCCAGCCGCCGCCAGTCTCCCCCCGAGCCCGACGAGGCCCTCGAAGCTTTTCTTTCTAAAATCTGGACCACTTACAGCAAATACACAGCGCGCCAACTCACTCGAGCAGCTGTAAGTCCTGGAACGCCATGGGCTCTCTCCCGCGAATCTCAGGAGGAAGGACGCCGTCCCATCATCACCCAAGAAACAATCCAGCAATACTACGACTCCATCCGCTCGGGGTCTCATTAAACACAACGTTCTTCGTCCTATTTTCTTATGAAACGCATTATTGAAATTTGCGCTAATTCAGCACAAAGTTGCGTAGAGGCCTATTCTGGGGGAGCAGCCCGCGTTGAATTATGCGCAGGTATACCCGAAGGAGGAACAACCCCGAGTTATGGGGAAATCCTGACAGCGCAAGAGCTCGTGCCACAACTACCCATCAATGTCATCATCCGTCCGAGAGGAGGCGATTTCCTATACACAGACGTTGAAATGAGTTCGATGCTTCGCGATATTCAACTATGTCGAGAACTCAACGTACACGGAGTTGTCTTTGGGTGTCTGACCTCCCAAGGCGACCTGGATCTCGATCGAATGAAACGCCTCAAAGAAGCAGCTGAACCTCTTTCCGTCACCTGTCACCGAGCCTTTGATGTCTGCCGCAACCCTTTCGAAGCACTTGAACAACTTATCTCGTTAGGTTTTGATCGAGTTCTCACCTCTGGCCAGGAAGCAACAGCAGTTCAGGGTATTCCCCTAATTGCCCGACTTGTTGATCAAGCCCAAGGACGCATTATCGTCATGCCAGGTTGCGGAGTCCGTGCCTCCAACATTGCCCAAATTGAACGCGAAACAGGTGCACGAGAATTCCACACCTCTGCGCGTCGTACTGTCCATAGTCGCATGATGTTCCGCAAAGACAACGTCCCCATGGGCAATTCGCCAGTCACTTCAGAATTCGAAACCATGGAAACAGCCCGGGACCTAGTTGCCGCTTGCATCAACGCCTAATAGTTTTTCCCCCTGCCTTTATACCGCACGGGACCACCCTTATTTTTGCTTTGTTTCTCTAAAGGAAAAAACCAACGGGAACACTTTTAACAAGCGTTCTCGTTGGTTGAATTAATTTTATGAGGCACTCGTATGAGAGAGCAATCTTATTAGAAGTGCCCTTTCCGCGGACCAATTGTCCACTTCCATGCAGTTTCGACAACAGCACGCGCATCTTTATATTTGGCTTCCCACCCCAAAATATCCTTGGCTTTTTTGGGATTCGCAATCAGGCGAGCAGGGTCGCCTTCTCGGCGGTCACCGTAACGCACCGGGACTTTCTTACCGGTGACTTGTTCGACCATGTCGATGATTTCTTTGACAGACAGGCCAATTCCCGTTCCCAAGTTGAACCAATTGGTTTCCCCTCCTTTCATGAGGTAATCGACAGCGCGCAAGTGAGCATCAGCCAGGTCGTCTACATGGATGTAATCGCGAATGCAGGTACCATCAGGCGTATCATAATCAGTCCCAAACACAGTAATAAACTCGCGATCTCCCGTCAGAGTCTGCAAAATAATAGGAATCAAGTGGGTTTCAGGCTTGTGGTCTTCTCCGATCAAGCTATCAGTACTAGCACCAGAAGCATTAAAATAACGCAAGAACACACTCTTAAGCCCCCAAGCGCGATCGCAATCCTTGCAAACGCGTTCTAACATCAATTTCGAGCTTCCATAGGGATTGATAGGATCTTGTTTTTCCGTTTCCGGGATTGGCATCTGTGTTGGCACACCATAGGTGGCACATGTCGACGAAAAGACAAACCGTTTTACTCCGGCTTCTTTCATCGCCCCAAGCAAAACCAATGGGCGAGCGATATTGTTCGTATAATACTTCAGAGGATCTTTGACGGATTCGCCCACTTCGATAAACGCGGCGAAATGAATCACGCAGTCAAATCCAGCCCCAATCAACAAAGGGTATACAACAGAAGGGTCTCCAAGATTACCTCGCACAAAACGAACTTCTGGATCGACAATCGCCTCGCGATGGCCATAAGAAAGATCGTCCAACACTGTCACATCATGCCCAGCCTTCACAAGCTGGCGCACCGTATGAGACCCAATATATCCGGCGCCGCCGGTCACTAGAATTTTCATATGGGAAGGGTTATTGGTGATGCGTTTATTATTGTACTCTTGCGCCTCGGCGTCAACGTTATCTCCTTGTTCATGCTCATAAAAGCACATTTTACCTGTAGTTGACGCAGCAGTTTGCCTTGGGACGCTGTTTTTTCTGGTTCCGAGCTATAGTCTAGCGAATAATAGCTGTGTGAAGCCCCGGGATATTAAAGCTGTTCTCGAAGACCATGACATCCACCCCAGTAAAGCTCTAGGGCAGAATTTTCTGAGTGACGAGAATATCGCTCGTTGGATTGTCGACCAATTAGAAATCACGCCAAACGACTGCGTCGTCGAAGTAGGTCCGGGGACTGGGGCTCTCACCGAGCACGTTGTTCCACGGTGTCGCAAACTCATCCTGATAGAACGCGATTCCCGTCTTGCCGCCTACCAACGCGAACGTTGGCGAGATGAGCCGCATGTTGAAGTATTTCAAGCCGATGCCGCAGTCTGGGATCCTCGGGGGTTGTTCGCCGAAGGTCCAGTGTGTTTCCTAGGCAATCTCCCCTATTCCGCAGGAGGGGTTATCCTCCAAAATTTCTTATCGCGTCCTAGTCCAATTTCTCGAGCAGTCATCATGTTGCAAAAAGAAGTCATCGACCGAATTATGGCCCAGCCAGGCGACGACGGCTATGGGTTACTCTCCTTGCGAATCCAGAAGAATTGGGTGCCTCGTTATTTGAAAACAATTCCTCCGGAAGCTTTTCATCCTAAACCCACGATCGATTCAGCCGTTATCTCATTGCATCCGCGTCCGTCAAACTGGGCTATTCCCTACGATGATTCCCTCTTAGATGAACTGATGCGCCGTGCGTTTGCCCAGCGTCGTAAACAACTCAAAAAGCAAATGCCAGCTTCCCCGCCATGGGCTGACGTTGCCAACCAACTTACACTCTCTCCTACAGTACGCCCAGAAGAGTTGTCACTGGAACAATGGATTCGTCTCGCCGCAGCTTACGATCCCAATCCACTTGCAGCCATCCCCCAGCAAGCCACCGAGTTGCTCGATATCGTCGACCCCAACAACCAGGTTGTCGGCCAGGCTACTCGCCAAGCAATTCACGATGCCAATCTCATGCACCGGGCTGTCCACCTATTCGTTCGTAACAAGCGAGGCGATGTACTGCTGCAAAAACGTTCACCCTGGAAAGACCGTAACCCTTCAACTTGGGACTCTTCAGCGGCAGGCCATGTCAATGCCGGAGAATCCAGCATTGATGCCGCTATCCGCGAACTGCAGGAAGAGCTTGCCATTAAATCCGTTTCCCCTCGCCACATAGGAAGTCTGCCCCCTACAGACGCCAATGGTATGGAGCACGTCGATCTTTACTTAGTTGATTATTCAGGCAAATGTCGGTATCCTGCTGCCGAAATTGAGGCAATCCAGTGGTTTTCGCCTCAATTGATCGACACATGGGTTTCGCGCCGACCACAAGATTTTGCCGGTTCTTTCCTCGCGTGTTGGTGTGTGTGCCGACAAACAATACCATCCTTTTAACAGATTACCCCATAACTATTATGAATGTCCAAGACATCACCTCTGAACAATTAGCCGCCCTCCAACAATGGGCAGCCGAAGGTCTCGACCTCAATCAAATACAAAAAAAACTCGATCAGGAATTCGGTTTAAAAATTACCTACATGGAAACGCGGTTCCTTCTCATGGATCTAGACATTCAAATCGCGCAACCCACACAATCCGCACCGAACGCCGAATCCCAGCCTGTTCCTGAAAAAGACGAAACGCCTTCGCCTGCTGCAGAGCCTGGTTCTACCCGCATCAGCATCGACGACATCACGCCGTCTCATGCTCTCCTTAGCGGCAAGGTGACCTTTGAAAGCGGTTGCATGGCAACTTGGATGATCAGCCGAACAGGAGGACTGAGTTATGATCCCATTGCTGGTCAACCTACCAAAGAAGACCTAATCGCTTTCCAACGCGAATTGAATCAAGTCATTCGTCAAGAAATGGGGGGATTCTAACACATCCATCTCCTATCAATGGAAATTCCCGACGATCTCATCGCCGATCTAATCCCGGCAGTCCAAGCGCAAATCTCAGCTAAGCAACCGCCTTGTGTTGCGGCAACATTTGCACGCCTCACCCAAGAAGGCCTAACCGAATCAGATGCTTGTGAATTGATTGCTCAAGCGCTAGCTGTCGTTGCCAACGACATGATGCTCTGTGGTAAACCATTCGACCTCAAAGCCTATCAGAAGCTACTCCAAGCTTTGCCTCAATTGCCCGATGAATCAACAGGAACACCCCGCTAACATCATTTTTAATAGGCACACATAGACCATTTGTCGTTTTTCTCATTCAAGCCCATTTTTCGAGCAGTCAACTGACAAGATAGGACTCGACACAAGAATATGCCTCTATTATAATAAAGAAACTGATTTGTATGGCAAAAAAAACATCAGATTCCGACCAGCCGGAAGACAAGCAGGATACGGGGAAAAAAAGCGCTGCAAAGAAAACAGCCACCCCTAAGAGCAGGACAACAAAAACCACTAAAAAAGCAACTGTAGCTAAAGAAAAAAAACCCGCTGCCGCTAAAGCATCCGGAACGCGCAAATCTGCCGTTTCTCGAAAAGGGAAAGCCTCCGCTACTGCTGTTGCTAAGGATTCTGTTCCGCCGACCCCTGAAGCAGTCCCGGTTCCGCTGGAAACAGCCACTCCATCTGTCGACGTCGCAGTAGCTCACGCTCCAGGAACTCCGGAACTTCCTTCTCAGACACCCGTTCAAGAAACAGCCCCTGTTGCTGACAAATTACAAGAACCCGTCGACTCCCAGGAACCTGCTAAAAAACAAGAATCGACAGCCTCTCAAAAACAGAAGACAGAGTCCTACCACATCCCTATCCGAGTTGAAACGACACCGCCTCCAGTAATCGTCGAAGCCTCCGTACCAACTCCACCGCCAGCTGACACACAGCCTCCTGTTCATGCTGAAAAAGAACAATCTCAACATGAGTCAGAGCCTCAGCAAATCCCACACAGACATTCTATCGTAGTTCGTCGCGAATCATTTCCTCCCAAGCCTAAGCAGGAAAAACAAGTCCAGCGAGAAGAGGACGACGATGCTCATGATCATGATAACGATGCTGCGGCAGGTTACTATGCTCCGCCAGAAATCGTCGGAGGGGCTGACTCTAGTGCTGTACCATTCGGTAAACGCAGTAAGAGACGTCGCAACCGCAATAAACAACGTAACGGCGCCAACGAAGAACATGCGCAGCAAAACCTCAATGACACCAAAACAATCAATCCTAAAAAACTAGCCAAAAAAGCCTGGCAAATCTTTTTAGGAGAAGTCACCGAAGAAGGTCTTGCTCTGATGGACGATAACACGTCTCGGGAAACAGCCCGCCGTGCATTCCGCCTCGCAGAATGGTTCCTGCTCGAAGCTAACAAACACAAAGCGCCAGACAAAAACCGGCAGCGCAATAACACTCAACAACCTCAGGCTAATACCACATACGCCACAGACTCCGACGATTCTACTACTAACGAATCGCCTCGGGATCAGGATTAATTCTGCTTGAGCATTTACTTGATAAACTTAATCGAGGCCGGTTGGGATTTGTCCCGCCCGGCCTCATTGTATGATTGACTTTTCTGTTTCTGCTCGTCGTCACGACGTGTTCACCAACTATCATTGGCATACTCATATTTCTTGCAAAACAGGCGAGACAATAGATCTGCCAATCTTCTCCTACTTAATAAGGCCCAGTCGGGAGTCGTCCCGAGTCAGATACGTTATTCTCCCATCTTTGACAGTAGGAAGGCAGAAAATATTACCTAATTGATTGTAAATCAGTAAGTCACAACCCAAAATGATTCTGTCCGTTATATGTTATAA
>CASFPZ010000012.1 GCA_949296365.1 uncultured Akkermansia sp. | reverse complement strand
CGGCGACCAGGGGACGATCTTCATCGAAGGCAATGCCGACATTCGTGATCGGATGACGTCCGCAGGCGGCAGCATCGGTTATCGTTACAACTTCTAAGGCGTAAGCTCCTACACTACAGCAGAAACACGACAAGGCCGTTTCGAATCAATCGGAACGGCCTTGTTCTATTGTCTAGAAGTATTTGCCTAATTCAATCTATAACTAACGATACTAAAAATTGAAGTGTGTTCTCTTACAAAGAGCGATTTCAAGATGCGTAGTAATCTTGATACGTTAATGACTACTTTTCACTGCTAGAAACTACTATTTCACATTGTCTGATAAATTGGGAAAACTTTTTTATAAACGCGAAGTAAACTTGAACTAAACATGATTTTCGCTAGAATTAATTTCGTGAAGTCTCGGTTATCCTTTACAATATTGAGCATGCTCAAATGTGGTTTGCTTTTCAACCTGCTTGGGTTGTTGGCCATGGGCCAGGATCAAAATCAACCCTTAGTTCGGGCAGAAGCGCCGGAACTGTTTGCCTCTCCTCAAGAAGCTCAAATTCATCAACGAGCATTACAAAGATATGCTGACGCACGTTTAGGCATGTTTATTCATTGGCAGCCATGGGATCCCGGGTCTTTATGGAGGATGTATGCCCAGAATATACCATTCAAGGATTATAAAAAACTCGTCCGTCAGTGTAAGGGCGACAAGTTTGATGCTCAAGCCATTGTTTCATTAGCCAAGAAATCCGGCATGCGTTACATTACTTTTGTCGCCAAACATCACGACAGTTTTTGTTTTTGGGATACGAAATATTCTAATTTCAACAGTGTTAATTATCCCATGAAGAGAGACATTGTTGGAGAATTGAGCAAAGCCTGCGAAAAAGCCGACATACCGTTGTTTCTTTATTATTCGCTAGGGTTAGATTGGACGCATCCGGATTTCATGACTCGTAAACAATATATCAACGCGCGACCCAACACGCCTGAGGCCAATAAATCGGCAGCGAAGTGGAACGAACAGGACTTCGAACGGTATCGCCAGTTTTGCAAAGATCAAATGGCTGAACTCAATAACAACTATAAAATTGCAGGATTTTGGTTTGATCCTATCGGAGGCGTCTTAGCTAATCCCAAGTTGTTTAAGATGGAAGATTTTTACCAGTTCATTCGCGAATTAAATCCAGAGCTGTTAATTTTTTTCAAAACGGGCATTACTGGTACAGAAGACATCTTGGTCGGAGAACGAGAATTGGCCTCCGTTGCCATGCATTATGGAACCCACAATGAACAATCGCGCCGAATTCGCCAGTTGGCTGACGAAACCTGGATGAAAAACCGCTTCAAAAAAGCTGAAATTGCCGTAACTTCTCAGGGTACTTGGGGATGGCAGTCAGAAAAAACACACTGCCTTCCAGCCGAAAAGCTTTATCAAATGTTAGAGAAAGCAGCCAACAACAATGCCAATCTTCTCCTCAACTTTGGTCCCAAACTCGATGGTTCGATACCAGAGGATGTACAACGTGAATTTACTCGTCTCGGACAAATGATCCAAGACAAAGGATATCCTCAACTTAACGAAAAAAACTGGAAACAAAAGCGTTTGACACATGGAGAAGTCCTTGACTCTCATGAAACCTTTAAAACAGCTCGGTAGTTTTGATTTAAACTTGATTCAACAATAATCATAAGAGATAAGGTTCCCGCTGTTATTATGGTTCGCTTTCAACAAATGATACGTTGTCTAGTCGCTTTGTGTGCTAGTAGCATGAGTGTTAGTTCTGCGCACGGAGGTATTTTAGTAGAGGCGGAAAGTTTTGCGAATAAGGGGCAATGGGTTGTTGATCAACAATTTATGGACACCATGGGATCGAGTTATTTATTGGCTCATGGAATGGGACATGCGGTGGGAACCGCACAAACTCAGATAGCCATTGATCGGCCTGGTTGCTATGAAATTTATGTGCGAACCTACAATTGGACAGCTCCGTGGCACGATGGAGAAGGACCGGGGCGTTTTACTCTTTCTGTCAATGGGCAAATCGTAGGAAAATCTTTAGGGGGAAGTGGCAAAAAGTGGATGTGGCAAAAAGTTGGCGAGATCAACATTGAGTCTCCTGGCCCCATTGATTTGGCATTGCAGGATTTAACTGGATTCGATGGACGTTGCGACGCTATTTACTTAACAGACGCCCCAGGAGATATCCCGCCTAATCAACCTGATCAACTCAGGGAATGGCGCATTGCACACGGAACCATTCAAGCAGAACCTACAACCGAAGAATTTGATTTTGTCGTAGCAGGTGGCGGAATTGCTGGCATGTGTGCCGCAGTATCAGCTGCTCGTTTAGGATTGAAGACAGCGTTAATTAATGATCGTCCCGTACTTGGTGGCAACAATAGTTCGGAAATTCGAGTACATCTCGGAGGACGCATAGCAATCGGACCTTACCCACAACTGGGTAATTTAATTAAAGAATTTGGTCCAACACGATCAGGCAATGCGCAACCAGCCGAATTTTATGAAGATGCTAAAAAACAACAATGGATTGATGCAGAGAAAAATATTACGTTATTTTCTTCTTTCCGTGTCAATCAAGTTGAGAAGCAGGGGAATCGTATTGTTTCCATAACTGCTCAGCAAATTGAGTCAGGAAAACGCGTGCGTTTTCAGGCACCCTTGTTTGCTGATTGCACAGGCGATGGAACTGTTGGTTTTCTTGCTGGAGCGTCGTGGATGATGGGCCGCGAAACGCGATCCGAGTACAACGAACCGACAGCTCCTGCACAAGCAGATGCAATGACCATGGGAGCGTCAATTCAATGGTATTCTGTCGATAGAAAACGCCCCATCTCATTTCCTCAATTCACCTATGGCTTGAAGATCAACGAGTCCAATGCTGAAAAAGTAACTATGGGAGAATGGGATTGGGAAACCGGCATGAATCTCGATCAGATTCAGGATGCCGAGATCATTCGAGACTATGGTTTGTTAGTTGTTTACTCCAATTGGTCATTTCTCAAAAACGAGTGGACTCAGCGCGAACGTTTTGCCAATCGGGAATTGGAATGGGTGTCGTTTCTTGCTGGCAAGCGCGAGTCAAGACGCCTAAAAGGCGACCTAGTATTGACGGAAAACGATTTGCGTAACCGCGTCATTTATCCAGACGCCACAGCTGCTAGTTCTTGGAGCATCGATTTGCATTACCCAATGCCTCAAAATCATAAAAATTTCCCGTTTTCTGCTTTTCGTTCAGTAGCCAAACATATTGTAATTCACTTTTATCCGATTCCCTATCGTTGTTTATATTCGAAAGATATTGACAATCTGTTCATGGCTGGGCGTCATATTAGCGTCACTCACGTAGCTTTAGGAACAACCCGGGTCATGAGGACGACAGGCATGCTGGGTGAAGTTGTTGGCATGGCCGCTAGTCTATGCAAAACACACAATGCCACTCCTAGACAAATCTATCAAAATCATTTGCCCGAACTCAAGATCTTGATGCAACAAGGTACAGGAAAACACGGCCTTCCCAACAATCAACGCTACAACATGGGAGGTTCTCTTTCTCAAGACCCTGCCGACTGCAAAACGTCCAATATTACCCCGTAAATTGTTAGTAAATCGAGTTTGGTGAATCGGAAACGCTATTGATGAGTAACGATCTAAATTTGTTGCTACGCCCTCTTAATTTCCTCACTCCCAAGAAATGATAATTTATTTGAACCAATCTCGTAACAGATTGACAATATTGCGATTTTCGTTTTTTTGGGCATAATCAAGAGCTGTTCGCCCCGATTTATCTTTTTCTTTAGGGTTACAACCAGCATTAACAAGAGTAAGAATAAGTTCTTGATCATCGAAGGTTACGGCTTTCATTAACGGAGTTTGACCTTCCTTGTTACGAGTTTTGACATCGGCCCCGTAAGTCAACAATAGCTGGAGGATGCTTAAATTACCAGAACCTGCTGCTTGCATCAACGGAGTATTACCCGCTGCATCCTTTCCTTCAACATTCGCTCCTGAGGTGAGCAAGAGACGAACGATATCCATATGTCCGCCGCCTGCCGCTGCCGCCAGTGGAGATGAACCGTTGCCATCGATACTAGCTCCATGCGTTAGCAACAGGCGTGCAACATCAATATGACCAGCTTGACAAGCCTGGGTAAGGGCAGAGTCGCCAGCTTTGTTTTTCCCCTGGACGTTTCCACCGGCATTGAGCAATGTTTGGATGACATCGAGCTTACCCTCTCGAGCTGCAACCATCATGGGGGTATTGCCTTGTTTGTCTGCCATATTAAGATTTGCACCAGAATTCACCAAGGCTTGAATAACTTCCGTAAATCCTTCCTGGCAAGCCTTGATTAACGGAGTAGCCCCGTCTGGATCCAAGGCGTTAATATCGGCCCCCGACTGAATGAGATCCATGACATCTTCCATTGATTCAGCTAATTTTTTGTCGTCAGGAATGGGGATTTCATCAGGTACTGGAAGATTTTTAGGAAGCGGAATTTTATCCTTAGCAGCAGTTGTCGCACCGCAACAGATTGTGCAAACACACCACGTAACACCTAAAATCAGAGGTATTCTCAACTTTATCATATTTATTTAGAGTATGACGACAACATGGGAAGACATCAATGACGAAAATTATGGTATCTCGACATAACGAAGATTTTACTGTGGTTATATGAGGAGATGGAATCAATAGCAATTATTTATTTTCTGTTGTTTCTGGGAAGCGATTGTATTAATGAGATGAGCATTGTAAGCAGCACCAAAACCATTGTCGATATTGACGACACTCACGCCATTAGCGCATGAATTGAGCATCGAAAGCAGAGCCGCAAAACCGTTCATACCAGTACCATAGCCAACACTTGTAGGAACTGCAATAATTGGGATATGGACAAGACCGCCTAAAACAGTGGGTAAGGCGCCTTCCATGCCAGCAATAGCAATGAGAACCTTTGCTTGGCGAATATGCTCCAGTTCATCAAAAAGACGGTGAAGACCCGCAACTCCGCAATCGTAGAAGCGTTTGACACGGCTACCAAGGAATTCGGCAGTGAGCGCTGCTTCTTCGGCGACAAACATATCTGAAGTACCCGCGCTGACGATACCAATAAAAGAATCGGTATGCTCAATTGGTACCGTTATAAGCATGCCCAAACGCGCTATAGAAGAACACTGGGCATTGGAGAATGCGGTTTGGAATGCAGCCATTCCTTCCGGTTTCAGACGTGTAGCCAAGACGTTATGGCCTGAATTAGAAAGGTTTTGGGTAATTTCAACGATTTGATCAGGAGTTTTGTTTTCCCCATAAATGACTTCTGAAACGCCAGTACGGCCTTTTCGAGCCAAATCGATGCGCGAATGGCCTAAATTAATCAACTGATTAGTACGAAGGCGTTCCAGTGTTTCATTGGTATTGAGCTTACCGTCTTTAAATTCCTGGAGAATTTGTTCGTCGCTGGTCATGGTAATGGTGAATTGTCATGTTGCCGGAAGCGTAACCTGCTAAATCGAGTGAAACCGATGAAAACCCGATTTGGCGAAAGTAGTCGACGACGAGATCTGGCATATTATGGAGGAAAAATGTCGACCAATCGCTGCGGGGAAGTTCAATGCGAGCAAGAGAACCATGAACGCGAACTCTGCAGAGATAGAAACCGGCATGATGGAGAAATTGTTCGCCCAGGCCAACGCGCTTGAGAGTTTCCTGTAAAACAGGCCGATTATGCTCAAGACGAGTGAGCAAACAGGTACATGAAGGTTTGTCAGTCAGCGTAGTCGCCAACCCCAATCGTCGGCCCAAAGCTCGGATAGCTTCTTTGCCAAACCCTGTTTCTCGAAATGGGCTAGCTATGTTCCATTCGCCGAGAGCTCGCATGCCTGGACGATCCTCGCGAGGATCGTCAGCATTAGTTCCATCAATCAGGTGTTCGAATCCGTTTTCTCTAGCTCGTTGTACTAATGCGGCAAAGAGTCGCGTTTTACAAAGGTAGCAACGATCAGGTGGATTATTTGCCAGATCGTTTGGGAAAGGTTCGTCAAGGACGATATGTCGTACGCCAAGCGAGGCGCACAGTTGAACGGCGTCGTCAATTTCTTCTTTAATCATGTAAGGAGTATTGACAGTAAGCGCCAAACATTGATCAGATCCTAGTGTAGAACTTGCAAAAGCCAACAATATGGAACTATCGACCCCACCCGACAGGGCTACGGCTACTTGTCCCCAGCTTCCGAGCAAACTAGTTAAAGCAAATTCCGGGTCTTGGGAATGGCTGTCGGGCATGAAGGTAAACAAGGAGTGGGTAAAATCAATCTTCTGTTGGTATTTGAACGAGCGATGTAACGACTGTAATCACTTCATCCAGGGGAATTTCGTAAGTCTGAGCAATTGCTCGGCATTCGTCAAACTCTGGTTTGACCCGAACCGTACCATCTGACAACACAGTTTCCTTGACATGAACTAATCCCCACGGCGTTTCTACCTCGTAGATGTCGCGAGGCAATATGTATTTGCAAACGGGGTAAATGCGCAATCCCAAAGTAGAACTATATTTGAAAAAGGTTTTCTGAACGGCAGACAATCGTTGGGGGGAGGTTAACGCACAAACTTTAGTTGCTAGACGTCCTTTTTTCATGACGATAGGTTCCTGCCAAGCGTCGTCAGCGCCCACCTCCAGAAGACGTTCTTGAAGAAATGAAAGGTGTTCTGGCGTCATGTCGTCAATGTTGGCATGAACTTCAACAGCATCTTGAATATTGAAATCAGGAACGGCTTCGTCGTCTGTTTCGTAGAGGAAAACGCGAAGAATATTGGGCAATACCGTCGAATCCCTATGCCCAATGCCAATCCCTGTGCGAAGGCAATCCCCTTGGAGGTGTGGGGAAAATTGACTTACTAAGGTAGCAATGAGAGCTGCCCCCGTCGGCGTTGTCGCCTCATGGTCGGTTCCTCCTAAAGACGACGGAAAATCCTGTGCTAAAATAGCTGTGGCAGGTGCAGGAATTGTCATAACTCCGTGTTGGCAACGTACTGTCCCAGAGCCCAATTCAACAGCAGTCGACGTAATCTGATCAGGTTTGAGGTAGTCGAGACAAATTGCAGCTCCTACTATATCGACAATAGAATCAATTGCACCGACTTCGTGAAAATGGACTTCTTCCGGTTGACGTCCATGAACTTCTCCCTCGGCTTCGGCTAGTTTTCTAAAAACAGAAAGAGCTATTTGGACAACGTTGGGTTTCAACTCACTAGACAACAACATCTGCTCGATATCTCGAAAGGATCGATGCTCATGATGATGTTGTTGTTCTCCTTCGCCATGGTGAAGATGCAAATGTAACTCGTCAACCACTTCCTCGTGATGGTGACCACCATGATGGAGGTCGTGAGTAAAATTGCACATACCGTCGTCAGCATGGAAATGTCCCGTCTCGTCCTCTAACATCACATTAACCTGAGTTCCCACAATTCCATTTTTAGATGCCTGATCAATCGATATTTTATATCCATTCACAGGAAGTTTACTCAGTTCATCCATGAGGTAATCCGCTGGTACTCCCAGGTTGACTAAGGCAGCCAGGTTCATATCTCCACTAATTCCAGCCCGACAATCGTAATGCAATACAAGACTCACAGAAAAACAGTAAAAACTTGTTGCTCCATAACTCAAGAGCAAAGAAAGTTTCCTCGTTCTCTTCCTTCGTCATAATAAAAAATCATACGATAATCATTCCTAGGTAATAGGACCCACATTCTATTACCTTCGACGAATAGTATCGATTTTTGGTAAAAAATACCAATAGCTATAAATAACGCTTTTTGAAAGCCATCAAATCAATAAATCCAAGAAACGATATGGATGACCTCAACGAACAAAGAAACCAAAATTACGAACAGAAGAACATATCAGACTGGTTCTTCGACGTTTGGATAACTGCCTAATACTTTGAGCATGGTACAATTGGACTCAGCCTCTCTAAGGGCAGAGCGCAACGGATCCTCTGAGGCATGACCATTGAGATCGATGTAGAAGACATATTCCCAGTTGACCATTTTGAGAGGACGCGATTCGATGCGCGTCAGATCAATATGATAATTGCGGAAGATATCGATGACACGAGCAAGAGTTCCAGGCTGATGACGCACGAGGAAGAGCAGGGAAGTACGATCGTTGCCAGTAGGCTTCGTGTCTTGGCTGCCAATAATTGCAAAACGAGTAGTATTGTTTGTCTGGTCCTGAATGTCTTCCTCAAGTAGTTTGAGGTTGAAAAGTTCGGCGCACAATGGGCTAGCTAATGCAGCAGCTCCTTCAGAGGCGTGAGCGTACGCAAATTCTGCTGCTTTAGTTGACGAAGCTGTTTCATGAAGCGTTGCTTTGGGGAAATTCTTCAAAAGCCAATTGCGCGACTGTCCTAAAATCTGTGGATGGGAATAAATTTGAGTAATTTGATCCCGCGGGATAGCTGCCATCAAACCATTGCGAATACGCAAATGAATTTGTGAACAAATTTTCAAAGGCGAATGAAGGAAGAGGTCCATAGCTGCGGTAATTGCGCCTTCTGTTGAGTTTTCAACAGGTACAACACCGTAGTCCGCCTTGCCACGTTCAACTGCCTCAAATATGTCTGAAAAATTATCGACAGGTAAAAAAGAAACACTGTGTCCAAATTGTTTGATGGCAGCCTGATTGCTCCAAGTTCCAGGGGGGCCTAAGTACGCAACGCGCACGTTACCTTCTAAAAACAAAGCACACGAAATAATTTCCCGGTAAATGGCAAACAGAGCTTGCTTGGGAAGGACCCCTCGGTTGAGCTCTTCCAACTTCTTTTTTACTGCTGACTCCCGTTCAGGAATGACAATGGGTAAATTCGACGCCTTCTTAAACTTGCCAATTTCATGGACACATGCATACCGCTTTTTCAATAACTCAACAATTTGTGCATCTATATCGTCAATGCTTTTACGTAACTCGGATAAATCCATGAAAATTATCTACTATGTTGAAATGAAGGACCCAGATGAGAAAACAGACCTCAATGGCCCACCCACTTGTAAATCTCATCCGCTCAAATAGCAAGCGGATTTCATAGCCTCTTATCTAATCTGATTTTTTCACAAAAACAAGACCACTTTATATTAACTATTAAACTAACAAACCGAGAGACACTACAATTGTACCAAACAATGCTTGCACAACTGTACAACAAATAAACCAACCTAAATCACATGTTACTGTAAATTAATGATCATCTTTCCAAATTTCAAAACGTCTAACATACTGAAAAACTAGGTTAGATATGCACCTCGTTATTTATCATTTTTATTATGACGGAAAAAATGGAGAGCAATCACAATCATGACGAGTACACAAGCAGTAATAAAACCAGGATTGGTAACTAGATTAATAAGATCAACAATGAGTCCTCCTCCCATAAACGTAAATCTCCTTTTCAAAAGGTATCCTAAAGAATAACGGCGCTAGTGACAATGAAAAATGACAGATAATAAACGAGAAATCTCTCACCATGCAAAATCCGCTCGCAAAGCACCGTCTACCATTCGACACGAATGAATATTGAAACTGCCAATTAGCGAAACCTCAGAAGCTTTCAAAAATCCAGATTCCAACAGCATCTGCTTCTGAACCCAAAAACTTGTCGAAGTGAATGAGTTGCTCTCAATACCTTGGTGAAAATTGACGAAATTCAATTTTGCCGAGAAAGAACCATCTTCAAGAAAATTCTCCTAGGAAACAGAGACAAACGTACTAATTGAGGGAATTTCCGGATTGATTTCGTACTTCGCATAATATATGTAATGCAAAATAGAAACTGGGAAGACGCATCTTTACGGGTTAAATTAGCGTTTAGACAAGAAGTTGGGAGAATACACGAGATCAGTGATGTACAGTGTTGAGGAAGTTTTGCAACAAACAACAGGTACACAGGTATTGCAGATTTTCGAGTTCCGAATAAGGCACTGGTCAGCGGAAAGTTCCTGGACGAGAGAACAGCTTCTCGTAACATTTTCCGAGATCGATCTAGCAGGCTCATTACCCCAGTTATTAACTTTTGAGTTGTAGCGCATTGTTGTCTCTCTAGGACTGCGTTGTGACTGACATACGAGGCAGGGCAAAAATATGAGCCAAGTCCCCTGCCCGATTTTTCTGTTTTTTCCAATGAATACTGTTGTTAGATTCAACAATTGGGAAAAATATGACAACAACCACGGAACAAAAGAATCTTTCTTTTCCTGGATTAGTTGTTTAGTCTTTCCTAGGTATAAAATAAGGAAGAGGCCCCGTTGCGAACAGTCTACAGGATTTTTATCCTCTTCCCTACCCTAATATTTTTATTTCACACTACTTATTCAACTGGAGATAACGGAACCATTTTCCCTTTGCTCATCAACTTGTCGATGGCGTAGAATTCACGAGTTTCCTGGCCCATAATATGCACCATGACATTAATGTAATCCATAACAATCCAGAGAGACGTTGCTTTTTTCTCCATATTAACAGGCTCTTCGCCAAGTGTTTCAGAAATTTTCTGTTCAACGTCGCGTAGGATAGAACGCAAATGCGGGATAGATAAACCAGTGCAAACGATAGAGAAATCCGTCAACGAAGAGATGTCCCGCAAGTCGTAAAGGCAGACATTTTCCGCTTTACTGTCGATGATAACCTGGGCGATTGCTTGAGCCAAATCGAGAGAATTGATTTCAGAAGCCATAATTTGTAAACTAAGCGGAGTAATTAGTTCTTCGAGGAATTTCCTTGAGAATCGTCTTGATTATTTGGAGAGCTGCTTGAGGGAGTATTCTCATTGTTGCCGAAAGCTCTCTGAGTCCAGTCAGGTAGTTGAGGAGAGGCATCTTTTTTCTCATCAATGCTGTTTTTTTCAGTCTGGTTTTCACCAGCTTGGATTTCTTCCGGCAACGGAGGAGGCGTGATATTTTCCGGGGGGTTAGCCATAACTCCATGTTCGAGGAGGTCGATCACCTGTTCGCCATTCAACGTTTCATATTCAAGCAACGCTTCCGTCAATTTGTCGAGCTTATCGCGGTTCTCAAGAAGAATCGATCGGCAGCGAGCATAAGCACTCTCGATAAGAGTTCGAATTTCTTCATCGATAGCTTGGGCAGTTTCCTCGGAATAATTTCTGGAACGAGTGCTAAGATCGCGAGCCAAGAAGACTTCGCCATTTTGTTCGCCATATTCAACGAGACCGAGACGTTCGCTCATGCCGTATTCGCAAACCATGCGACGAGCCAAATTAGTTGCCATGCGAATATCACCCACGGCGCCACTTGTCACATCGCCAAAGACAATTTCTTCTGCACAGCGCCCACCCATAGCGACGACAAGAGAATCCAGCATTTCGCTGCGGCGCATATGGTATTTGTCTTCCTTAGGCAGCCACATAGTAGCGCCGAGAGCTTGACCTCGAGGGATAATTGTCACTTTGTGAAGAGGCTCCGTTGCGTCAGTTTTCAACAAGGCGATCGCGTGGCCAGATTCGTGTACAGCCGTAATTTTTTTGTCTTTATCGCTCATCGTTAAACTACGTCGTTCTTTACCCCAACGCACTTTGTCACGAGCTTCCTCCAATTCGATTGTGCGGACTTCCTTCAAGTCCTTGCGAGCCGCCAACAAAGCCGCTTCGTTTACCAAGTTAGCCAGTTCAGCGCCTGAGAAACCGGCCGTTCCACGAGCAACCACGCCTAAGTCAGCATCTTTAGCCAGTTTAATCTTTTTGGCATGGATCTTGAGAATTTGTTCACGCCCTTTCACATCTGGAAGGTTGACAACAACTTCGCGGTCGAATCGCCCTGGCCGCAAGAGAGCAGGATCAAGAACATCAACACGGTTAGTTGCAGCAATGACAATGACATTTTCATTGGCATCAAATCCGTCCATTTCCACCAACAACGCGTTCAACGTCTGTTCACGTTCGTCATGGCTACCGCCAACACCATAACCACGATGGCGCCCTACAGCATCAATTTCATCGATAAAAATCAAGCATGGAGCACTTCGTTTAGCCTGTTCGAACATATCACGGACACGACTAGCGCCAACGCCAACGAACATTTCAACGAAATCAGAACCACTAATGGAGAAAAACGGCACATCCGCTTCACCAGCAATGGCACGAGCTAACAAGGTTTTCCCCGTACCTGGAGGCCCTACCATCAGGACACCTTTAGGAATGTTACCTCCCAAGTCACGGAATTTGCTTGGATTTTTAAGGAATTCGACTAATTCCCAAACCTCTTCTTTAGCTTCGTTGATGCCTGCGACATCCTTGAATGTTACCTTATTCTTTTCAGGAGAGATAAGACGAGCGCGACTTTTCCCAAAATTCATTGCGCTTTTAGCACCGCCAGCTTGGGCTCGGAACATAAAAAACATCAGAGCAACGAGCACTAACACCGGAAGAAAATAAATCAAGAACATCCTCCATCCACCGCTTTCCGTCTTATAAAAAGCTGTAGATCCGAGCAATTGTTTTACATTTTCGTCGTCAAAATGAACGTTGAATGGCACTTCAACCTTCTCTAACATTTTTTCAGAATTAGCAGGATCCGGCCAAGCGCGAGTCACAATCTGTCCGATTAATACCCCCGTATTGCCATCATAGTACAATCCTGGAGCACTTTTCCCGTTGATTCCAGTGATTCGGCCTTCGGCTACCATGCGACTAAATTCATCAATTGTCAGTTCTTTGACAGGAGTCACGTTAGGAAGGTTGTCAGGCTGACTAATCGATTCCTGAATCACGCCAGCTTCATCGAGACGACGTTTGAATTGATCATCGACCAATGAAGCGTTGAAGGAAACTTTGAATGGATGCTCGACAACAGTCGGTTTGACATCCTTTTTGTACCGGGCAGCCGTAATCACAGCGTCCGTCGATGACTCAGACAATAATACAGTAATGGGGTACTTTTTCGCATCATTTGTGATGATGCGCCCCGCTTTGTAATCGGCCTCAAATTCTGGAAGCGTCAATCGGACCTTTCCCATATTTTGCGTAAAAGCAAACACAAATATGGAAATGATCACAATGAGCATAATCCATAAATTCCAATTGATAGATTTCCCTTTCGGCGACATTCCTGAATTACGATTTATAGGTCCCGATTTTGGATCGCGATTTGGTGGCATTTGATCGGCCATAGATGATTAGATTGGAAATAACTTTCAAGACAAATCGTATGTCTGTTTTGTTGTCAACGGAAGCGAGATTATAATGATTCCCGACGCATTTGAAAACACATTTCCAAGACATACCGGAAAGATACGTTTTGAGGGGCGTTCATGGTTTCTCTGAATCGGTTGTAGGACGAGTAGAGCGTAAGAAATGCAGACCGATAGCTACACCTATCAGCACAATTTCTGCTATGTAGAAAGTATGCAAGAGCGACTGTGCATCCGAAAATCCATAGGAATGCAGGCCGACTCCCATTGTATTAACTCCCCACCAAGCAAAGACAATGGCAACTCCGCACAACATATTGCCCAAATGCAAGCCCAATGTCTTAATATAACCAGCAGAACGAGCATGAAGCACAATCAATTGGCACAAAACAATAAGCAAAGCTCCGTTTTCTTTAGGATCCCAACCCCAGAAACGGCCCCAAGCTTCGTTACCCCAGATACCTCCAAACACTGTTCCAATGAGAGTAAATAACAACGAAAAACCTAATGCCCCATACGCCATGCGAGTGAGGGTCTTCGATGTTTGCTCCGACAATAAATTCATCGGCTTGGCCAACACAGCTACGTGAGAGATCATTGCCCCCAACAGTCCTGCGGCATAGCCAAGCACAATAGTAATCACGTGAGTCGACAACAGAACATTAGAACGCAAAACAGCCACCAAAGGATCCATGTGGTCAGAGGCTTGGCCAGCTTCATACAAGATTCCCATTTGGCATGCAATACCACCTAGAATCAATCCGATGCCAAGTATGATTCCCTTGCGGCTGTACGCTTCCATAACGAGGGCAACAATAACTCCGGTACAAGCAATAAACGAAATCACCTCATAAGTGTTACCGACAGGCGAACGCATCGTAATTGTTGCGCGAAGCGTCATGGCCGCAATTAGAATCAATGCCCCAATAATCCCTGCTATCCATGGGAAACGAATACCTGGTCCCAAAATCCAATTGATTAGACGGCCAATTTTTGTACTACGGCTAACTTGCAATGGCATTAGTGCGCCGATGACTACGCACAAAAATCCTGCGATAAAGAATGCTAAGCTAGAATAGAGAGGGTCGATCCGATAATAGGTCAATTCGCGCTGCAATTTCCCTTCATACGGTGCGGCTACTTTGAGATTCTCAGCAAGGAATCCATTCAAAAGCCCTTGTTCAGCCTTTTGATGGAGGCTGGCATCTTTGTTAGAGACGGCAAGACGGGCATTATTAGAAACAGTCGCCATGGAAAATGCTTCTTGTTGAGTAGGAAGCGACGACCATGCGTTTTGTCGGCAATACCAACGCGGATACCCACGATCCTCCATATTTGAACGATCGATCACGCTCTTGGCTATCATATTGGTCCATAATTCGACTTGTCGGACATTTTGAGCAAGTCCGGCAATTTCCCGATCAGCGGTATCGCGAGGCCCTTGAGCTTCGATTCGTCTAGCTTGCGCATAAATAAGATCCTTCACCGGGAACAACTGCTGGTAGGAATACTGCTTTCTTTTACCAGGAACAGCTGGTAACCCTAAGCGAGACACCGTTTCTTCACGGTTTACTAAAAACACAGGCATCTGATTGGCGTACTCGGGACGCAACATACAGTCGAGCGCCCATTCAGTCGGCGTTAAGCGTATCTTTTGTCCATTGCTTCGGAACGTAAGCGATTTTTGCCCATGAACGCGCAACATGACGAATCCAGCATATGTATCGAAAGGTTTGACTCGACCTCCATCTTCCACGGCAGCCTGAGCCATGGCTTTCTGCAGTTCGGGCGACCAAGGGATGTAATTGGGAATTTCTGCAACCGTAACAGCAGGACGAACCATAAACAAGCAAACAGCAAACAAGGCGAACACCAGCGCTGCCAAACCTAAAATTGCCAGTTTGCTACGTTTGGGCACAATAAATTGTTGCTCGTCAAGTTCCTGCTCAGCATTCCGCTTGTAGGCCTGTCCCCGCCCCTTTAAATAAGCAGCAAACATCATGCCGTAATACAAAAACAACCCTGCCGTAATCATGCAGGAAATCCACTTCGGCCATTGTTCAAAAGGATTGTGAGATGCTCGAAGAACGGAATAAACCTGGCCAGCATATTGTCCCCAACTCATCTGATACATCGTCCACCCCCGGAATCGAAATGGCTCATTCATCTGAATCCGAACGTGGTCAGCATACGTCTCTTGCCCCGATTTGTCTGTAATACTAATGATGGAAACAAACGATTTGGGCTTTTGCGTACCCGGATAAAATTCAGGTGTAAACTGGTGAAGGTGGATGCTAAATCCCAATTGTGGATAATATTGCGTATCTCCAGGAAAAAGTTGAATGTTATCTTGGATTTCTGTTTTCCAATTACCCAAAGCAACACTAGCTAACAATAATGCAATGCCCCCATGAACAATGAAAAGCCCCCAGCGAGACGGCGTCCGACGCAAACGAATCAATCCGCCTATAATCAAATTGATGAATAACAAACAACATACAATCGGCATCCCGGGCAATGGGATCCCAGGAGGGATCGTTACGTACAGGGCGCTAAAAAAAGTTTCAGCAGCCTTCTCAGGCATGTTTCCGCCTTGGTAATCGACCTGGTAAAGAGTGCCAAAAAACGTCAAAACCACTAAAAGAACCATCAAGACAACACCTAACCCCGTAGATCCGCTAAAGCGATACACACTGCAAGCAGCTCGCCGGAACAAGGACTCCTGAGTCGTTTTTTGTTGGTCAGACATACACGGGAAATTACACGTCGTTTCTGCAATGAGCAAGAACAGATCCCGCCTACACGTTCTACCAACGTGTCACCCCGCTTCCTTTTCAGCTAGGAGTACGCATCTTGGTGTTGCGCAAATGCAATTGTCAACCGTCAAAACAAAACCGACCCAATAGTCAATTATTTCTCCATTTAACAAAAAAGCTGCAGCCTCCTGATTAAGGGAAACTGCAGCGGAACTTTGACTCGATGAAACGATGAAGAAGACTTTTAGAAATTGTCAGCCAGGATTTCAAAGAAAGCTTGCGCGTGTTTGCAAGCAGGGCAAACTTTCGGAGCTTCAGAGGCTTTGACAATATACCCGCAATTGCGGCATTTCCACCACACTTCACCATCCTTGAGGAAAACCGTGCCTTCCTGAATATTCTTAGCAAGGGCGCGATAACGTTCTTCGTGGTGTTTTTCCACCGTGGCAATGAGACGGAAAGATTCAGCAATTTTGGTGAAACCTTCCTGTTCAGCCGTTTCAGCCATCGCTGGATACATTTCAGCCCATTCCTCATGTTCGCCTTCAGCTGCCGCCAACAAGCAAGTCGTCGTGTCTTTCATTTTGATCGTACCGGCAGTAGTTGTAATTTCAGCCGATGCGTCTTCGAGATACTTGAAGAACACCTTGGCATGTTCTTTTTCATTATCTGCCGTTTCAGCGAAAATAGCTGCGATTTGTTCGTAGCCTTCCTTTTTGGCAACACTGGCAAAATAATTGTAGCGCGTCCGAGCCTGAGATTCCCCAGCAAATGCTTTTAGCAAATTCTTTTCTGTTTCGGTTCCTTTGAGGTTTTTCATAATTGCAGAATGAAACTAGCAACAGACTACTTTATTTTTTATACTACGTCAAGAATGATTACAAATTCTCAACATTAGAGAACCATTAAGGGACGACTTTGACTGGGGGTTGGATTGGATTAACCGTTGTTCCTGGTGGAGGGACAGCACCTTGCTGAGATGTTGCATTTTCGAGAGGGATAGCAGTAGGAATAGAGGGGTCGCTAGGGCCAGGGAATTGGTTGGCGAGAAATTGATCTACAGGAAACCTGCTGATAGAGGCTCTCATCGAGCCATCGGTTAGGATTTTAGTCAATTCAGGATGATTCATGAGGCCCGCCATATCATTCCTTTCGACCATGGTACGGATTCCTTTATCACGGACCAAGGAACGGATACGACGCGGATAGGGGAAACAAGAAGCGATGCGCATGTATTTGGTTTCAGCTTGATAGAGGTCAAATGAAGCCAGATAAGCAACGAGTTTAGCCAAGGCGACCCGTTCAGGATCATCCATAGGATTGAGATGTAGAAGCCAGCTTGTTTTAGGATTGGAGCAGAGATTAGTTTTCCACGAGTAGAACCAATACGTCCTAGGTTTTTCAGTTCCCATTTCTACCAATGCCGCGCGACGAGCCCGTTTGATATCGGCGACATCGCCATAATAAAAGATACCAAGCGATCCCGTCCAGCATAACGTCAAGAACATCAAGACAGTGGTCAGAATACCTTTAGGTCCTCCCCATCCAATTTTACTGCCCAGAGAGAACACATTGCTAAACCAAAACATCCCATGAGTAAAAATGCCAAAAATAAACACAGAGGCCAGCCACGCCACCCCTGTCACCATCCATTCGCGAGGATTAGAAGTGAGAAATGATAAGTAGGCATACCCATTCCGATTAAACCAATAATAAGCAACGATAGCGCCTAACAATCCACCACCCAGCAAAATGGTTTTAATCACCCCTTTAAGGATGGATAGCACAAACAGACCAATGAAAAGAACGCCAGCAATGACGTAGACAGTAATCGAAGGATCCATGGACGTAGTAAAAACAAAATAACAGCAACGACGCAATCAGTCAGGCGTCCCCTGTTGGCATCGTTGCCTGAGGAAGTGATCGCACAAGGTCAACCAGGCCATTGCTTCAACGATAGGTACTGCGCGAGGTAGCACACAAGGATCGTGCCTACCCTTGCCTTTGAGAATAGCAGCGCAACCATTGTCAGTTACGGTTTCCTGAGTCGTCATCAACGTAGCTGTCGGTTTGAAAGCAAGATTCATCACAATAGCTTCTCCATTGGAAATACCCCCTTGGATACCACCAGAGTTATTTGTTCTCGTGCGCACGCGACCATCCTCCATGTAAAAGGCATCGTTATGTTCAGCGCCAGTCATATCCGCAGCATGGAATCCTGACCCTATTTCAAATCCTTTGACTGCAGGGATACTCATCATAGCATGAGCCAACGTCGCATCGAGCTTGTCAAAAACCGGATCACCCATTCCCGCCGGACACCCACGTACAACGCAAGATATCACGCCGCCAAGAGAATTCCCTTCAGCTTTTGCTGCTTTGATTGCCTCAACCATCAATTCTGCCGCTTGCGGATCCGCCGTAGGTACCATATTTGATTCCACAGCCTCGGAGGTTACAGAAGCCGGATCGACATCAGCCTGAATTGTATGGACGCGGTTGACCCATGCCACAATCTCCATATCAGGACACAATTGACGCATCACAGCTTTAGCCACAGCCCCGGCAGCCACCCGACCGATTGTTTCACGGGCCGAAGCACGCCCTCCCCCTGCCCAAGCTCGAATGCCGTATTTGGCATCATAGGAATAGTCGGCATGGGATGGCCGGTATGTGTGTTCCATTTCATCATAGGCTGACGACCGGTGATCCTTGTTACGTACCATGAGGGCAATTGGCGTGCCAAGCGTTCTGTCGCCCAGGAGGCCGGAAAGGATCTCTACTTGGTCTTCTTCGAGCCTCGGAGTGACAATTTCGCTTTGCCCCGGACGGCGGCGGTCCAATTCGTGCTGGATGTCTTCTCGCGTCAACGGAATGCGCGACGGGCACCCGTCTATAACCACCCCTACACTGGAACCATGAGATTCCCCCCATGTCATGATGCGGAAACATTGTCCAAACTGACTCGACATGCCTCAAGTATTGTCGACACTCTTCCATTGGTCAAGCGTCCCCCCTATTTGATTACGCCATGATACCCCCCTGCTCGCCCCATTCTGTTATGACAGTATATAATATTTGTTTTTTCTCACAATAGTTATCATTGGAGTGGCGGGGCATTAATAAATTCTCAGATTCTAGGCTCTTTTCGTTAAAATCTACTATTTTCTCATTAGCATGTCACCCAACGAGTTTTTTAATGAAAACCAAGGTCATCAAACCAACGTTCCCATGGGGCAAGTACCTCCTATCGTACCCGTCTCTGAGGCTGCGGTTCTTCAACCTTCTCTTCCTCGCCCTTCTTCAGTAGTTTTACCTCCTCCCGATATCGTCCCAAAGACCGGTTCTGCCAACACTCTGGCTAAGTATTCCGACTTGCCTTCGCCAACATTACCGTCACCAACTGGCACAACACCAGCGTCATCTGTCCTTCAACAGGAGTCCCCGATACCATTGACCAAGAGTATCCATCAACCAACCAAGCCAGTCGATGCCCTGCAAGACGACTATGATGATGAAGCTGGCGACGAAATGAATGAAAATGCCGATTGGAAAGAATTCTTACGTCCAGCCTTATCCCTCATTCCCATACTAGGGTTTTGGATTGCCTGGAAACAATTACCAAGCCCCAGCACAGTTCAGTACTCAACACAACTCTCGTTTTTTTAATTAAGATTAGATTCTTTTACCAGCAGTCATTGTTATGTCGTCCGACTCTATCTGTAAAATTACCTGGAAAAATCTCATGTTTCCTGCGCTATCCCTCATCCCAGTGTTGGGAGTCTGGATAGCCTGGAAGCATATCCGGCGCAAGAACGATCCTGATATTAAGGCTACAGGAGTCGATGAAACTTTGCCAGATGCCGCAATCATCTATAAATATTGGCTCTACGGTTTCACTTATTCTACCCTCATCGCACTGATCGGTTTTATGTTTTCCATAGTTGCGCCGTCATTTCCTGAAAAGATCCTGTTGGGATTAACCATATGGTTTTCCCTGTCCATATGGATGTTTTCCCTTGTTTCCTGCCACTCTTTTCTAGTCAGCAAATTATTTTCAAAAATCTTTCAGAAAACATTCTCTATGCGACATGCAGTTTTAGTTTCCGTTCGAACGTTTTCAGTCGTTTTGATTATGACCTACGTCATGTCGTTAATCTCATTACCGTTAGAGACTTATTCTGCCTTCTTGATTGGTGCTTTATTAGTCATTATTTTTGCTTTCCTTCTGTGCATTGCCTTCTTTTCTATCGATATCCATAGCTTGTTGTTTAAGTCAAAAATTAGGAAAATGCTTTATGCGGGTTTGGGATCAGCAATTGCTTGGGTCTTTTCTTTTGTTCTCATTACGGTACTTTTAATTGTCCTCATTTCTATATTTATATCTCCTGCCTGATCTTTACAAAAAACGTGCATTACGACAATTAGTCGAAAGCCAGGGGTCCATGATATTATGACAAAGTGCAGGGGTTGTTCTTATTCGCTATTGATATCATCATGACGCCGAGAACCGATTAAAACTTCAAACTTCATCTCACGCTTCTGCCCGTTTAACTCATGCCGTCGGACACCAATAATCCATTAGAACGACTTAAGCAAAGCCAGCGAGAACTTCAAGAACGCTTATCCCAATTTCCCGTTCCTCGCGAGCCTTCTAAGCTTCCGCAGTCTGACAATTCAAAAGAAGCGAATCCAGAATCTATTGGTGAACCAGCCCCAGCAATTTCTCAACCGAGTTTGGCTCCAAAGCCTGATATCGCCAAGCGAGACACAACCAAGAGTGAGCCGCCAGTACCTACCTTGTCGCCCGCGCAAACCAATGAGCCAATTCTTCCAGTACCAACAACAATCCCTCAACCTGAGACGCCCCAGCCTAGCGCAGCCAGTCCCAAATGGGAATCTCTCCCCATGCCTACATCCCTAGCAACGCCTCAGCCTGTTCCCCAAAGATCATCCTCCCTTCCGGTATTGCCCAAACCGACATTGGTACCACCCCCTGTTACCAGCTCTGCCATTCCTCATCATTCATCCTCCCCAAAAGTTCCTCTTCACCCAGAAAATCAACAACATACTGAAGTAACGTCTGATTCCGAACCGACAGAAAGCGACGACGAAGAAGGTACTCCATGGCAAGAATTTTTCCGTCCCTCCTTGGCGCTCATCCCATTTTTTGGGACATGGCTAGCTTGGAAGCACGTCAAGAACAAGAACGAGGAAGTAACTGACGGCTTTGGGACTGATGAGAATTTGCCTGACGCCGCGATCATCTACAAATATTGGGTCTATGGGCTCATCTATTCGGTTCTTATTGTTTTTTCACCATTGTACTATATCGGGAAACCAATGGAGATGGCATTTTCCTGGATCCACCTTCCTATCGGTTTCTTTTTTTTAGTTCTCACCCACGCCTTTATTGTTAGCAAAGTATTTTCATTGATATTTGATGAAGATTTTTCGATGAGCCGTGGTGCCCTTGTCACCTTGCGGATGATTTCTGGAGTGCTGGTTTACAGCGTATTAATGACGCTTATCGGTTTTCTAGGATCAACCATTTTCGTGGTATTGGCTATCCTCTTTTCTTTAGCCATCATTATCTTTCTCCTCTGTATTGCTGTCTTTTCCATCGATATCCATTACCGTGAAATTGAAACCTCGCGATTATTGGGCGCTGGCCTAAGCGTAACAGTCGCTTTGGCTATTCTGAGCTCAATATTCCTCCCTTCATTCTTATAAGGCAAGGTAAGAGGAAAAGATAACCGTTCTTGCCAACTTAACACCCCCGAGTTGCCAGACGTTCGCCTTCAGCAATGGCAAGCGAAAATGCTTTGCGGTCATAGACGAGTGCTTCATTGGCGTCTTTGCAAGCTCCGTATGGATTGTACAACAAGAAAGGGACACCCAACCTGTTCAGTCCCTCTTTCAGCCGTTGAAGGGAAAATTGAAGAGAAGGGGTAGATTCGTTATCTAAGGCAATAATTAGTATCGTGGCGGGAAGGTTATCAGCCAAGTATTCCAGGAAACGTTTTTCTCCCCCCAATCCGCAAAAAGACACAGCTTCTCCTCCGACTTCGATAATGCTCATCGCATCGATTTCTCCTTCGACGACATACACCGGCCTCTCCGATTTCAAGGCCTCGAGATGGAACAATCCATGTCCCGTTCTTCCATAGCGCACCTTGGCTTCCTCTTGAATATTGCGAGCCAAATACGTCTGCCTATCAATAGGTATGATGAGATGCGGTTTAGGAATATCCATGGGGCGATGAGGATGAACCCAATCTTCACAATACCCTAGTTGAAATCGTTCTGCTATTTCCGGACTCAATCCACGCCGGAGGTGATAATCTGTCTTACCCAAGCAACTATGGGCTTCCCGGAAAAATTGAGTATAGTCTACTACAGTTTTTTCTGGTTGAGGCATTGGCGACATATTGATCGTTCAACAGAGCGATGTTGACTCAGATCTCACGACGCTTCAAGAATTTTTTCCCCACTGAGATTCCTAAAGATCGTTTTCCCACCCTTCTCTCCATGTCGCAAATCATTTTTCTTCAATCCCCGTTGAGCGAAATTTGTTTTTCCTTCTCCCGCTGAATAAGGCGGTAGAACCTAAGTCTTACAAACGATAATGGTAGATCAAAGATGATCTATCAACAAGCGTCGTTTTAATTGCAATAGATGCTATGTATCACAAAATAACTTAGCAAATACTCAATTTTTTTTATTGAAATCAGGCGATTCAGATATACTATTTTGGAGTTGTAATTAGTAAGATTAAGATGAACATGCTCGAGAGCTATACGGAATTTAGCAAGATTTTGCTAGAGTATTTAGACAAAGCCCAAGCGTTGTTCCAACAAACCAGGGATGGAGCTAAAGAACGGACGGCAATTGACATCTTGCGCGAAAAAATTGAGCGACAACAATACAATATTACGCTTATCGGTAGTCTCAAACGAGGTAAATCCACCCTCATCAATGTCCTAATGACCCGTTGCAACGACGATTTATCTCCTGTTCAATCTGCCATTTGTACCTCGACCATCGTTAAATATATCGACAAAACACAAACTGCTTCTACTAGGCCCCAAGAAGAAGCCATCGTCTATTTTTATGACAATGTTACCCTGCCACAAAGCGTCCCCCTCTCGCGGTTGAGGGATTATATCACCGAATCCGGAAACCCTGGGAATAAAAAAGGCGTCTGCTCTGTCGAAGTCCGAACCAATTTTCCTGTCTGGCTCCGCCCTATCGTTTTAGTCGATACGCCTGGTCAAAATTCCGTTTTCAATTACCACGATACCCCTGTTGATCAATTTTCTGCCGATGACCGAGGCTATCGTTTTTCTGATTGCAGCAGATATCCCTTTAGACGGTGGCGATCTGGCCTTGTTGAACAAACTCAGCAAAAACCAATGTAAAAAGATCTTTTTTGTTTTAACGAAAACCGATGCTCTCGATCCAGAGGATCTTCCAGATGTCCTCGACTACGTCAATTCGCAACTCGACCAAGCAGGATTTGCCTCATCTCCCGTCTACTCTGTAGCCGCTAAACCAGTTTACGAAGCTTTATGCCAAAATGAACCTGAAGATGTTATAGACCAGCTCAAACAAAAGTACGGCATCGCCGCATTGGAAGAAGCGTTAGAACGATTCATTGCTCGCGAATCCCAACCAGGTTTAAGGATTCGACAACTATCGCAAGCAGCCATCAGCAAAGTCCGGCAATCTTGCGAAGATTTTTTAATAGCTGTGCGTCCTCACTTGTTACCTAGCGGTATCGAACAGAAAGACCTTGAACAACTAAACAAAGAATTCCAACAGGCTAATCAACTGTTCCGCCGCAAACGTGATACTGCTCTTAATGAATTAAATCAGGCCTGGGAAATCTTTTCATCTCAGAACCATGAGCAACTTTCCCAAAAACTGAAATCCATTTGCTTAGGCAATACGCCTAATGAGAATCCCTGTAAGGAATTGTTTCAAATCCTCAACAAATTGGAACATATTCTTCAATCTGCTGTACGCTCATTCGAAACCAATTCCCAAAACTTAGCGAGCCATATCGGCGAGTTGAATCAGATTCTTCAACTGTCCCTACCACAAAGGCAATGGGATCTCTCTGGAGAACGACAACAATTCCTAGAAACTATTCAAGAAACTCTAGAGGCTATGATCCAAGCCGCTGAAGCTGTAGTCCAAAATTCAGGCTTTCAACTTTTAGAACAGTGGTTGGCTCGGCATATTCCTGTCACGGTCGAGACTGTGTCTCGTATCCTCAGAAACTACAAAGATAGCCTCATTTCCGAATTTTACCAGAACATCGACATCTTGCTTGAATCAAATTATCAAGTACTTATCAAAATCTCTTCGATGCTAAAACAAAATCCTGATCTTCTCAAACAACAAATCCAACAGGCAGAAACACTCATCGAGGAAAGCTACCGCCTCCAAACTCTGCTCGATGAACAACAATAACCTCAAGTCCTTTTCAATCACACCTCTCTATCCTTCGTTATGAACCAATCAGAAGTTGATAAATACGTTGAAGATGTTTTCAAAAACGTTATTTCGTCCCTTTCAGTTACAGACTACCCCGATATTGCTCAATACCTCCTTTTGGCATTGGTAAAAATTAAAAATTATATTGAAGCCAACAGAGGGCTAAACATCAACAAAGGAATCATAGACAACCTTAACAACACCATATTCCTAGTCCGAAAAATCCGGAAAGCTCGCGAACCTAAAAAAATCGGATTTTTCGGAGCGCAAAAGCGAGGCAAGTCTTCTTTGATCAATTTGTTATTGGGAGTAGATTTACTCCCGACCGGAGCCAGGCCCATGACTTCGGTCGGCATCGACATCAGGCACGATACCAAACACCCGGTAGATCAATATTCGATCGATGTCATTTCAACTGATGGAGCCGTCGACCCCCATAAAGAGTTACCTTTAAGTTCGGCTAAAGATATTCTGGAACGATTCGGCTCCAGCAAAGGCAATTCCGACCATATCGTTCAAATCTCTGTCGTTTCGAATTTCTGCAAATCGGAGATTCTCCGGGGCGGTGGTGTCTTGCTCGACACCCCTGGAGCAGAATTGGCTTTTGACACCGAACAAAACAACAATAGTAACAAACAGGACCTAAGCCGAGCTATCGATCTCCTCGAATCGACACATATTGTCATTTTTGTCGAACGAGCCGATCTCATGCAAAGTCAAAACAGCAAGACATTTTTCAGCAAATATCTCAAGGAGATGCGTCCATTGTGCGTGATCAATATGAAAGATAAATTCGCGCTTGATGATAGACAGCAACCTAAAGACCCCGAACTCATCGAAACAGCCAAACAAGCTCAATTGAAACGAATCTTGCTAAATACCTATCCTGCCAATATGGATCGCGTCCTGTGCCTTTCTTGCAAAGAAGCTCTCGATAACAAGAAAAAGTCCATCAGCGGCCTCGAGAGCTTGAAAGAACGCATTTCCTATGAATTCCGCAATTTATCCCCTGAAGTTGGTCTGAAAACCTGTCTAGAGGAATTACAAAAGAATTTCAAACAAATCCAAAGCATGACAGATCAAGATACAGCTCGAGAAATCTTTCTGGCAGCACGAGCAGCTTTTGCCGTCTTCTTAGAAAATATACCTAAAACAAACGCCATGGAAGAAGTGCATAAACTAGCTCAGGCGATCGATCGGTCTTATCCCAGAAAATAAAGTTTTTCGTTTTGTCTCCAGAAACTACATTCTACGACTAACCTTCACTTCCCCAAACAACCATGTCCAATCAATTCCTCTTTTTAGGACTTCCTGCAAGCGGCAAAACAATTTGCTTTTGCACGATGGTTCGCGAGTTGCAAAAAAAGTTGCATAGTTCCAACAAATTTTCATTAAAAATAGACGACCGCAAAACAGCTGATTTTATCGACGAATGTCAAGAACGCCTCAAAGAACAACGCTGGGTCGATAAAACAGGATTCCGCGATGGAGAAAATGCCTATTCGTACATCTTCCAAATCATTGAAAAAGGATTACTTTGGTGGGATACAACTTATTCCATCGATTATCGCGACTACCCAGGCGAAGTCTTCACGGCGGCCTTCAGCCGTCCAGGCGCTCAGTCCCAAACATCGGCTGGTACTCAAAAAATGGCTAACCAATTAAAAGGAAAGATAGAAAATTGCGAAGGTATTTTCTTGCTCATGGACGCAGAAGATTGGTTCAATGGTCAAAAATCATTTAGAATGAACCAAATTTATATTCTTGAGGAATTATTTAAATTTATCAATGAAAATAATCCTAGCCTTAAGCTTGCATTATTATTCAACAAAATAGAGCTTTTGCCCAAGAATAGTGAGCAAACATTGCAACAAATTTTTAGGAACGATTATCCCAATGCTTATTCATTGCGTCCTAAGAATACAAAAGATTTTTTCATTTATCCGCTGGGTGGGATTAAAATTACGGAAAAGGGGAAAGTTATTCCACCTGAAACCATTCGCCCTCAAAACATTTTTGACCCTATTCGTTGGATCTTAGAACTCGAGTTTTAGAATGAGATATGGCCCTGTTAACCATCAACAACTATCTTGTCAAAGGCGGTCAAAACTTCAATGATCCCCCCATTGTCATTGGTGAATCAACTCCTGAGGAAGCAATTTCGGTGTTGCAGGAGGCCTTTGATCAATTTAATGGACTGGCAAGAGACGCGACAAGTTTTCTCTCTTTGCCCGTCAATGAAAAATATCGCATGTTCGTGCGTCAATATTGGAATGAAGAAGAAGGAGAACGCCCCTCGGCTTATTATGTAGGATTTCTAATCGAGCGCTCTATGGTAGAGTCGGTGGATTCACTGGAACAACTAGATCGCACTCTTATTTCTCTTGACGAGGAGATGCTTCAGGAGTCTTGGCAATCCTCTCTGCCTATTTCTTGCCCTGTTGAGGCAGCGCCGTTGTCGCCCCCATCAAGTGATTCCGACATTGCGCTTCCTAAACAACCGTTTGTTTTTTATTGTGTTGATGAAGAGGCCTATCAGGATTGCCTTTATCAAGCCTATCGCCTTCTCGCCCAAGACAATAATTGGTTCACTAAAAGTTACTTTCTTGTTTTAAAACAGGCAGAAGGTTACCTCGTTTATGTGGGAGATTCCCAGCACTTGAATTCAGTTTGTTGGGATTCTCCAGTCCCTCACGAACCTCAGCCCCACCAAGAACACCTTTCTCCTGTAAAAAACCGCATGCCCGCCAAGCCATCTTTGTGGAAAACCATTCAAAATAATCAAGGAATCCTGGTAGCGACAGCGGCTGTAGTGGTTTTATGTGGTATTACTATTTTAAAGGTTTCAAAGCGCAGATAACAAGTTGTTAATTCATCGGTTCTATTGCTTAGTCGATGGATTTTACTGAGAGGTAAACTTCAAGAATAACGATTATGGTTCAGATTAACATCAATCAATATCTCATCAAAGGCGGCAAAGATTTCAATTCTACGCCTCAGGTGATTGGTGAAATGCCCAAAGAGTTGAAAGAAGAAGCCTGTCATGCACTTCAAGATGCTTTTGATCAACTTGATGGTAACGGAAACGCGCAAGAATGTTTCATTGACTTACCCGTTAACAACCAATACCGCATGTTCGTTCGCCAATACTGGTGGGAGGAAGAAGGCGAACGTCCCGTATCCAATTACGTAGGATCCCTCATCAATCAGGCCACAATCCAGCAGGCAGGTGGGCTTTACAACCTCGATCGAGCTCTCGTCGCTGTCAATTGGGAAACGATTCAGGAAGCTGCGGAGAACGCCAACGCCATCGTTCTCTCTGTAGCTACTACGCCCCCTCTCTCTGGTTTCGAGGCCTCGTCGCCAAAGATTTCATTCCCGTATGTCAAAACAGGAACAGGAAAAGATTTCGCTGAACAATTGCAGAAAGCTTACCAGATCCTGCTTCAAGACGAACATTGGTTTGTAACCAATACTATTCAAGCCTTTCAACAACAAAATGAGTATTCCATCAAAATTCTTAACCCTTCAACCCAACCTCCCCAGCCTATGCCTCAACCAACTCCACCTATGCCTTCTTCCTCTCGATTATCGACACTAAGAAAAATACCCGGATGCCTGCATACCGTACTGCATATTACTGGTCTGTTCGCCTTAGTCGCAACGGGCATGATCTGTTATTCGCTTGGCCAGTCCGAACTCGAATCCTTTAAACAGCAGGTTGAATCCTCTAGAAAACAGGTTGCTACTTTGTCGGGAAAACTTAAAAAAGCAGAAAACGACCTTCACCAAAAAAATAAAGAAATCGCCGATCTAAAGAAAGGAGAAAGTAAAAAACTTCAAGCGATCAGACAAGAAAATGTTTCGTTGAAGAAGCAGATGGATGCCGAAAAGAAGAAATCCAGCGAACTTGAGAAAAACCTTAAATCAGCCAATCAAAAAATTAACGATCAGCAAAAAGAATTAGACGCTCTCAAGAAAAAGAGCGTCCCTCCTAAAAATAACAAGCATCAACAACAATCAACCCCGCCCCCCCAAAATACTCGGTCTTCCAGCCACCCTGTCGTTTAATAGCAACACCGTTCCCGAACGAGGTTGAGGGACTCTTCTCAACCTCGTTTTCACTCGATTTGCTAAGAAATTTTGACTTTTTGTCAGTCTAAGTTTCTATCTTGCGATCTTTGCTTTTCAGAATTTTCTATTGGCGTTTCGCCTATTCTCTATCCTGCGGATCGTTCATTGTCCCAACCCTTCTAGAATCCTGTTCCCTAGGGATTCCAGCGATTGCCAGAGTTCAGAAATTCCCCGTTCCCTCAAGACCGACGAGAAAGAACTACGATCATGTTGCAATGCATGATTGCAATATATCGAGAACAAGGTAAATTCCGGTCAGTATGAAACCATTAGAGTCTCTCCTTCAAGAAGCTGTCGCCTCGGGCAGCCTGCTGGAATCTTCTCTCAATAATATCACCAGTTTTCTAGCCGGAACCCAAGATCCGGTTGCCCCAGCGGCCATCCAGGAACTAGCCGAACGTCAAGCCTGGGACGAACTCAACGATCGATTTTATAAAAATCTCGCATTCGGCACTGGCGGACTCCGCGGCCGAACAATTGGCAAAATCGTCACGACCGCAGAACAAGGCCAAGGCGGTCCCAACAATCGTCCTGAATTCCCTTGCATCGGTTCGGCCTGCATGAACTACTTCAACGTTGGTCGTGCTATGTACGGCTTGATCATCTATGTCAAAAAACATGTCGCGGCCCAAAACTCGACGCGCAAACCACGGATTGTCATCGGTCACGATACGCGCCACTTTTCGAGAAATTTTGCCGAATACTGTGCCAAAATTGCCGTTGAGCTTGGCTGCGATACATTTTTGTTTGATGCTCCTCGCGCTACTCCAGAAATCTCATTTGCCATTCGTGAGTTGAATGCCGACACCGGCGTAGTCCTGACGGCCAGTCACAATCCTTCTCACGACAATGGGTTCAAGGCCTATTTCGATGATGGAGCTCAATTAGTACCTCCGCACGATATCGGGGTCATCCAAGAAGTCAACGCTCTCAAGTCCGACGTGTACGAAGCCCTGCCTGCTAACCAACAGGGCACTCTTACTGAACTCGGGAGTGACTTCGATCACATCTACAGCAGTCGCCTCAAGAACATTTTGCTGCGTCCAGATCTCATTGCGGCGCAAGCTCCCAAAATCGTTTACTCCAATCTTCACGGTACAGGCGGCCACATCATTGTTCCCTTGCTGAAAGAAATTGGGTGCGACGTACAAACCGTAGCAATTCAAGACACGCAGGACGGTCGTTTCCCTACGGTCAAATCGCCCAATCCGGAAAACTCCGAGGCATTGACGCTGGCGATCGAACAAGCCGACAAGAGCGGACGCGACATCGTCATTGCAACAGACCCCGACTGCGACCGTATGGGTGTGGCGGTGCGCGACGCCTCAGGCAAAATGCGCTTGTTGACGGGTAACCAGACGGGGTCTCTTCTCGCCTGGTACCGTTGTAAAACAATGACTGATCTCGGTTGGATCAACGACTCCAACCGCTCTCGTGCCGTCATGATCAAAACCTTCGTCACCTCGCAACTCCAGGATTCTATCGGCCACCACTACGGAATCGAAGTTGTCAACGTGTTGACAGGTTTCAAATATATCGCCCAAAAACTCGGCAAATACGAGCAAGCCATTCCCGCCGATAAGCGCGTTGGTTACCGGTCGATGTCAGAAGCCGAAACCCGCGCTTTGCGCTTGGAATACAGCCGCTTCTTTGTCTTCGGCGGCGAAGAAAGCTACGGCTATCTGGCGCAAGATTTTGTGCGCGACAAAGATGCCAATGCCGCTGCCATTTTATTTGCCGAATTAGCTGCTTATGCTGCTGAGCAAAAGAAGACGATCCCCGATTTGCTGGACAATCTCTTCCTGCAATACGGCGTTCACCTCGAAATGGGTAAATCGCTTGTCATGGAAGGTGCTGACGGCGCTTCGAAAATTGCTGCGCTATCGCAATCCTACCTCCAAAACCCACTCCAAGAAGTACACGGCATGAAGGTAACGCGCATCCGCGACTTCACTAAGGGCAACCTCTACGATGAAGAAGGCGATTCCATCCCGAAGACCGACATGATTATTATGGAACTCGAAGGCGGATTTTCATTCGCCGTCCGTCCATCCGGCACCGAACCCAAGATCAAGTACTACTTCTTTGGGAAAGGCCAGCCTGGCGAAGAAGTTAATACTTCCCGAAAGACAGTCCAGGATACGCTCAATGCTATCTGGGCCGAAATCGAAGCCGATGCCCATAAACGCGTAAGCGGCCATTAAGTTTCGCCCTCGTCTGTCGTTTGACCAACCAGCGCGTGTCTCTAAACCGCGCTGGTTTTTTATTTTTCCTAGTCTTTAATGTCCAGGCGCCAGTTTGAGCCCGACAATACCAATAACCAGGCACGTAGCTGCCAAAAGCCTCCAAACATTGTGCGAATCACCAAAGAACACAATCCCAATCGCAAATGTCCCAATAGCTCCAACTCCTGTCCATACAGCATATGCTGTACCTATGGGTATCGAATGCTGCGCCACCCACAGGAAAAATCCACTCAACCCCATCGAGACGACGGATAGAACAATCCACACCCATGAAGGGGCCCCCATTGTCGTGCTATTCTGTGACAATTTAAAACCTAAGGGCCAGCCAATCTCAAAAATCCCTGCAAGAATCAAATATAACCAAGCCATACTTTGTATGTTACCGATCCCTACAGGTTAAGTCAAATTAAACGCCATTCATCGTACCTCTGTAGCCCATCTCTCCAATTCGGTATCCAGGCCGACAAATCAAGAAAATATCCATCCTACGTGTCTTGAAGGATTCCTGTCTCAGGAACACTCAAACCCCTCATCAACAACTAAAAACTCACCTAAACTAGCCCCTTTGTCCTCCCTCCTCTCAAACAGTTGCCTTACCTCAAACTATACCGCCCCATCAAATAAATCCTTTAGGCATAATAGCACCGTTTTCCTCTTCTTCCTCTCGAATAGAAGCTAATTTCTCGAGCACCGTGTACTCTTTGCCTCGTTTGCGCAAAGCTCCTTGAGCAACCAGCGTTTGCAACTTCTCGTACATGCGCAACCGTAAAATTTCTTCTCCCCCGATTGAGATTCCCTTTTGTTTCATACCCGCCAAAACGCGTTCGAATATGTCGTTGAACATAATCGTTTCAACGCCAGACAATACTTCCAACACCTCGCGACGGATGAAATCGGGAGATCGGCGGGGAGCTCGTCCATTGTTGATAAAATCCATTGCTCTAGATACCAACATGTTTTCTGCGGGATGTCAAGTGGGAAATTGCCCCATTTCATACAAATGTTTCCTATTTTCTGTTTCATGAAGGAATTTTGCAGAACCGCGCTCTATTATTGTTTTGACTTGTAGCGTTTCATGAGGTAGGGTTATTGGTAGCAGAACCAAATGCTTTTGAATAAGCAGGGGCACTGCCGCCACGTCGATTCTGAATCATGGATTTTTTTATTATAGCTTGTCTCATTCTACTAAACGGGGCACTAGCCATGTCTGAACTAGCCATCGTATCGGCCAAGAAGACAAAACTTCAATCAGAAGCCGACCATGGGAATGTTCTTGCCCAATTTGCCTTGAAATTGATCAACAACCCGGAACGTTCTTTATCCACAATTCAAGTAGGCATCACCCTCATTAGTATTCTTACCGGCAAAGTATCGGCTGATACGCTTTCTGATGAATTCAGCGTGGCATTGTCTTGGGTTGGCATACCAGGAGTTTGGGCCGCCGACGTTGCTCAAGCGCTCATTATCATCGTCGTCACGTACCTGACGATCGTTTTCGGAGAACTTGTCCCCAAACGTCTGGGCATGTGCATACCAGATACGATGGTCAAAATGGCGGCTATTCCCATGCATACACTGTCTATTGTTACAGCGCCTTTTGTCTGGATTCTTTCCAAAAGCACGATCTGTCTGTCGTCGTTATTGAGGATTCACCATGAAAAATCCTGCATTACTGAAGAAGAGATTCGCCTATTGTTGCGTCAGAGCGCTAACGGTGGCGACATCCAGGAAGCTGAGCGCCACATTGTCGAACGCGTATTTACCGTAGGTGACCTCAACTTGGAAGATATCATGACGCCTCGTGCCGATCTCGTTTTGTTGGATATCAACATGAGCCGACATGAGGTCATGGCTGTCATCGGCAACCACCCATTCAGCAAATATCCAGTCGTCGAAAATTCCCTGGACAACATCAAAGGCTTCGTCCACATTTCAGAACTCATCAAACATCTCGACGCCTCCGATCATCATTTTTCCCTCAGCCATTATTTGCGAGCGCCAACTTTCTTCCCGGAAACCATGATGGTCTACGACGCACTGGACGAACTAAAACGCCAGCAAATCCAATCGGCATTCGTTTGTGATGAATTCGGAAATATCAAAGGAATTGTGTCGCTCCGTGATATCCTGGAAGCTCTCGTCGGCGCCATTCAAGAACCTCGCGAAAACGCCGAAATCATCGTCCGGCCAGACGGCACCCGCCTAATCGATGGTCAATGCCCATTCTACCATTTCCTTCTGCATTTTCATCTTGATACTCATCATGCAAAGGTCGATTACAGTACCTTGGGTGGACTGATTCTCGAGCAATTGGGACATATCCCCCATACCGGCGAACGCCTCGAATGGAATGGATTCTCCCTCGAAGTCGTCGATATGGACGGCATCCGCATCGACAAAGTCCTCGTCACTCGTCTCCCCGCCAACTCAACTTCCCCTGCCATCGCTAGCGAAGCCTGAAAACCGGCACACAGCTGCCAATTTTGACATAAAACCAGAATGAATGATCATTTTGCCTTGACCGTACACATCCGATTTCCTAGCATACCGCATGCCGGATTTTAGCCTTGGTTTAAGTTTTGACGATGTGCTTCTCTTGCCGCGCAAGAGTGCTATTTTGCCTGGTGACGCAGATCTCAGTTCCCATCTCGTACCGGGATTTGATTTGAAGATTCCCGTTCTTTCGGCGGCCATGGACACCGTAACCGAATCTGACCTGGCCATTGCATTGGCTCGCGAAGGGGGTCTAGGAGTCATTCACCGCAACAACCCCATTGACGTCCAGGCTGCCATGGTCTCGCGCGTCAAGCGTTTTGAAAATGCCGTTATCCCCCGTCCCTTGACGGTCACTCGCGACATGTCGCTTTCCCAAGTCCACGAAATCATGCTCGAACACGGGTACTCAGGATTCCCGGTCACCGATGCCAATAACAAACTGGAAGGCATCATCACGGGTCGAGATATCCGCGGCATTGACAACTATGCCAATACCTTAGTGGGAGACGTGATGACTCCGCTGGATCAATTAGTGACTGCCCCGCCCACCACGACTATCGAAGAAGCTCGTTCGATCCTCTACAGACATCGTATCGAGAAACTACCTCTCGTCGACGAATCGGGGCATTTAGTTGGCCTGATCACCGAAACAGATATTCAGAAGCGAGCCTTGTTTGGCAATGCGTCAAAAGACCCTCGCGGTCACCTGCGTTGCGGAGCAGCTGTCGGAGTCGGCCCAGAATACCTCGACCGCGCCAAAGCTTTGCTCGCCGCTGGCGCCGATGCGCTCTTCATCGATGCTGCCACGGGCCACACGACTCGCGTCATGGAAGTTGTCAGCAAACTTCGCGAACTATCTGACAAGCCAGTCGTCGCTGGCAATGTCGTCACTGCTGAAGGCGCCTCCGACCTCATCCATGCAGGCGTGCAGGCTATCAAAGTAGGCGTTGGCCCTGGTTCCATCTGCACCACCCGCATTATTTCGGGCGTAGGTATGCCTCAATTTACAGCTATCCAGCAAGTTGCTAGCGTGGCGCGTCCTGCTGGCGTTACGGTCATTGCCGATGGAGGCATCCGTTACTCGGGCGACATTGTCAAAGCCCTAGCCATTGGCGCCGATCTCGTGATGATCGGTGGCCTGTTCGCTGGTACAGAAGAAAGCCCAGGCAAGATGGTTCACTACCAAGGACGCCACTTCAAACAATACCGCGGCATGGGGTCCATTGGCGCCATGCGCCGTGGTTCCGGAGATCGCTATGGCCAAAACAGCTCCGGCAAATTAGTCGCTGAAGGCGTAGAAGCTCGCGTGCCATTCAAGGGAACTTTGGGCGATGTCGCCTTCCAACTCATGGGCGGTCTCCGCTCGGGTATGGGTTATGTCGGCGCAGCCAACCTTGCCGAACTCCGCGAAAAAGCGCGATTCGTGCAAATCACCTCTGGCGGACTCAAAGAAAGCCACCCCCACGACATCCAAATCACCGAAGAACCTATCAACTACAGCTGCTAAGCTCTGTCGCTCTCATTCCACATCGTCAATTAATCTGCCATGGATGACAAACACATCGTTGCCGTCATCGATTTCGGGTCTCAATACACGCGGCTCATTGTGCGCCGCGTTCGCGAACTCGGATTCAATGCCAAACTCTACGCCCTCGAAGATCTCGACCAAATCGCCGACCCCGGCGCTATCATTCTCTCTGGCGGCCCCAAAAGCACGTCTGACGCCGACGCACCCGATATTGATTACAATTGGTTGACCTCGTTCAATGTCCCTGTACTTGGCGTTTGCTACGGCATGCAATTGCTCAATATCAAACACGGGGGAACAGTCAAACCGGGCAACAAGAAAGAATACGGCCCCGCCGACCTCATTCCTTGTGCGTGCGAAGGCCTCTACCAAGGCGTCTCGCCCTGCTCCCAGGTCTGGATGAGCCACTCAGACACCGTCGATCGCATCTCAGACGACTGTAAAGTCATCGCCCGCAACAAAGAGGGCGTTCCAGTCTCGCTGCAATGGTCCAATCAATGCTTTGGCATTCAATTTCACCCAGAAGTATCGCATTCGATCGAGGGCAATACTATCCTTCGCAATTTCCTCGCTGAAGCCGACCACTTGGCGCCGTTTGACATTGGCGATTTCAAAAACCGCATGATTCGCGAAATCCGCGAACGCGTGGGAGATCGCGAAGTCGTCTGCGGCGTGTCGGGTGGTGTCGACAGCACAGTTCTGGCAGTGTTGCTCCACGAAGCCGGAATCAACTCGCGAGCCATCTTTGTTGACAACGGTCTCCTTCGCAAAAATGAAGCTGAAGAAGTCCGAGCCAATTTCGATCGCGTGGGCGTTAAAATCGAAATGGTCGATGCGTCAGAACAATTTCTTTCGGCCTTAGCCGGAGTTACCGAACCCGAGAAGAAGCGCAAGATCATCGGTGAACTCTTCGTTGAAGTATTCCAGCAAGCTGTTGGCACGGCAGATATGCTCGCTCAGGGCACCTTGTACCCCGACGTCATCGAAAGCGCCTCGAACTCCAAATCCAAAGCTTCAACGATCAAAACCCACCACAATCGCGTCGGCAAAATCCTCGAACTCCAAGCCCAAGGCAAAGTGCTCGAGCCTCTTGCAGAATTGTTCAAGGACGAAGTTCGCGAATTGGGCGTATCTCTCGGCATTCCCCATGATATTCTCTGGCGTCACCCATTCCCCGGTCCGGGACTAGCAGTCCGCTGCCCCGGGGCTGTCACCAAAGAACGCCTCGATATCATTCGAGAATGCGATGCTATCTTTATCGGTAAACTGAAAGAACACGGCTGGTATCATAAAATCTGGCAAGCCTATGCCGGCCTCATCCCTGTCAAGACGGTTGGCGTTAAAGGCGACGAACGTTCGTACGAATTCGCAACCAACCTACGCGCCATCGTCTCTGAAGACGCTATGACAGCTGATTGGGTCGAACTCCCCTACAGCCTCCTCCGAGAAATCAGCAACGCCATTCTCAATCAGGTCAAGGGAATCAACCGTGTCCTCTACGATATCTCCACCAAACCCCCCGCCTCAATCGAATGGGAATAATTTCAGAGGTCGAGAAAAGCCCATAAACACGGAACTTTTTGAGCCTTAATACCCTCTGTGGCGACGATTTAGCAACAGTTTTCATTATTCCAAAGAAAAAGAGTTACCTGATGTGCGAAAGTCAGGTAGCTCTTTTTGTTTTATTTCTCTTGGTCAGTTTTTTTCAATTCTTCTACCAGCAGATCGCTGAGATCCTGAGATGTGACAATAACGCCAGCGGTCGTAGTCTCTCGGATGATCTCTCTCCCTCTTCCAATTTGGCGGCTTGTTCACACCAGACAATTAGGGAACGCCCCAGCTCCGCAGCATATCTGCCTTGAAACACATGGACTTCTCCATCACACTCACAAACTTTAAGACCGTACCGATCTTCCAGGGTAAAGAAGGTGGGCCTTAGGCCAAGATAGAAATCTATGTCCGGTACCAAAGCGTCAGAGGCGAGCCCTCCAGAAACACCTTCATATGATTCTTGTATCCAAGAATCTCTCGTCGCCTTTCTTCACCCGACGAGCATCTATGTCCTTATGGCATTTCTTGTGGGGTTGCTCCTTCCACAGGCTTTCACCGCAGCCCGATTTAATCACGGCATTTTCCTGGCGGGTATTACGCTGCCGAGGATTTACCATAAAACTAGCGTCAATGATTTTTCCCGAGTGAAGTATCAATCCCTGGCTCTCGAGATACTCGTAGAAATGCTTGAATAACATATCATATACTCCATTGTGGCTCAGGTCATTACGATATTTCCACACTGTTCTAGCATCGAGCACGTCCAATACGCTTTCCACTCCAATAAACTCGCGAAAGCTCATGCGGTCTTTTATTTGATACTCCGTCTACTCGTCGCTCAAACCGTAAATGCGTTGGACAAACAGAACCTTAAACCATCAGGACTGGATCAATTGGACGGCGGCCTGCTTTGCTTTTACGTTTCTCTCTTTGGAGATCTCGCTCTAACTCGGGCGGAACAGCTCGAAATCTACATACTGGGATATGGCCTCTAGAGAATTACCCAATTTTGAGAAAGTCTTGAGAGTGTCCGAGATTTCAAATACCCCTGCTCCTTCTTGTTGCTGACGGTATTGGTGAGCCTTCTTCATTTCTTCCCTCTTCTGGGGGAGAATTTAAGCCTTATTCCATTGACTTGCAATCGATTAATTTGTAGAACATCCCTATAATAAAAATGAATTCGACAACGAATGGAAATTTCGTTATGTAGGTTAGCTATGATAAGTTATGGAAAATGCTGATAGATAAGAAAATGAATCGAACCGACCTAAAAGATGTGGCTGGCATCAGCTTTAATTTTTGGGCGAAAATGGAACGAAACGAGTTTGTTTCCATAGAAAGCCTGCATAAAATCTGTCACACCTTATCTTGTGATATAGGCGAAATTATGGAGTTTACTGACATTGGTGAACCCGAATAACACAAAAGTTTTCCCGTTTTGCGGAACTACCAGGAGAGATCAATTTATGTAGCAACCATTGACTTGCGTTGAAATCTGTGCCGGAGCAGGAGGACTGGCTCTTGGCCTTGCTATGGCGGGCTTTGTCCATGTCGCTCTTGTGGAATATGAAGCTGATTATTGCAAAGTTTTGAAAGAAAACCGCCCCGAATGGAATGTTATTTGTACCGATGTCCACAACTTTGATGGGCGTCCCTATAGGGGCGTAGATTTACTTGCCGGCGGCGTTCCTTGCCCTCCCTTTTCTGTTGCTGGCAAGCAACTTGGAAAGGATGATGAACGCGACTTGTTCCCTGAAGCGATCCGGCTTATTGAGGAAATTAGGCCAAGAGCAGTCATGTTGGAAAATGTGCGTGGGTTCCTGAACCCTGGATTTGAGGAGTACAGAGAACATATCTTCTCCGAAATTAAGAAATTGGGCTATGTCACTCACCTTAAGCTACTCAACGCCTCCAACTTTGGTGTTCCGAAGCTACGGCCAAGAGTTGTTATTGTAGGGATACGGAAAGATCAAATTGGTGTGTTTGCATATCCCGAAGAAAAGCCAGACAGTACACCCACGGTTGGAAAAGTGTTGTATGACTTAATGGCTGAAAACAGATGGGAGAAAGCAAAGGAATGGGCCGCTCACGCTGGCCGGATTGCCCCTACCTTAGTAGGAGGTTCGAAGAAACATGGAGGCCCCGATCTCGGCCCCACACGGGCCAGAAACGCATGGGCAGAACTCGGAATTGATGGCCGTGGGATTGCCAACGAAGCGCCGACTGCCGGATTCGAGGGAATGCCCCGCTTGACAAGCCGGATGATGGCCAGGATTCAGGGATTTCCAGACACATGGAGTTTTGGCAAGCGGAAAACTGTGGCGTGTCGTATGATTGGGAATGCCTTCCCCCCCCCGGTTGCCCGAGCAGTAGGAGAAAAAATTAAGGAGTGTCTTGAGTATGGATGCGCTGATTGCAAACGCGAGATTTCACTTTCACAAGCAGTTATTTGAAACGAATACGCTGACTCTGACCTCAGCTGGTATGGCCTCCAACGCCGATACAAGTAGCCGGGGTTCCAAGGCGATTGCCCGTAGAATTGTTGATATTCTGGTAGAGGAACAACAGCATGCGGTTTCAATGGTTGATAAAATTTCTGGCCAGACGCTTGGCAAGCAATTTGAGACTTTGACTACGGATTTCTTGCGGGAAACCTTTCCCTATCTCCAAAACCTTCGTCCTGGGCGCTGGACGATACTAAGCTCGGCAATAATAACAAGCTAAAAACCAGCGATTTTGCCCAGTATGAGCATCTGGCATACTTGAATGAACTTACAGCGCAGAACGCTCAGTTGGCCGCTGCATTGGGGAATGATTACTTAGTTGCACCCGATGTGGTTATTTACCGTGACCTGTATGAGGATAGCGAACTCAACGAGGCCCAGTACATCGTTGATGGTGCTGTGAGCAAAATGGCGGATATTCGCAAAGCAAACGGAGGAAAACCGTTACTCCACGCCAGTGTATCTGCTAAGTACACCATGCGGAGTGACCGGGCACAAAATAGCCGGACTGAAGCATTGAATTTAATTCGCAATAGGAAGGGACATCTACCCCACATTGTTGTCGTGACAGCAGAGCCGATGCCCAACCGGCTTGCCTCTCTTGCTTTAGGAACGGGTGATATTGACTGCGTTTATCACTTTGCCCTTTATGAGCTGATTCGTGCTGTAAAAAAAGTAGGGTCTGAGGATGCAGCCGAAACCTTAGAAACACTAGTTCAAGGAAAGCGGCTGAAAGATATTTCTGATCTCCCGCTGGATTTGGCTGTATAATGGCTGATACGATCTCTTCTGACCGGAGAAGTAAAATCATGTTCCATATTAGGAGCAAGGATACCAGCATTGAGATGATGGTACGCCGTCTCTTTGTGCGATGGGATACTGGTACAGGGTTTAATTACAAGGCATTACCAGGCAAACTCGAAGACGAATTGGGCGAGAATCAAATAGTGCGCCTATCTTCTTTGGGATTGCATAAAAATCTCTCCCCTTACAATGCCTACAAGCAAGGAAATTAAGTTAGGCGCAACTTCTCCATTTTGTCGATTAATTCAGTTCATTCGTACCCTACAAAACATTTCTCGTTATTTTTGTCATCAATCGGCAACAACAATGAGCGATGGAGTTCATTTTTCCGAACTGTCTATATTCGGATACAAGCCTGCTTTCCAAACCGAGAGTGCTTCAATCAAGTCTTGGTTTATTACCTTCCTTTGCGACGCGATTCGTGATTGCCCTTTTGGCCTTGTTCACGTTCCATTTGCCGTCGTTTCCACAATGGTAAGGGACGCTTGTCAGTTTCCTGATTGGTTTTGGGTGACGCTGGGCGCATTCCTGGTATTTGTTCTTTGCTGTTTTCACGTTTTTTGCGGCGGGCTTCGACTCGTTTGCTGACATCCCCATGTGCTGAGGTGACGAACCACGGGCCAATCCTCCCCGGATACGTAATCGGCGCACAGACGAGGTCTGGGTCAATGAATTTCATGTGCCGCAACAAAATCGCACGAATATTCGCCAGCAACGTTCCCTGCGGGAAAAGTTTGTCCGTGCCCATCTCCATCAGGAAGGCGAGGCGAATGGTCCTTGCCTGTTCGCTCAGCCTCGCAAACTCCCGCAGCGAAATTCCCTCCAATGGTTCTTCTTCCGGACAACACAACGACGCTGCCCGCAACAAAAACAACGTATCCCGCACCTTCCTACACAACGCATGGATTAATTCCTTCACCTTGGGCCGCGCGTCAAAGCGGTAGTCTTTCACCTCGATCAACCACAATTCTCGCTTCTCTGGATGGTACAGCAAAAAATCCATTTCTTTACACCCACCGCAAAAGTTTTGAGTCCGACAGGCATAAAACGGCGAACACTCGATCCGGCACACAACGTAACCCGGGTCGATCGAAAAACGATGGATTCCCTCGACAAACGATCTGTTCTTCGCGTCGCTCATGAAAGTTTCAAATACCGGTCCGCCTGGGCAATTTCGGCCTCGAGTGATTCGATCGGCCCAATGTCGTCCAGAGAATCGCCGCTGCTGACGGATACGCCTCGAGCGTGTTCATGCTGTGCGTTCAGCCCGAAAAAGCGACGGCTCAGCGTTTCGTTGGTCATTTCTGCCAGCTGAATCGTCAACTCTCTCAACAGGAAAAGACTGTGCGTCGAGAGCACCATCTGCACGCCAGCTTGCGCCAGCCCAATCAAGACCTTCCCCAACATCGGCAGGTGAATCGCATTCAAATTCATCTCCGGCTCATCCCAAAACAAGACACTTCCGCCGCGTACCGTTCGGTTCGCAATCAGATAGTCAAGCATCCCCAGACGCTTAAATCCCTCCGCCACCAAACTCATTTCCATCAACTTCTGCCCCGGCCGACTCAAATAAAACCTTCCGTCCCGCAAAATCGCTTTTCCAGCCAAAATATTCCACAAAATCTTGCGCACTTGGATTAGCGGACGCTCCATCTCGCCCTCTCGAGCCGGGCGTTCCAAGGCTCGGCACAAATCCCAACAAGCCCCGTCCAACGCTTCGGGGAATTTTGCCCCCAATTGCACAAAGCTTGGGAAAATCGCAAACACCTCCCGCGCAGTCAAAAACGCTACCGGAATGTCCAAAAAACGCTTCGGCATTTCCTCGATACTCAATCCGGCCTCCTCGTCGTTCGAGTGAAAGCGAAACCGCAGTTGCCCCAAATTCTCCGGAGTTCCCGGCGAAGCCATCACCGCCCGTACGTTTGCCAGTCCGTTACCTCGGTTTTGAGCCGTCAGGGCAGACAAATTCCTCGATGCAAACACGCGCATCAAGTCCTTGCGGAGCCGATGCTCCTCCGCCCAACGATCGGGCAGCGACTTCTTGCCCCCTTCAGCGCTCCATTTGGTCAGCGAATAACACAACTTCAACAAATGGCTCTTGCCAGAATCATTACCTCCCACGACAACGTTGATGCCTGGCGCAAATGAAAAAAACACCTTCTCGGGGAACACGGTAAATCCGCTAACTTCTAACTCTCGAATCATAAGTCTTTTCCTATCCTATGTTTAGGCGATTCCTCTATCAGCCTCCCGCGTGCATTTCCCCGGGCAAGCGAATCGAGGCTGGCCCTAACGCTTGCCGACGTCCATTCACTCTCGGGCAACGCGGGTCGGTCAACTGCGGCAAAGGCGCCTCAATCGTTCCCAGGTACGTTGCGAGTTTGCAGGCCATCGTTTCCAGCAATTTCCGGTATTCCGGTTGTTCTGCCAAATTGTAGCTCTCGGATGGATCTTCCTCTAAGTTGAACAACTGCCACGCTGGTTCCCCTGTCTCTACATAGTCGTCGTAATAATTGTAAATGACCTTCCACTCCCGAATGCGCAGCGTAGAATAAAACCGCCCGTTCGGATGCGACAGCGGGAAATGTCTCACAACCCACGGCGGGCGTTCGCTTTGCCGCTCCCCGCTTAGCAAATCCGCCAAATCATAGCCGTCTACCTGCCCCATCAACCGCCGTTCTGCCAACGCGGCCAGCGTCGGCAACACGTCCTGCAGCGAGACAATCGCCGACTGAAACGCCCCAGGAGTCATCGGCAACATTCTCTCCGCTGGTTCCACCGCCCGCCGCCGATCGCTATCCAGCCAGGCCACGATCATCGGCACTCGCCCGCCTCCCTCGTATCGCGAGAATTCGCGTCCTCGCAATGGTTCTACCGCACCAACTTGTTCGCCCCAGGCGACATTCCCGGCCCGGCTCTTTTGGATAGGCGCGTCGCTCCCACTCAATCCTGTGAAAATGACCAACGTTCTCCGCCCTCCGCTATGTCGCTCCATGTACTTCATCCACCGGCCCAACAGCGCGTCCATTCGCTCGACTGCCAGCGCATAGCGCACCAACTGCTCGCAATCCACCTGAATCCCCTCGCCAAAGTCTGGCATCCTCGCCAACATGCGCTCCTTTTCTGCCTCCGTCGGCTGCTGAGCTTTCGTCCATTCCTCCATTCCCACGCGCACACAGGCAAAAAGCGGACAATTCCGTTCGGCACAAGTCATCACTGTCCGCCCCATTCCTCGCGTGTCTTCCAGCACCAACGCATGGTCAAACTCCGTCCTCAACCAGGCGGGATCCTCCTCAGGCACCCCCGCGCACAGCGTCTGGTAACCTGCTTTTTTCATCACCTGCGGCAACAGATTGTACCGCCCACGCCAGCCTGTCTCAGCAAAGTCCGGCGCCTCCATCTCCGGCAACGGCAGTTCTAGTTCCTGCCCAACCAAGCCTCTCCGCGCAGGATCCAGCCCTGTCATCAGAGAAAACCACCCTGTTTCCCCATTGATTCCGCCATAGGCCTCCCCAAAACGCACGCCCGCTGCCGCCAGACGCTCCATATGAGGCGTCCGGTAAAACCGGTTCAGTTTCGTCGCCTCCGGCACGCCTCCTGGGCGGGCCCACAGCGGCACAGAGGAATCTTGTTGTCCCAGCGAGTCTACAGCAAACACCACGACATGGGGTTTCCGGAACCTGCTCGCCGCCCGCGACAAGGCCAGATAAGAAACCCCAACGCACAGAGGCGCGACATAGCGCATGATGAATTCGTGTTTCATCGGCAGCCGTCTTCGCCCGTCGTCCCGCCACTTACAAGATAAATTGGCTGATGATCCGGTTCAATTGCACAACGTCGCATCCGCGCGTCAATTCAAACCGAATCGTCCCCAACCCACTGAACACGAAATCCAACTCGCAGTCGCGGTCAAAATGCCCGCTGGTTTCCACAGAGTACATCTGAATCTTGTTGTAGGGCAAACTCGTAAAGTCGACTTTTTTGCCAGTCAATCCCTTGACATTGACTGAAATGATACGTTTAGTCGTAAAGACGATCGAGTCGCGGATATCTTTGAATGCCGCCACAATATACTCCCCTTCTATCAACAGAGGGCCAACAAGCCCCTGAACCTCCGATGGATCCACGGGAGAGAGCTTGAAAAAACCACCTTCAAAATCAATCATATATTCCTTTCGTTTGTGTTAAAAATCAATCTTGCATCAGCGGCAACTTCGCCAACATAGCCCTCAGTCGAATCGCCGTCCTCGGCATCGGCTCCGCCACTGTTAACCCCACCAACTCTTTTTCCGCCGCAATATCGCGAATCAGGCGTGTCACGCTCGCCAGGCTCATGCCGCCCGGCACGGCGCCCACCGCCGCCAAAATCTCCGCCGGATCCAGCACGTCCATATCGAAATGTACGAGCACGTGCGATGCCGGGCACTCCTGCAGCCAGCGGATGACCTCGTAGCTGTCCCTTTCCAGTCTCTCCGAGGTTACAAAATCAATGCCATACTCCTGTTGTCGCACTCGAATTTCTTCGCGTTCCCAATCGCGCAACCCCACCATCAGGATGTTCTCTGGCGCAATCCGCGCTGGCAACAGGCTCATCAGTTTCGATTCGCCAAAGCCCATGCAAGCTGCCGCCGCCATCGCGTGGTATCCGGCGTACTCGTCTCCAGGCAACGTAATGTCCGGATGTGCATCAATCCACACCATTGCCACATCGCCAGCATACCGCCGAGCCAAATAGGTAAACGGCGCCACGCTCGCAGAACACTCGCCCCCCAAGGTCACGATCCGATCCGGCTGGGCTACCTCCAGCATGGCCAAGGCTGCTTTCGTCTGCCGCACGAGCGCATCGCGATCCCACACTCCGTCCACAATCGTGCGCTCGCCCTTCTCCATCTCAATCGGCACGGTCCATGTCTCCTGGTTCCGTGCCAACGGCGCTAAAAAATTCAGCAACTGTGCTCCCAGGGCATAGCCACGCGCCACCTCGTCAGGATCCTCCACCTCAGGCACCCATCGATCAATCGATCCACCTTGCCACTGCGGGTACACAAGCCGGATAGTCTTCTTTTGATGCTGCACAGTCGTCATTTATCACTATTCTAGGATTTCCCGGCTTCCATGTCAACCTCCATCCTTGTCCCCTTTCCCTGCCAACTGGGGCCGAGCGCACTTACTCTGCTTACCAAGTGTGAACCAACCTCTCACGGTTTGCGGGCAATGGTGTACGTCTCCCCGGGCTGGGTACTGAACAAGATCGTTTCCCGTGTCTGGTCTGGAGTTTTGCCAAATGTGACTTCCTGCGGCGCTCCATGGCTATCGGTTACGACAATGGTCCCGCTCGTCCATGGTCGCACGATGCAGGCAAACTCTCCCTCGAGCGATTGAACCTCCAGGCGAGTCACTGTCTGTAGCTTCTTGTCATACTCGGCAGACAACAAAAATCCTCCGGGGACGCGCAGTCGTGTGAACGACGCATTTTTGTCCTTCGGCCAATTGGGGAAAACCTCGCAAATGCTCCCGCCATAAGTCGCCAACATCGCATTGATTGCCGCAACTGCTCCGATTTTCTCTAGCCCATGCACGCCGTCGCGGATGGCTAGGTTAGGCGCCAATTGGGCTTTGATCGTTCTGGCCATCTCCTTCGTTACCTTGTCCGCCGGATACCCTACCTCCACCGCATCATAGAAAACGCGCGGAAAATTATTCATCTGTCCCCAGACGCTCGGCCCGTACACGTCCAGGGTATTGATAGCAATTTGCCGTTCCTCCTGCGGAGAAAAGCGGTTGAGGAATCCGCCTGGCAAGATCGAATCGAGGGCAATGACGTTGGCGCCCTGGGGAGCTGGGTTAGCCATGGGTTTCCACGCCTGTTGGTTCCATTCGCGTGCTGCCAGGGCATAGACTTTCTTCCCTTGTACATTCGCCGTTGGCTGCGCTGGCAGTTTGTTGAAGATCTCCATCCAATGCCCGCGTACCTCTTCAGGGAGACCCAGGTAGAAGCCCATTTCATCCATTCCCGTCAACACCATCTTGAACGCTGCCAACTCCACCGCCGGGTTCTGCGACCACGAGCCCTCATTGTAGCCTGCTGTCAGCTCCAGAGAGCCGTCGGGCCGTTGGTCGATCCAGGCCTCGTACATTCGCGCACATTTGGTCAAAAACTCATACGCGGGTTTTAGGAATTCCCTGTCGCGCGTGTACCGGTAGTACTGGATGATCGGCCATGAACTGTAGGCGGCATTCACCAACTCGCGATGATACCCGTCATCGGTCGTCGTCCCCCAGGGGCCGATCCCTACTGGGTACAACACGGCATTCGCAACGCCTTTCTTCAACCGGGGGCGCTCGTCCACATGCTGTCGGTCGATGCGTCTCAACTCACGGGGGTCAGCCGCCCGCCGTTCGCCTGCTTGGGCATAATCAAACATAGCCTGTGCCGCCGGCAACAAATACTCGCAACGGTTGCTGGACGGCGCTCCGTAGAACGCCGCGATGAAGTTGTAATTGAGGTGGTAGTCCGACGACCATTTCGGCGTATCGGTCGTATGCCAGATGCCGTAAAGCCCCGGCGCCGTCTTGCCAGGTCGTATCCCAGCTCCCATCAAATATTGGGCTCCGTAGTAATATCGCTCGATCAACGCAAGCTCAGGATCCGAATCGTCCAGGTCGATGGCAGAGGCATGCCAATACTGGCTCCACCATTTCTGGTGCTCTTCCACGAGCTGGCTCATCTGTTGCTCGCTGCCTGTCTTGTCCAAAATCTCTCTCGCTGCCAATTCAGGGGCTTTTCCCGCCAATTTTCCGCTGGCATCCCACGTGCGTCCGCCCCCTCCTACTGCCAAAGCTACCCAAATGGATCGCTCTGGCCTCACCTCGATCTCCGTAGCCAACTCGCCTGCCTCACTGGCATTCATGGAGACTGGTTGTCCTCCTGGCTGCAGGATGTTTGCCGCCAGAACAACTTCCGACCTCCACGATTCGGGATTCTCCGGCGCTGCATTGAGCGTCGATCGCGCTACTCCAGGCAACGCCTCAATCGTCCGCGCCGGAAACGACGGGTTGTTTCCCCTAGCCCACAACTCCAGTCGGCACGTCGTCGGTCGGTCTGCTGCAATCCGCACGAGCAATACATTCTCCGTCGCCAGTGCGCGAGCCGTTATCTCGATTGTTGCTCCCTCCGCTGTCTTTAGTCTTGTCGTCAATTTCGCTTCCCGGATGTCGAGCCGTTCGTTGAATTGTACCGGGTCGCTGGACCGAGACTTTGGCATAATCGTCAACTCACCCACAGGCAAAGGCTTAGTCTTGTATTCCTCCCGCCCCGAAAACTTTCCTTTCAAATCGCCGCAAGACCAAAAATCGGATTTCGAAATGGTGAAAGTTTTGATGGCACCACGCCCCCCCGAGACGACTCCGATGTCGCCGTTGCCCAACATGGCTGTCTTGGGGATATCGGTTGAAACAGCATCCTGCGGATTCAAGGGTTGATCCCATTCTGCCGTCACAGCAGACACGACGCGATCGATTCGGGCATCGGGAAAAATCTCCGATGCCGCCGACGCGATCGAAACGCTGGATAATGCCGCGAGCACGCCAGCCCGCCGGAAAACGGTCTCAAAAGAAATCATGTTGTTACACATACCACGCACATACCGCGCACGTCAATTAAAAAAACTGTTTCTGCTTCGCCCCAGGCCTCGGCTCACCTCGAATACCGCCACAAATCAAAATCCGGGAAAACCTCCAGCTTCTCGACACGCGAAAACTGAGTTTCGAATTCGGGGAACCACGTGTCGCCTGGGTATTCCCGGTGCATGCGCGATACCCACAGCGTTTCGAGCCACGGCAGCATTTGGGCGTAGACTTGGGCTCCACCGATCACCCACACCTCGGGGTCGTCCAAGGCGAATTGCCCGAGGTCCTCCGCGCTGCTGACACGCTTCGTGCCAGGATAGCTCCACGCGGGGTCTCGCGTCAACACGATGTTGGCACGCCCCGGCAACGGCTTCCCTATCGATTCGAATGTCTTGCGCCCCATCAACACAGGGTGGCCGTAGGTCAATCTCTTGAACACCTTCAAATCGTCCGGCACATGCCAGGGCATCCCTCCGTTGAGTCCAATCACTCGGTTCGGCGTCATGGCGACAATCCCGTGAAAATGCAAGCTGGTCTCATTCATTGCATCATCTCCTTTCGCTGGTTGTCAGGGGGGTCACACTGATACAGGGGCTTTGATGGCAGGCCAGGGATCGTAGCCCACTAACTCAAAGTCGCCGTAATCGAATCCATCGATGTCTTTCACGTCGGGATTCAGCTTCATGCGCGGCAAGGGTTTGGCCTGGCGCGTCAATTGCAACCTCGCCTGGTCCAAGTGGTTGTTGTACAAGTGCAGGTCGCCAAAGGTATGGATGAATTCGCGGGGTTCGTAGCCGCAGACCTGCGCTGTCATCATCAACAATAAGGCGTACGACGCGATGTTGAACGGCACCCCTAGGAAGAGATCCGCACTGCGCTGGTAGAGTTGCAGCGACAGCCCTGGCCGCTTCTCTCCCCGCTCCTCGCACGGCGGTATCACGCAAAATTGGAACAACACATGGCACGGAGGCAAGGCCATCTTCTGCACCAACGGCACATTCCAGGCGCTCACCATGTGGCGGCGAGACCACGGGTTTTCCTTCAATCCCTGGATCAAGGCAGCTATTTGATCGCAAATCTGCCCGTCGCGGCCCTCCCATCTCCGCCATTGCGCCCCGTAGATCGGCCCGAGATTGCCATCCTCGTCGGCCCATTCGTCCCAAATAGTCACGCCATGTTCGTGCAAATAGCCAATGTTGGTATCCCCACGCAAAAACCAGAGCAGCTCGTAAATGATCGAGCGCAAATGCAATTTTTTCGTGGTCAGGCAGGGAAATCCCGCCCGCAGGTCAAACCGAACCTGGCGGCCAAAGACGCCAATTGTCCCCGTCCCCGTGCGGTCTTCTCGCGGAATTCCATTGTTCAGGACGTCGTCGAGCAGTTGCAGGTATTGTTTCATAGGCTAAACAAAATTCTCTTTTTCTTTCGTTGATGGCAAAAAGATGGTAATAAGCATGCCTAGATTTGACCATCGTTTTCGCAGCCATGCTTCAAGAACTGTACGATCATTCGTTTTACATTCTATTTGTGGTCATGCATGCCACTGGTTTTGCGCTGTCATGCCCGGCTCTTCTGCATACGCAAACGCCTCAAGGCAGCATCGCCTGGGTAATCTCCCTCATCTGCTTCCCCTGGATCGCTGTCCCTCTCTTCCTCATCCTGGGGCCTAGGCGCTTCGACGGCTATATCAAAATACGCCGCAACAACCTGGATAAAAACGATGACTTGCACAACACCTCGCACAGCGTCGAACAAAAACTCAAAGAATGCCTCGCTCTCGACCTGGGGGATCGCGCCTCGTTGTTCAGCTCGCTCGGCCAATTGTCCAACCTCTCAATCTACAAAGGTAATGCCTGCCGACTGCTCGTCGACGCCCAAGAAGCATACGCCGCTATCTACGAGGCTATCGAACACGCCCAAGAATACATCCTCGTCGAATTCTATATCATCAAAAACGACCTGGTCGGCGCTACATTCCGCGAACTCCTCCTCAAGTGCGCCGCCAAAGGCATCCGCATCTACGTCATCTACGATGAAATCGGTTCCCACAAACTTCCCTCTGGCTACATCCGCTCCATGCGTCAAGCTGGTATCCACATCCAACCGTTCTACGGTAAACGCTTCTTCCTGCGCAACATCGTCCGCGTCAACTTCCGCGACCACCGCAAAATCGTCGTCGTCGACGGTAAAACGGCCTACGTCGGCGGCATGAATATCGGCATGGACTACATTGGCAAAGGTGAACTCGGATACTGGCGCGATACCTTCCTCGAATTCACAGGCCCAGCTGTCTTGCAAACTCAATTGGCCTTCCTCGAAAACTGGCACTGGAGCTCGGAAAACCTCGCTAACCCCATCGATGTCAAATGGGAATTTGTGCGCCAACCACAAGACACCCCCCTGCTCATCATCCCCTCGGGTCCCGCCGATCAGGTCCCCTTGTGGCGCACGACGATCATTGCCCTCGCCAATGCTGCCCAAAAACGCCTCTGGATCGCCTCCCCCTACTTCGTCCCAGACGAAGCTACATTCTCTTCATTCCAGGCAGCCGCCCTCCGCGGGGTCGATGTCCGTATCCTCAAACCAGAAAAAGTCGACCATGCCATGATCAAATTCTCCTCCATGACGTTCCTCCCGGGCACTGTCCCCTTCGGAATCAAAATCTACCATTACGCCAAAGGATTCATGCACCAAAAAGTCGTCCTCGTCGACAACGATATCGCCTCGGTCGGCACGGCTAATCTCGATAACCGCTCTCTCTCCCTCAACTTCGAAATCACTGCCCTCGCCCACGATCCCACCTTCGCTAAAAAGGTCGCTGACATGCTCGAACAAGATTTCGCCGACGCCCGCCTCGTCTCGCCAGATGAATATAACTCCCAATCAATTCCATATAAAATTATCTGTAACTTCTTCCGTTTGCTAGCTCCTGTACAGTAAAATGAAATTCCCCACCATTCATCTTAATATATCGATTTTTGCTGACTCGTAAATTTTAATTAAAAATCTTGACAATATATCTCTTTATGATATTTTCGTCTTAGGTCATTTGAGACTAAACATTTCTTGTTCCATGTTACACGACCTCCTCCCGGGGTCGGCGTCTCAAATGGCCTTTCCTTCATTCTTCTCCTTGTGGGGCTTAACCTGTTGTCCTTTTTCTGAAAATTCCCCTCCTTCCCTAAAAAACGCTATTCTGCGTCATTGCATCATCTCGGCTGATAGATCGGGCCTGCCTGTCGCGTACTTCAAGCAGAAGTTATGGCGATGCGTTGGTTCTTATTTTGTTGTGCGTGTTTAGGGCTTGCCTCCTGCGCTCAGGAGAAACATGGAGAAATTCCCATGGGCCAAATCCTAAAAATCCAACAAGGCACTGTCGTTAAAGTCAAAGAAGTCCTCGTCAATGTCGAAAGCGAAGAAACCGGCGGCGCTTTCGCGGGCATGGCTGCCAGCGCAGCCGAAACGATCGCTCCAGGATGGATGGCTGCCAGCACCGCCAAACTGGCTTCCTCGACTGGTTCGCTGATGGACGACCGCGTCGAGGTCGAACGCTATGTCAAAGTGCGCATCCTACTCGACTCAACGAACGAACTCGTCGAAGTCATCCAAAAAGAACACCCTAATATCCGATTCCGCGTCGGCCAAAAGGCTATCATCACCAAAGAAAGCATCCCCGGCAACGTCTGGCCCGATTAATATGTTTTGTCTAAAACTTAGTTGCACCTAATTTTCTGGGCTCTATTTCAACGTATTTACAATCCGTACAAACAAGCATTCTTTGACCCGTAAAGATACCGCATAATCTATTGATTGTAAATATTTAAGAAAAGCACAAACTCGGTTTGTAATTTTTTTACGATTCGATGATTTTTCTTTTGAAAATCGCTATGTATGTTCCTAGGACGGTTGTGGAATTCGGTAGTTTCAGCTTTGTTTGTCTGCTTGATTACAAGCTACTTACATGGTTACTCCCTCGAGCAGGAAGCGGTTTTATCCTGGAAAAACGACAATCGGATTGTAAATCCGCAACTACAAACATGACAACTTTTAACGATTGACTACGGATTGTAAATTCGCTAGCGTCCCGCCGGATTCTTTGTGTCCTGTCGACGCTCGGCGCAAAGCGTTCTCGGTTTGTCTGTTCCGGTTTCAATTCAGACACCCTCCCACCCCTCCCCCCCCCCACCATGAAAAATCAATTACTCGGTTCAGTTTTATGGGTAAGCGCGGCGATTGCATTCTCCGCGTTGACCTCGTGTGTCAGTCCCAAGGAAGTTCTTTATTTGCAGGACGCTCCGGCCAATTCGCAAGAAATCATCAAAGGCAATTACCAGACGGTCATCCAGAAAGACGATCAGCTGTACATCTCGGTCAGCAGCAAACAGCCTGAATTGACAACTCCCTTCCAGGTTGCGGAAATCGGCTCCACGTCTGGCAACACAAACAACAACAGCAAACCCCGCGGTTACCTCGTCGATGCCAACGGCAACATTGTCTTGCCTGTCATCGGTTCCATGAGAGCTGCTGGCAAAACCTGCACGGGCCTCGCCAACGACATCGCGGCCAAACTCCGCGATTCAGAATACATTAAAGACGCCTCAGTCAACGTCCAAATTGTCAACTTCAAGTTCTCAGTCCTCGGCGAAGTGAACGCCCCGGGCACGTACTCCATCGAAGGCCAGCGTCTCACCCTCCTCGAGGCAATTTCCCGTGCTGGCGACCTCAATATCGATGGCAACCGCGAAGTGACAATCATCCGCGAAGTCAATGGTCAACGCCAAATTGCCACGGTCGACCTCCGCAGCAAAGAACTCTTCAAGTCCCCGTATTATTACATCCAGCAGAACGACACAATCTACGTTTCGCCGTCGGATCGCAAAGTCAACACGCGCAGTGACGCTGCTCAGTGGTACGGCTGGGGGATTTCAGGTGTCAGCATCATTATTGCCATTATCGCATTGGCTGCTGCATAATTGATTGAGAAGCCGTTTCTCCGATTTCGCGTATTTGTTCTACGTTGTTCTCAGTTGAGGATCAGGCGTTTCCCTGTATTGTCATTATTTTGGACATTTGTCGCTCATGAATTCAGAACCTCAATCCTTTGGAGAGGAACCTGATGGGTTTTCCCTGGATATTCTTGTCGAAATTTTGCGTCGTCGCTGGCCCTGGTTGTTGCTCTGCGCGTGCCTCGGCGCCACGGTTGCGTTCTACGTAGCCGCCCAACAAGGTTACTCGTATTCAAAAACCGCTCGCATCCTCCTGCGAGACAACAAACAAAAGGATTCCGGTCCCGGCGCTGAAACGCTGGCCCTGATGGGGCTCGATCAACAGGGCGTCAACATCGCCAACGAGAGTTACGTGGTCAAATCCACGGAACTGATGTCGCGGGTGGTTCGCAAGCTCAAGTTAAATATCTCGATCTGGCGTCTCCAGGATATCCGCCAAATCGACCTCTACGACCAAGCGCCTGTCTCGGTCGAATTCCCGGAAATCGACGAACGTCGCGCAATCGTCCTCACGCTCACCCCGTTGGACGACAAACGTTATCTCCTCGCCTACGAAGACTCCAACAAACAGCAGGCCTTTTACGAGGGCAACTTCGGCGTCGTCGGCTCCCTGCCATTTGGTTCCGTTGTCGTTCGTCCCTCTGCCTCGTTCTCTCAAGATTGCTTCAACCAAGATTACATGGTTCGCCGGGTCTCTGTTCGCTCTGCGGCAGAAGCCTTGCTCCAGGCGCTCACGGTCACCCGGCCAGACGACCGCGAATCCAGCCTGATCGAGCTTGGCCTGGTCTCGTCCAACCCTCGCAAAGCTGCTGATATCCTCAACCAGCTCATCCACGAGTACAATCTCCAGTCGATCGAAGAAAAACGCATCGCATCCCGCAAGGCAGAGGAATTCATCGTCGACCGCCTGGGCGTTTTGGGCGGAGAACTGGGATCGGTCGATAAACGCATTTTCGATTTCCGCAAAAACAAAGAGTTGCTCGTCGACCTCTCCTCGACCTTCAACGCTAACTTCGTCCAAATCCAAGAACTCGATAAAGAAGCCTTCGAAATCAATACCCAAATCAAGCAAGTCGACTCCCTCAAAGACATGCTTGCTTCGCAGAAGAGTTCGCGGCGCATGCTCCCGGTCAATCTCGGCATCGACGATCCCAGCATCGCTCGCCAAATCGAGCAGTACAACGAGGCCTTCCTCAAATACCAGCAACTGGGTGAAAGCGCTGGTTCCCAAAACCCGCTCGTTACGGCCCTTGTCAACAACATGGACTCCATGCTGGCGACGCTCAAACGCTCGATCGACAACTACCGCAACTCGCTCTCGCTGCGCCTGGGCGAAATCTCCAAAAACAAAGAAGGCATGGAGCGCAAGATGGTCAGCAACGCCTCCAGCGAAGAAGCGCTCATCCCCATGCTCCGCGAGCAAAAGGTCAAAGAAGAACTCTATATCATGCTCCTCGGCAAACGCGAGGAAAATGCTCTTTCCTTGGCGACTACGGAACCGAGCGCCAGGGTGCTGGAAGCTGCGTTCGGGTCAGATCTGCCCATTGCGCCCAAGACGCAACTTTTCGTTCTAGGCGGGGCAGCTGGCGGCATTGGCGTGGCTTTCCTCATCTTCCTGGGGGTGGCTATGCTCAACTCCAAAATCAACAACAGGCAAGATTTGCAGGGGCTGACCTCTATCCCGGTGGTCGGCGAATTCCCCGAACTCTCCCGCCAAGAGACAAAATCAGGCGCTCTCTTCATTCCTGATGGCCGCAGCATGATGGCCGAATGCTTCCACATCCTGCGCAACAATCTCGAACGTCTCGTCCCGGGCGGGGGCAACTCCCAGGGCCTTGTCTTGCTGGTCACCTCCACCATGCCGGGCGAAGGCAAAACCTTCACCTCGGCTAATCTCGCCCAGGCCTTCGCTGCCACGGGCAAAAAAACC
>CASFPZ010000011.1 GCA_949296365.1 uncultured Akkermansia sp. | reverse complement strand
GGGGGGGGGGTAAGTTATTGATAATCAACGCATATTGCTTATAGAACATTTTTGTGTCATACAACTATCAATCTTGCGCTTATTTACGCCTTTTACAGAAGTGAGAAGCCTCTAAGGGGCTATTTTGGGAGGCCTTGACATCGGAAAATAGGCAAGAGATATGACAAGTGAGATTGCCTGACCTCGCCAACGTGTCGGTCTAAAACGTGTAAAACAAAATAAAGGGTCCGCAATCCCCATCAAACGAACGTTGTACATGGCATCCTCTTTCATTCTCATAAAAGTGGCCCGCCTTGTCTGTCTTGGAATAAGAATTGTGCCCCTGGAGTGTATCCAGATGTTGATCGCACTCCTCTAACTTGTCTCTGTTTTTTTCCAGTTCTTTCAGCTGGTTGCGTTTCTTCTTCAACGCAGACTTGTCTTCTTTCGTTGAAGGTTCAAGCCCCTCCACCAGGGCATCAACCATGCGCACAGAATCGTTCTCCGCAATATCTTCATCAATTCTTTGTGGAATAAGAATCATTGGGTTGGGAGACATGAGTCTTTGCCATAGGATTAAATCTCAGCACCTAAAATGACAACAATTGGGGGATATATCAAAATTAAAAAAAGGGGTGCATCATTGTGACACACCCCTTCTAAAAAGTAAGCAATAAATGCTTAACAGAAATTAACTTTTCTTGTTATTGAGCACTTACAGAACTATCTTCGTTCTTCTTTTCAGGCATCTTACCCGTAGTAAAGTAGGCTTCGATTTCCTCAAGAGAACGACCTTTTGTTTCTGGCATAAAGAATGTCACGATGAGGAAATAGACGACAGTAATGCCGCCAAGCGTGAAGAATACACCATGATATCCCGAATTACCCACCCAAGGCAGGAATACGCCTGCAATCACTGTTGATACCAACTGATTAATAAGCAAAGCAATAGCCATGCCATTAGAACGAATGCGAGTTGGCATCAACTCAGACAATGCCAACCAAACACAAACTCCAGGCCCTGTTGCATAGAATGCAATGAAGATAATAAAGAATACGACGATGGCCCAACCTACGCCAACCGTGGGCTTTTGAGCAATTTCAGCTTTTAGAATTGATACTTCTTTGAGATGGAACAATTCTTTGCCATCGCTACCTATTGCCTCCTTGCCATCCTTCATGACAGGATTAGTCGTATCGACAACGGCAGCAATTTTGAGTGTATTAATGCTCTTTTCTCCTGTTATCTCACCCGCCTCATCTCGTTTAAGAGAAGCGAAATCCGTTACCGACAATTGAGTCGACGATCCTAAAAGGAATTGATACCATGCAGGATTGGCAACAGGTTGATCATAAGTCACAATCAATTGAAGCTCATTCTCTGGGACTCCTTTGAATTGATCCGGAATAAGATTTGCCACGACCGGTTGAGTCTTATCCAATTTGATGGACAAATTGGTAATTTCCGAGACAGATTTGCCATCGGCGAAATCCTTTTGGACAGCCGGTTTTTGCTCTTCAAGGAGCTTTTGGATAGGTTCCGTAATGTCAACACGTTCTTTTTCAACGCTATTGAAAAGAATACCTACGCCCAACAAACCAACGACAATACCAGCCGTACCAAGTTTCAACAAAAATTTGCGACCTTTCCTATCTACCAACATCATAGCCACAACAGTCATCAAGCAGTTGACAACTTTAATCGCCAAATCTGCATAGTTGGCAGTAGTACCTTCCAACCCGCCTTGTTGGAAAACTTTAACAGAATAGTTCAATACTGAGTTAATACCCGTAGATTGAGTTAAGGCAAGCACGAGGACAGCAAGGACAAAAGGATAGACGTATTTGCGCTGAAGTAACGATTCGCCACTGTTGCTTTGCGCCTTCAATTCTTCAACTTGACGGCGTTCTTCAGCTTCGGCCTCAACCATTTCCTGATAAACATGTTCAGCTTTGGCCTCGCCATAACTGCGAACCAACACTTGCCGCGCTTCTTCCTTCTTGCCAACACGGAACAAATAACGGGGAGATTCGCTCAACCGAAACGAACCGAAAAACAAACATAAACCAGGGATAGCGCATACCCAGAAAATGGATTGCCACGCAATAATCCGAGCATTTCTTATCGTCTCGCCAGTACTATCGGGATCTAATTCCACCCCCGAAACCACCGAAGAAGCAACCAACCCTACAATAGCAGCAAAAACAAGACCAACTGTCAGCAAAAACTGAAACATCCCAGTACCCTTACCTCGCTGGTCAGCACTCAAACACTCTGCTAAATACAGCGGAACGACAACCCCAACAATACCAGCACTAGCGCCTTGAAGGATTCGACCGAAAAGCATCACTCCAAATTGCCCCATGGAGAAACAAATCACAGGGATGCTCAACGTAAACAAAGCAGCCGCAAGCGTAATTAACATCTTTCTTCCCAATTTGTCTGCCAGATAGCCAGCAAACAACGAGGATATCACACTGCCAAACAAAACAGCAGCAACAATTTGAGACAACTGAGCAGGACCAAAAGACGAGGTCTTTTCGATGTAGGGTAATGCTGCTGCAATAACTCCGACGTCAACACCATACAAAAGCCCTCCTAAACCTGCCATGATTAGGAGGTATCGCATGTAGCCGCCAGAAGATTCCGTATTACGAGCTTCAGAAGATTCTGATGATTTCATGGTTCCCCTACTTTATAAGAAAAACGCCCTCTCGCAATCAAAAACGTCATTGCCACAAACCATGTCTTATTTTTCCCATTCATCTCGATAAAATTCCAAAATCGTTTAGACCCGCTAAAAGAGCAACTTCATAAGCGTACAAGCCATCAAGTTTAGCGGAATTCCCTCGCGTCATTTCAGGGAACGTGCTTGCAGAATTGCAAGCAGACAGGTACGCTACTTGACATGTCTTCTACTTTACCTGAACGCCGCGACTTCATTAGAGACATGATCGCTAACGACCTTGCCGAAGGTGTGTGTACTGCGCCTATTACGCGATTCCCCCCTGAACCCAATGGATACCTCCATATCGGACACGCCAAGTCCATTTGTCTGAATTTCGGTCTCGGTCAGGAATATGCCTCTATCGGTGGTAGATGTCACCTGCGTTTTGACGATACAAACCCCAGCAAGGAAGACCAAGAATACGTCAACAGCATCAAGGAAGACATTCATTGGCTAGGTTTCGATTGGGGCGAACATTTGTACTTCGCCAGTAACATGTTCGACTTTTTCTTGTCCTGTGCTATTGCTCTGATTGAAAAAGGCCTTGCCTACGTCGACGAACAAAGTGTCGAACAAATTCGAGCCCAGCGTGGAAACATCAATACCCCAGGGCAAGAATCTCCCTTCCGCCAGCGCTCTATCGAAGAGAATCTCTCGCGATTCGAAGCCATGCGCAAGGGTGAAATCCCTGAAGGTCAGGCAGTTCTTCGTGCAAAGATCGACATGGCTTCGTCAAACATGAACATGAGGGATCCTATTTTATATCGCATCATGTTTGCCGAACACCACAACACTGGCAACACATGGTGCATCTACCCTATGTACGATTTTGCCCACCCCCTCGAAGACGCCTACGAACACATTACGCATTCCCTTTGCACGCTCGAATTCGAAAACCACCGTCCCTTGTACGATTGGGTCATCGATAACTGCCCCGTCCCCAGCCGTCCGCATCAGACAGAATTTGCCCGTCTCAACCTGACCTATACTGTCATGAGTAAACGCAAACTCCTCCAACTGGTACAGGAAAAGCGAGTCAATGGTTGGGATGACCCTCGCATGCCCACGGTTTCTGGCATGCGGCGTCGTGGATACACACCCAACGCTATCCGCCAATTTTGCCAAACGATCGGCATCACCAAATTCAACGGATTTACTGATGTAGCCCTTCTCGAACACAGTGTCCGCGAAGATCTTAACCTGAATGCCCCCCGCCGTATGGCCGTGCTCGACCCAGTTAAGCTCGTCATCGACACCCTGCCTGAAAACCATCTTGAGTGGGTTGAGGTTACGAATAATCCAGAACGCCCAGAAGATGGAACTCGTCAAGTTCCCATGACGCGTGAAATCTGGATTGAGCGAAATGACTTCATGATTGACCCGCCCAAAAAGTACTTCCGCCTTGCCCCTGGCCGTACGGTTCGGCTTCGAGGAAGCTACTGCGTTACCTGTAAAGATGTCATTACTGATGAAAACGGCAATGTCGTTCAAATCATTTGCGAACACATTCCTGGGACTATTGGCGCTAACCCACCAGCCAATATTCAGTGCCGTGCCGCTATCCATTGGGTGAGTTGCCAGCATGCGGTTTCTGGAGAAGTTCGCCTCTACGACCGTTTGTTTAGCGTAGAAAACCCAGACGCTGAAGAAAATGGATTCCTCTCTGTCCTTAACCCCAATTCTTTGAACGTCATTTCAAACGTTTACTTCGAGCCCTCCCTTGCTTCAGTTCCGCCAGAATTCATCTGCCAATTCGAACGCATTGGATACTTCGTGGCCGACCGCCGAGATCACGTTCCCGGGCAGCATATCGTCTTCAACCGTTCCGTAGCTCTCAAGGACTCCTGGGCAAAAAAAAATAAAGGCAAATAAAAATATGAGTTCTGATTGTCTGAACTTCAGTCCTATCGAAACCATCGTTGAAGAGCTTCGCAATGGCCGTATTATTATTGTCACGGATGATCCTAGCCGAGAAAATGAAGGAGATCTCATCTGCGCTGCGGAATGGGCAACGCCGGATATGATTAACTTCATGGTTACTCATGCTCGAGGGCTTGTTTGTGTACCTCTGTCAGGCGAACGGGTTGATGAACTCGGTCTTCCTCTCATGAGCCCTGTCAACCGTGAAAATATGTCAACCGCATTTACCGTATCTGTCGATGCGGCGGCTCGCCACGGTATCACAACAGGGATCAGCGCAATCGAACGCGCTGCTACCATCCGCCTCCTAGCTAATCCTAACGCTGATAAAGACGATTTTGTTCAACCTGGTCACATCTTCCCGCTTCGAGCCGCCGAAGGTGGTGTTCTCCGTCGCGCTGGCCATACTGAAACTACTGTCGACCTGCTCAAGTTAGCCGGTCTCCAACCAGTTGGCGTCTGTTGCGAAATCATGAACGAAGACGGAACCATGGCCCGTATGCCAGATTTAGCAGCCTTTCAGCAAAAACACGGCCTTAAAGCTTGTTCAACCGCCCAGGTTATCGAATACCGCCGTAAAAAAGATCAATTCGTCAAATGCACAGAAACCGTAGCTTTGCCTACCGATTATGGTGAATTTACCTGTCATCTTTACGAATCTAAACTTGATGGTGCTAACCATCTCGCTCTAGTCCACGGCAAGATCGACCCTGACAAACCGACTTTAGTGCGTGTTCACAGTGAATGTTTGACTGGAGATGTATTCGGTTCGCGACGATGCGACTGTGGCAGTCAGTTGCACGTTGCTATGCATCGCATCGCCCAGGAAGGCGGTATTCTGTTGTATTTGCGGCAAGAAGGCCGCGGTATTGGTCTCGTAGCCAAACTTCATGCCTACAAACTTCAAGAACAAGGCCTGGATACAGTCGAAGCCAACATTAAACTCGGTTTCCCTCCCGATTTAAGAGATTATGGTATCGGCGCCCAGATCCTCAAAGACTTGGGAGTTCGCCAACTGCGCCTTATGACAAATAATCCCAAGAAAATTGCAGGTCTGGAAGGATTCGGTCTCCACATCGTCGAACAAGTTCCTATTCGCATTGCTCCCAATGCCGACAACCAGCACTATTTGGATGTCAAACGCGAGAAAATGGGACACATGATTTAATGATACTTTTTTCATATAACTTACAATTTCCCTTTTGTTGCCATGTCTAATGCCATTCCCGAGCGCCCCGCTTCTTCCAATTTGCAGCCCAACCTTACCATCGTCGCCTCGCGTTACAATGAACGTTACACCGATGCTCTTGTTGAGAACTGTGTGAGTGAACTTCAGCAAATCTTGCCTTGTGCAACCATCGACATTGTGAGAGTCCCTGGGGCTTTTGAAATTCCAGTAACGATCAAAGCCATTGCTCAATCTTCTCAACCTCCAACGGTAATCATTGCCTTAGGCGTCATTATTCAAGGGAGTACTGAACATGCCTCGCTCGTGGGTACATCTGTAACGCAAGCTCTTTTGGACCTCGCCGTTGCTACTGGCATCCCCATCATCCACGAAGTATTGTTGCTTAATGACACACAGCAAGCCGAAGAACGTTGCATTGGCCAAACGCTAAACCGTGGACGTGAATCTGCTCGAGCCGCCGCCGCAATGGCCCAGTTGTTTATGGATCGGTTCCTCCCGCATCATCAATAATTTTTATCATTTGACACTTCTATGATCGCCCGGCATCAAGTCAGACAAGTGGTCGTCCAATTCCTCTATAGTATTCCTCATAATTACAATTACGAGATCAATTCAAATCTCAATCAAAACGCTTTTTGGGATATCATTCTTGAAAAAGATCGAAACGAACTCGACAAAGCGCGAGTAAAGGCAATTAGCCATTTGACTCGTTTCTTAGATGACCCACTCAACGAACTTTCTTCCTACTGGCTAGAAAAATTCCAAGAATTATCGAGCGATCCATCAGTCGGAAACCTACGCGATTCTCTTGACGACCTTGTCCAGCATGAATTCGCGTTATCTGTTGCCGTTCTTGACCTTAAGACAATTGCCAAAAACCCTGCCTCGGGTGCAGGGCAAACGACCATTGAGTCTGCTTACACTCAAGTGCAAATCATCAATTCGTCGCTTTTGCAAATCCAACAGAACTTCATTCAATATTTCTCCGATTTCCCTCAATATCGCTCCTATCTTGACCCTCTTAAAAAGATTATAAAAAAACTTCATTCCATTACACTGAATATTTACGGAATTGAACATCCGGAAGGTAATAAAAATGCCAAAGAATGGGAACCTGTAACACGAATTACCCAAAATATTCACCAACTTCGCGAAGAATGTTCCCAACTCATCAATGCTATCCTGAAGCACCTTCAAGATCTTGACCAAACTATCCAAGCCCATTTGAAAAACTTTGCTTTCGGGCGTTTAAACCCAACTGATCTAGCTATCTTACGGCTCGCCACGTATGAACTCAAATACCGTCACGAGCTACCAGTACCTATCATCGTCAAAGAGTCAACTCGCCTCGCAAAAGAATATTCGACCAGTGATTCACCTCAGTTTATTAGCGGTGTTCTCGGTAGCATTATTCTGGCAATTCGAAATTAATTCCCTTTTTCACTAACACGTATCCATCATTCGTTTCGTATCATGGCAGGTTTCTTTTCCAGGTTGTTTAGCAAGTTCTCTCGTAGTCCGAAAATCGATTGGGATGAGCTCGAAGCGGATCTCGTGACCTCTGACATAGGCATCAGGCGTGCAATGGCCCTCGTAGATACAATGAAAAACCGCAAGGGGATCACAGCAGAGACTATCGTCCAAGAGACACGCGACACGATTCGTCAGGCTTTTCCTCAACAACCTTTTGCTTTGCCTGAGCCCGACAATGCTCATCCCGTAGTGATCCTTGTTGTCGGAGTTAATGGTACCGGGAAAACGACTTCCGCCGCCAAACTCGCCTACGCTCTCCAGAACAGTGGCCAAAAAGTTCTCCTGGCTGCTGCTGATACATTCCGAGCTGCTGCTGTTGAACAACTAGAAAACTGGGCCACGCGTCTTCATATTCCTCTTTACAAAGGCCGTCCGCAACAAGATCCAGCTTCAGTTTGTTACGAGGCCCACCACCAAGCCATAGTTGAACACTTTCAGTACGTAATCTGTGACACAGCTGGCCGCCTCCACACCCGTCATAATCTCATGGAAGAACTCTCGAAGATCCGGAGAACTCTAGGGAAACAGGATGCAGCAGCCCCCCATACTGCCTTGTTAGTCATTGATGCGACAACAGGCGCCAACGCCCTTTCTCAGGCTAAGGAATTCCACAAAGTAACGCCTTTGGATGCGCTCATCGTAACTAAAATGGATGGTTCCGGCAAAGGAGGAATTGCGTTAGCCATCTGGGATGAATTGCACATTCCGCCCGCCTTTGTCGGTACCGGCGAAGGCGCAAATGATTTTGAACGATTCGATCGAGATCGTTTTGTTGACCAACTTCTTTGATCTACAAGACTCATGGACGCATTCAGATTTTATGCTTGTCTCGCAGAACGTATCTGGGGCGGAGACCAGCTCATCCAGTTTCGCCCCACCCAGCCTAATGTCTCTCTCTCCCCTGATAAAACCTACGGCGAATCTTGGGAAATCAGCGATCGCCCTGATGTCAATAGTATCGTGCGCGATGGTCCCCTGACGGGTAAAACGCTTCATGAATTATGGACAACACAACGCCATGCCCTGTTTGGGTTAGGCTATGAAGACTTTAACCGCTTCCCCTTGCTCTGCAAAATCCTCGACGTCCGCGACAACCTTTCCTTACAAATTCATCCGCCTATTGAAACCGCTAAAAAATGGCATGGCGAAGTTAAAAACGAAATCTGGTATGTTGCTAGTCACACTCCTGGCGCTCGAATCTACGCAGGCCTAAAAAACAACAGTTCTGACGAGGAAATCCGCTCCGCCATTCAACAGGGTACCTTGGCAAATCTACTTCAATCCTACTCTCTGAATGACGGCGATAGTCTCATGATTCCATCTGGCCTCCTCCATGGTATCGGAGCCGGTCACCTCATCTACGAAATCCAACAAAATAGCGATACTACTTACAGACTCTACGATTGGAATCGAATTGACGCTGAGGGACGATCGCGAGAATTGCACCTCGAACAAGCCTTCGATTCCATTCGCGAAGCTGGTAATCCTTCCAGTCGTCCCCGCCTTGCCAATCTTGGCATTCTCGCCGATACGCCATTTTTTCGCATTGAAGAAGTCGAACTCCACCGTAACGAACCTGTGGCAATTCCTTTTGCCGACCGTTTTGCCATATTAGTCGATGTTCAAGGTTCCTTAGACTTAGGTACCGGCGTCACAACACAACCAGGAGACTTCATTCTCATGCCGATTGCCGCTATTCCCCCTGTTGCTGTTTCGGGAAGTGTCCGCCTACTAATTGTCACCGTTCCTCCTGCTCGTTCCTGATGTGTTCACTCTCCCCCATCATTGGCCAAACTGAGAAATCCTTAAAGGAATTCTTAGCTGCCTACCAATACCCAGAATTCCGAGCTCGTCAAATCCTCGACTGGATCTGGAACAAACGCATCTGTTCATTTGAACTCATGAGCAATCTGCCACCCCAGCTCAGAACCCTTTTGCAGAAACATTTCACCTGGCCTGCTATTAAAATCGTACAAGTACAAGGCCAACCTGGCACAACCCGCAAATTCCTATCACAACTAGAAGACGGTCAATATGTTGAATCTGTAATTATCCCCGCAGCCATCAACAACCAAGGCAAACAAGCTGAGCGTACAACCTTATGCGTATCCTCGCAAATTGGTTGTGCTTTCGGCTGTAAATTCTGTGCTTCTGGCCTCTCCGGATTTATCCGCAACCTAAGTGCGGGAGAAATCATCAGCCAAATCCTCTCAGCTGAATCCTTAATTCAACATCCCATAGACAACATTGTCTTCATGGGCATGGGTGAACCGTTAGCTAATTTCGACAATGTTGTAACTGCTCTCGACATCATCACGGCCCCTTGGGGATTGGATATCGGCGGTCGGCATATCACTGTCTCTACTTCTGGTTTTGTCCCTCATATCAAGCGCTTAGCTGATTACCCAAAGCAAATTCGATTAGCCATTTCACTGCATGGCGCCACTGATGCCATTCGCAGCCGCATCATGCCTGTCAATAAAAAGTGGCCTCTCAACGAACTTATTTCAGCCTTGACCTATTGGCATTCGAAGCGAAAGCAGATGATAACCTTTGAATACATTCTTATCAAAGGTATCAATGATTCACTCGATGATGCTCGCCAACTAGCCCGACTCGCCCAAAAACTCAATGCCAAGGTCAACCTCATTCCCTACAATACTGTCGAATCTCTCGACTGGGAACGCCCAGCTCTTTCTCATTGCAAACGCTTCCGAGATATTTTGAGACTTCAACATGTGCCAGTCACCCTCCGTTATGAAAAAGGCCACGATATCGATGCCGCATGTGGCCAGTTGCGTCTTAAACATATAGACGTCTCTCATTCAAATCATCATAATTCTCCAAAAAACTGAAAGATCGCCTTGTAGCTTATCGTATATCTGACGTGATGAAAAAGTCGATCTTACTCTCCGGCTTAGGGGTACTGTTCATGGCGCTGAATCCCATGTTCGCTGCTCCTATTGAGCCCGTTCCTTCAGAACGGCCCAATCTACAGCAGCTCCGTCAGATCGAACGCCGTTACGGTATGTTTATTCATTTTGGTATCAATACATTTCACGACCAAGAATGGACAGATGGGTCCAAGCCCGCTTCTTCTTACAATCCTTCCTCCATCGATGCCGCCCAATGGATCCGTATCGCTAAAGATGCTGGCATGAAATACGTTATCCTCGTCGCCAAGCACCACGAGGGGTTTTGCCTCTGGGATAGTAAGCTCACGGAGTATGATGTAGCTTCTTCTGGCAACCATACTAATGTCATCGAAGCTGTCGCTCAAGAGTGCAAACGCCAAGGTATTGGACTCGGCCTTTACTATTCGCTTTGGGATCGCAAACAAAATCCTGATGCCAACAACCCTAGCCTGGACGCCGATTATAACCGTTACATGATCCATCAAATCAACGAATTAATCGACATTACCTCCAAATACACTCCCTTGGTTGAATTTTGGTTCGATGGAAGTTGGGCTAAGCCCTCTTGGCGCTGGCCAATTCAGGATCTCTATAGCGCCATCAAATCTCGAGAACCTCAGTGTCAAATCGGCATCAATTGGACAATCGGCCAACCTGGCTCTCCAGATGGTAAAACTCAGGAAACAAAAATCCTTCCTCAAGATCAAAAAAATGGCGACCCTATTCGCTATTTCCCCTCCGACTTTAGATTAGGAGATCCTCTCTTACCCAAAGATTCCGATCCTAAACTTTTCACACACAATGGCAAAACCTACTATTTGCCCTGGGAATCTACTGTCTGTCTCAGTGGAAAATGGTTCTACAATACAAAAGATACTCAACGTAAGTCTCTCGACGAATTGATCCAACTTTACAAAAAAGCAACAGCTCAAGACAATATCCTCATCATTAATGTCCCTCCCAATCGTTCTGGGAAAATGTCCTTAGAAGACGCCAACCTCCTTAAACAGTTACGCGCAAAATTGAATATCTAAGTTCTATTGACAAAAATATCTTTTGCAACTGACCTATTAAACTTCATACACACTTGCCGCCACTCCAAAAGGAATGACGGCAAAGATTATGTCGCGATATTTAGGTTATGAAAACATATTGCGGGGATCAAGATAGCGGTCGACTTCTTCTTCGCTCAAAATCCCTTTTTCTAGGACAATTTCCCGTAGAGTTTTTGTAGAATGTAGAGCTTCTTGAGCAAGTTCAGTTGCTTTGGCATAACCGATGACGGGCAATAGAGCTGTAACAACGCCAATGCTTCTATCCACATAAGCGCGGCAAATTTCCTTGTTGGCAGTAATACCATCGACAGTACGTTCTTTTAAGACAATGCAAGCCTGGCGAAGGTGGTTCAAACTCTTGAACAAAGACCAAACAATCACAGGTTCCATCACATTCAGTTGAAGTTGGCCTGCTTCGGCAGCAAGAGTAATTGTAACATCGTTGCCAATCACCTCAAAAGCAACCTGATTCACAACTTCCGGAACTACAGGATTCACTTTACCAGGCATAATGCTACTACCTGGTTGTAAGGGAGGTAAATTGATTTCATTGAAGCCTGCTCGCGGCCCTGATGAAAGAAGGCGCAAATCATTGCATATTTTACTAAGCTTAGCTGCCAAACGTTTTAAAACTCCAGACAACTGTACAAGATCGCCTGTATCCTGAGTTGCCTCAAATAAATTGCCAGCCGTCACGATTTCCAACCCTGAAACTTCCTGAAGTCGATCTCGAACTCGTTCCTTATAGCCAGGTACCGTACTGATTCCCGAACCAATAGCCGTTGCTCCCATATTCACCTCACGAATCAGTCGTTCTGCTTCTTCCATTCGTTGGATATCTTCTCGAAGCATCCAGGCAAATGCCGAAAACTCCTGCCCCAAGGTCATCGGTACAGCATCCTGCAATTGTGTGCGCCCCATCTTGATCACATCGGCAAATTCTACGCCTTTTCGTTCGAATGCATCAGCCAGCTGGGTTACGGCAATCACTAGGCGTTTCATTGCGAAACGAAATCCCAGACGAACAGCTGTTGGATACACATCGTTTGTACTTTGGCTCAAATTGACATGATTGTTGGGATGGATGTACGCATAATCTCCTCTTTCTCTACCTCCTAACTCAAGCGCACGATTGGCAATCACTTCATTAGCATTCATATTGCACGAGGTGCCAGCCCCTCCCTGCATCACGTCGACAACAAAATGTTCGTGAAATTTACCACTCAACAATTCATCGCATGCCTCAACAATCAATCGACTCCGTTCAGAATCAAGAAGACCTAAATCGCAATTGGCCAAAGCACAAGCTTTTTTGACTAATGCTAACCCGCGAATCAAATTGGGATACGTACTCAACGGAATACCCGTAATGGGGAAATTCTCGACACCACGCATCGTCTGGATACCGTACAAGGCCGATACTGGTACCTTACGAGTACCCAGCAGGTCTTTTTCTTCTCGAAAGGCCTGATTACCTAGTTCCAGCACTTGACCTTTCAACGGGGGGCGCAGCGAGACACTGCCAGCAACAGCCGTTTGAAGTTTTTTGAAAAGGTCTGGCTGTTCCTGCTTCATTCGTTCGATATCCTGCGCCAACCATTCAAGACACACCGTCCGCGTCATAACCTCCCCTGTCAACGTATGAGGACTGTCTTTCTCATACAGCATACGCTCGCCCAACAACGAACCTGTCCCTACATCCAGCAATGGATTCAAGGCATCGCCTATTCCTCGTGCCAAACGTACCTGCCCTGTCAAAATCACATAGAGCCGACTCGGCGGCATCTTCTCGTAAAACAAAAAATCGCCAGGGACGTGAACTACCTCCTGCCCATAATCAATCCAGGTACATAATTCTTCCGATGAAAAATCTTTCAATAAGATCGATCTCAGCGTATGTGGCAACAATTCTTCTTTCATACTCCATTTCCTAACATGGAACCATGACCGTCACAACGACAAAAAACATCCAGTTTTGTCAATCGATCTATGTTTTCTCCCGACCAGGCCACCTCATGCAAAACATAGCCAATATGGCCTCTCGGAAATGAAGAGGGGTACCTTTCCCCAGGAACAAATTGGTAAAACTATCTGAAAAAATCCTGTATGACCGAAACGATCCGCAACATCTGTTCTTGGTTACAGAATTGATCAATAGGCAATGGGATAATATTCATGGCAGCCCACCGATCCCAATAGGAAACGTGTTCGTCCTCAAGGAGCTGAGGCCAAAAAATAGGAACCCAAATTTTCTGGTCGATCAAAGCATTCCTCAATTCAGGATTACCTGTCCAGAAGGGATAACAAAATGGCACGCTTGCCTCCTCGAGATCAACGATCATTCTGTTCAAAGGGTCTAGATGTTCTTTCAACACAAGGAAATTGTTCCGCCTTTGTTGCGCAGCAGATTCATAATCAATCCCTCGCATCAGTTTCTCGGTCAAAAGAGACATACCTTGCATAGGAATCCCGCTCAACCTGTCTTCATTTCTTTCACACAGGAAAGATGACTTTTCAACGCCCATCTCAGCCTGAGCTAGTAGAAAAGACGCCCATGGAAATGAGATCCCCGGAGACAAATCAGGCAATGAACGTCCTGCTGGCACAGCTATCCCTCCATCAGGCACCCCTGAAAACTTACGCGGACTATAAAAAGCCGGAATACCGTCGCGTATTGACGAATAAAAGGCCAGTGCCTGGTCGATGATGAGGCGACCTTGACACTGCTCGCATAGACGATCCACGCAAGCTTCCTTAATCCCAAAATAGTTCGTATAAACAAGCCAGTCTCCATCTTGCAAAAATTCATCGACATGTTGTTCTGGCTCCAAATCTTCATTGATGTGGTAAAAACAATAGGGAATAGCAAGTCGTTCCAATGGCTGACGTACAGTTAAACAAGTATAATACGGTAGCCAGATCCGCTGTATCTCATCTCGCCAACACCGCAAAATATATTCAAACGCCGAACGACCTGAATTCAATAATACGCATGATGCCTCTGTATGCTGAGGGAAATTATCGTAAACGGGCAATTCTAATCCTAGAAACCCTCCTATCTCATTTGCCTCTCCCGATGAACAGTTATTTGTCATCATAGACCTCTCTCTATTCATAAGGATTCCTGGCGCTTTCGATGAATAACCAAATAACTTCCAGCAACAAAGAGGGCTCCACCAACAATATTTCCTAAAGTCACCGGCAGCAAATTATCGATGAAAAAACTACTCCAACTAGCTGTCAACTCCGGTAAAGCGTTCTGAGCAACTGGAGAAACTCCATATGAAACGTCGCTTCCTACAATTAAACCTAAGGGAACAAAAAACATATTGGCAATGCAGTGCTCCATTCCTAATGCCACAAACCCCATCACCGGAAACCAGATTGCTATCGCTTTCCCCATAACATCGTCAGCCGCCGTCGCCGCATAAAGTGCCAAACACACGAGCCAATTGCAACCCACACCACGCCAGAAAGCTTCTGAAAACTCTAAGCTGCACTTCGAATTAGCCAAATTCACGATATTGGCTGTGCAATCCATTGCTAAACCTGTTTCATAGGCCATAAAATAAGCAACGAATGCGGCTCCAGCAAAATTACCACACCACGATACCACTCCAACGCATGCTATCCTTCCCCAATTGGCACTCCGTTTGGCTCCAGCTGTTACCAAAACAAGACAATTCCCTGTAAATAAATCTGCTCCACATACAACCACCAACAGAAGACCTAACGGAAATACTACAGCAAAGGCCAATTTCCCAACATTCCCCCAGAGATCCACAGAAAAGAAATTCCCGGTTTTGAGAGCTAAAAAACTGCCCAAAGCAATGTAAGCTCCTGCCAGGAAGGCCATAAGCACACCGGATAAAAAAGACATTGAGCATTTCTGCTCCCCTGCTTTCGCGGTCGCTTCTAGAATTTCATGCGAACTTTTGCAAGACATCGTAAAACATCTGATTTTGGAAAAATCTTATCCTAATTAGCGGCACAAGAAAACTTAAAAAACAGCGCTCCTTCCTTCCCTGACGGTGATGAGAATTGTCCTTGTCTCGCCTCTGCTTATAGTTATGGACATGGTCCAGCCCGGAAGCAACATTCAGGCTCTCGAACAAGAACCTATTTTTCGCCTGTTGATCCGCTATTCCATGCCAGCCATAGCAGGCATGATTGTCATGTCTCTGTACAACATTGTCGATAGTATCTTCATTGGTCACGGCATGGGAGATCTGGCTCTTTCAGGCATGGCTATCACCTTCCCTATTATGAATCTTTCCATCGCCGTCAGTACGCTCGTCGGACTTGGCGGCGCTGCCGTTTCATCTCTTCGGCTTGGCGAAAAACGTCTCCACTCTGCGCAACGCGTCCTAGGCAATGTGCTAACGCTTGGCTTGATCTCCGGTATTGCCATCGGCCTTTTATCTGTCTTCTTTCTTAAAGATATCTTAATTCTCTTCGGGGCTAGCCCTCAAACTCTGCCCTATGCATATGATTTCATGATTCCCATTCTCTGGGGCACTCCTATTTCTCATTCGTTTTTTAACTTAAACAACGTCATGCGAGCCACTGGCTATCCACACAAAGCCATGGTCTCTATGATCATCACCGTTGTCATTAATTCCATCCTGGCTCCCATTGCCATTTTTGTTCTCGAATGGGGCATGACTGGTGCAGCTTTTGCCACCTTAGCCTCCCAACTAATCGGCCTTATCTGGATCATCCGCCATTTTTGTAGTCAAGACAGTACTGTGCATTTCCGATCTGGAATTTGCCGTCCTCGTTGGAGTATCATCCTTCCCATTCTCTCCATCGGTATGGCCCCCTTTCTTCTCAATGCCTGCGGTTGCGCCGTTGCCATCGCCATCAATAGCGCCTTGCTAAAAACAGGCGGAGATTTAGCTGTAGGAGCTTTCGGTATCATCAATCGCATCCTGATCTTGTTTACAATGCTAGTAGTCGGTCTCACTCAGGGCATGCAACCCATCGCTGGCTATAATTTCGGTGCAAGAAATTTCGCTCGCGTCTCCCAAACTCTCAAATACGGTATAATCGGCGGTACAATCTTTACTACCGCTGGTTTTCTCATCTGCCAAATTTTCCCTGCTTCCATTGCTGCCATGTTTGGAGCTCAAGAACAATTAACCTCTTTCACAATTCCCGGACTGCGCCTTGCTACCTTGGTATTCCCTCTTGTCGGTAGTCAAATCATCCTCGGCAATTTTTTCCAGGCTATTGGTCATGCTCGCATCTCTATCTTCATCTCGACAACACGCCAGCTCCTGTTCCTCATCCCTGCCTTGTTAATATTACCCCATTACTGGAGTTATTATGGCGTCTGGCTCAGTTTCCCAACAGCCGATCTGTTAGCTGTTGTTGTCACATGTTGTGTCTTCATCAAATTCTCCAAAACCAATAAGTGGGCTTCTCGCCTACTCATCCATCCCTCCAAACTCTTTAACCACCACTCTCCCTCTGCCCATCATTAATCCAAATAACAATAACCGAAAATAAAGCAAAATCACCTTTTAGGCAGTTATACGAGCATCAATCTACCGAAAAAATACGTGTTTTGCATATTCCTTATAGGATATCCCCTGTGGTTGATGCTGTTTGCACAAAATATATCAAAGCTCTTCAATGGAAAGAACAGCGTATGGACTGCATCCGTTTAATAGGCATTGTAACCTCTCAAGCCTATCCTTGCGGTTTTTAACAGACAGTCAGACATTATACGTCATGAGAAATCTCTAGCCTCGACATGGGATATCCCTCATGATGCAACACAGTCATGGATTCTTCTGAATGTTCACGGCCGCTTGTTTGCGCACATGCCTGGGTAGCCTCTGTTGTACAGACTGGAGATTATGTTGTTGATGCAACGGCTGGCAATGGGCATGACACGTTGTTTTTAGCGCGATTAGTAGGCCCCCATGGACAAATCGACGTTTTTGACATTCAAGAGGCTGCGCTTATATCGACACAGCAACGTCTTGTTCATGCTAATTGTTGGTATCCAGGAATACGTTTTCATGCGTTATCTCACAGCCATATGGCCACAATCGTAAAACCTGGCGTTCGATGCATCATGTTCAATTTAGGGTATTTACCCGGTGGAGACCACAACATCCGAACACAAGCTGAGAGTACGTTAACAGCCTTAGAGCAAGCGATAAAACTCGTAACGCCAGGAGGCCTTATTTCTGTTGTATGTTATCCTGGGCACCATGGCGGACGCGAAGAGTCCGAACTTGTTAGCGAATGGATGAAAAAACTAGATCCTCATTCCTGGCGAGTAAGCCAAGTCGCACACTGGAATGCACCAGGCGATGCTCCGTTTCTTCTTGCTGCATTTCGCTTGCACTCTGCAAGCAAAGCAAAAGACAATCCAGCAAGTTTTTAGAGATAAAGACCTAAACGTGCCTATCCAAAAACTTGGCAGGCAATCTAGCAGACTTAAAAGCTATTAAATTAGAGAGTTACCCCTAGTTGTTCAGGGAGGGCAATACGCGGCCGTTCTGTCAAGATTAACGGCGCACCATCTGTAATGGCAATCGTATGCTCAAAATGAGCTGAGGGTTTCCCATCTGCCGTTACAACAGTCCAACCATCATCGAGAATTCTCACAGCTGCACGACCCAAGTTCACCATCGGTTCGATCGCAATCACCATTCCAGGCTTTAGACGCGGAGTTTTCCAAGTCGGACGATAATTAGGCACTTGGGGTTCTTCGTGCATTTCACGCCCCACTCCATGACCGACAAAATCGCGTACTACAGAGAAATGATAGGGTTTAACAAAGGCTTCTACTGCTGCACAAACTTCAGCTAAAGGAACTCCTGGCCTAGCGCATTCTATTGCTCGAAACAAAGATTCTTCAGTCACGGCAAGAAGTTTGAGGACCTCCGGTTGAACAAAACCTACCGGCACAGTCATTGCATTGTCGCCAACCCAACCATCAACGATAGTTCCCACATCAAGACTAACAACATCTCCTTCTTGGATACGACGATTCCCGCCAATGCCATGAACAACTACCTCATTTACCGAAATACAAACCCGTCCCGGATAACCTCGATAATTGTAAAACGCATTTTTACAACCTTCGCGCCGAAATAACTCTGCCGCAATTTCATCGATCTCACGCGTTGTCCTGCCTGCATGGATTTCTTTGCCTAAATCCATCAAAATACGCGCCGCAACTTCACCTGCTTTTTTGAGTTTGGCAACTTCACCAGGAGATTTCAAAATAATCTTATGGCTCATAAAACATTCCTCCGTCTTATTCAGATTTCATGTGAAGCCGCATACGCCTCAAGCTTCGCCATAAGTTCGCGAGAAACCTCCGAAACCTCTCGCTCATGACTCACCGAAATTTTGACTACAAGGCCACGTTCCTCATAGTAACGAGCCACCGGCAAGGTCATCGTTTCAAAATCCTTCCAGCGTTTGGCAAAAGCATTGATGTTATCATCTTTACGGGCAATCATTGCCCCTCCGCAAACCGGGCACACTGTCTTTGAACTATCTTGGATAATGTAATTGCACTGCGAACACTCTCGCCGCTCAAGAATACGATGCTCGATTAATTCCCGAGAAACATCCATCCAAACAACTACATCAATGCCCTGCCCTTTCTCTTGGAGAAAATGATCAAGGTTTTCAGCTTGCGCCACTGTTCTAGGATAACCATCAAGTATCCAAGAAACATTACTCGTTTGGCTGAGCCAATGCTCCACAATACCATTTACAACTTCATCCGGTACAAGACAAGCTTGCTCCATATAATTGCGAGCACGGCGACCAAGCTCGGTGTCTAACTCAATCTCTTTCCTCAACAAGGCACCAGTACTCAATGTCTGTAATTGGAAGGTCTCGGACAAAAAACGTCCCTGTGTCCCCTTCCCTGATGCCGGGGCCCCAACTAACACAAATTTTCTGAGCTCTTTCATATGAGGTTAAGTAGAATTAGATCACAATTCGGGTAAATAAACTTATTCCATCATTTAATTAGAAAAGACATAAGCTGCGACAGCTCCAGCAAGTAAAAGGACGGCAATAATCACCCAGATAATCGTCACCGTAGTACTGTTTGCAGCAGCACCAGTACCTTGTACGTGATTATAGCGTCCACGCATCTTTCCTTTTTTCAAGAACCCATCATAGTTCTTCTGAAGTAGGGTCGTCTCCACCTGGCGCATAGCATCAAGAAGAACGCCTACCAAAATCAGCAAACTTGTACCTCCAAAGAATTGCGCCACGACCGGGTTCAATGTGCCTGAAGCCTGAAGCATGGACGGAACAAAGAAAATCAACGTCAAAAATAAGGACCCCGAAAAGGTCAACCGTTGCATCGTTTGATCCAAGAAGATAGCTGTCGGGGGACCAGGACGAATGCCTGGGATATAACCACCGTTGCGTTTCAAATCTTCTGCTATCTGAGAAGGCTGGAACATTGTTGCAACCCAGAAGTATGAGAAGAAGAAAATCATACCAGCCGAAATGATGTAATAGGGATAATCATTCGGACTCATCCAGTTGTTAATCGTCATGGCAAGCCAACTAGACGGCCAAATCTGCATAATCAACAACTGTGGAAGAGACATAATCGCCGTTGCAAAGATAACGGGCATCACTCCCGAGTAGTTCAACTTCAACGGCAAATACTGAGTCGGAGCATTGAACATTTTGTTCCCGGCTATACGCTTCGCATATTGGACGGCAATACGCCGCTGAGCCTGAGTCACTGTCACCACCAATGCAATAACTACAATCAAGAAAGCAATCAAGGCCACTAAGGCAATAGCGCCTGTCGGATTAATCTGTTCCGGACTCGGGTGAACCAGTGTTCTCCATGCCATAGTCAAGGCCCCTGGCAAGGCGTGAATAATGTTGACACAAATGATTAGCGATACTCCGTTGCCTACACCTTTCTCCGTAATCTGATCGCCAATCCACATCAAGAACATCGTACCAGCAACAATCGTCAAAATTGTTGATACCACAAACATCGTCCCAGGGAACATCACCAACTGCCCATATCGTTCAATTCCCGATAAAAATGGCATTCTCTCCGGATTTTCCAACGACAAAATCAGGAACCACCCTTGAACAATGGCAATACCAATAGCAATGCCGCGCGTCCACTTCGTAATCTTTTGACGCCCACCGTCTTCACGCACCATCTTCCCCCAGGAAGGAACAACTGCCGTCAACAACTGGGTCATAATAGAAGCAGAAATATAAGGCATGATGCCTAATGCAAAAATACCTAATTGTTGAAGCCCACCACCTGAAAAAATCGTCAATACAGCGCCAAGCCCTCCTAATCCACTACTTCCTTCTGACTGGTTATCAATCCATTGCCTCATCACTTCGACATTAACTCCAGGCAAAGGGATATGGACACCCAGACGAACGATAATAATCATCGCCAAGGTAAATAGAATCCGGTTACGAAGATCCGGAACTTTCATTGAATTCGCAAATGCGGATATCATGGGCTTGGGTGATAAGTTAAAAATTGTGAATGCAGCTTGTTGCCTCAAAAATTGTCAGAGTTCTTTTGCCGTACATTGGCCGATCTTTCCAGCAAAAAAAACGGATTCAGATGAGACAAAATAACTAACACGAACCGGGTGGAGCTGCTTCCTCACCCGGCTCGCGGAAATGATTAGATGATTCAGGCCTCGCTCAATACTGTCAAAGTACCGCCCGCCTTAACAACTTTTTCGCGTGCCGAGGCACTAACGAAATCGACCGTAATATTGAGTTGCTTAGTCAATTCACCTGTACCAAGCAGTTTTACTGCGTCGCAAGAGCCAATAAGCCCCATCGAACGCAAAGTTGCTTCATCAACGGTGTCGCCTGCTTCGAATCTCTGCTCGAGCTGAGAAAGATTGACAATCGCAATCACATCACGGAAACGCTTGTTGCTAAAGCCCTTTTTAGGCAAACGACGATGCAAAGGCATCTGGCCACCTTCAAAGCCCGGACGGATCGTACCGCCAGAACGAGCCTTCTGCCCCTTGTTGCCCTTGCCACATGTTTTACCCAAACCGGAACTTTCGCCATTCCCAAGACGCTTTCTGCGATGCTTAGCGCCAGGATTCGGTTTAATTGTATGAAGTTTAAGCATCTGTTTAAGTAGATTAAATCGTTGCAATTTCAATTGAGACGAGAGTCAAGTTCCAACTCTCGCCTCATGACAAAATTAAATAGCCTTCTCCTTTTTCAACCCACGTTCAGCAAGAATCTGGTCGCTTGTACGCAGAGATACAAGAGCCTTCAACGTTGCCTTAACAACATTGGCATGGTTAGACGAGCCAAGAGACTTGGCAATGACATCACGAACACCAGCTGCTTCAAGGACGGCACGCACTGTGTTACCTGCAATCAAACCAGTACCTGGCGAAGCTGGCTTTAACAATACTTTGCCTCCGCCAAATTCCGTATACGTTTCATGAGGAATGGTCCCATTGACAACAGCTACTGGACGCAAAGAACGCTTGGCGCTCTCCGTTGCCTTGCGAATGGCATCAGCTACTTCATTGGCTTTGCCAAAACCATAACCTACGCGACCTTCCTGGTCACCGCTCACAACAAGAGCTGAGAACGAGAATCGACGACCACCTTTGACTACTTTGGCGCAACGGTTGATGAAAACAACTTTCTCAAGAAGCTGAGGTCCTTCTTCTTCAACAACTTCCGGCTGAGAGCCACGACGGTTATCGCGACGTCCTTCCCGGCGCGATGAATTGCGGGAACCACGAGGACCGCGTCCAGCATTATTGCGGCCACGAGAAGCCCGGCCTGGGGTTGGCTGTTGAGTCCCTTCAGCAGGTGCAGCCGTTTCAGGATTTGATGGTACGGATTTTTCCGCTTCGTTATTCATTGAATGAAATCTCTTGTTCTCGGTTAGAATTGCAGACCGGCTTCACGCGCTGCTTCAGCCAACGCCTTCACCTTACCATGGAATGTAAACCCACCACGGTCAAATACGACCTGGCTAATATTAGCTTGGAGGGCACGTTCAGCAACCAATTTGCCGACCTGTTCAGCTGTCTCGCAATTGGACAACTTAGCAGGATTAGGCAAAGCTTTCTCTACTGTCGAAGCGCAGCAAAGGGTTACCCCCTTTTCATCGTCAATGATCTGCGCATAGACATGACGATTGGAAAAATGAACAGCCAAACGAGGCCGAGACGCAGTACCGGCTACTTTTTTGCGAATACGGCGATGGATTCTCTCGCGAATGGTTTTGCGACTGATTGTACTCATATTCTGTGAGTTCTATGCAAATAGTTAACTCAATTACTTACCGACACTCTTACCTTCCTTACGACGGATAATTTCACCAACGTAACGAACACCTTTGCCCTTGTAAGGTTCCGGCGGATAGTACGCGCGGACTTCGGCAGCAAACTGCCCAACAACTTGTTTGTCTATACCTTCAACTTTAAGCTTCGTGTTATCCGTCACCGTCACCGTCAATCCATCAGGAATGGGGTGATTGATTGGATGCGACTTGCCTAAACTCAGGTCAAGAACCTTACCCTTGACAGCCGCACGAAAGCCGACTCCGATGATTTCGAGATCTTTAACAAAACCTTGACTAACTCCCGTAACCATATTGTTGATGAGTGAACGACTCGTACCATGTAAAGCACGGTACTTTCGCTCATCGCTTTCTCGGGATACGGTCAATTGATCTCCGTCGATATTGACATGAATGCCTTCCGGAAGATTCCAAGTCAAGGTACCTTTTGGCCCGTCCACTTGAATGGAAGACCCTTCAATCTTTACCTTGACCTTGTCCGGCACTGTGATGGATTTCTTACCAACTCGTGACATTGTATGCAGTAAATTTTTCAGTGTTACCAAACAAGAGCAATCAACTCGCCTCCGCATTTTTGCTTGCGAGCACTAGCCCCACTCATCACGCCATGTGAAGTCGAAACAATGGCAATACCCAAACCGCTCAAAACACGCGGGATTTCAGTCGAAGAAACATACTGGCGTCGCCCAGGCTTCGAACAACGCTTAACGTCAGTCAAAACTGGTTTCCCATTCTCTGTATATTTCGGCTTAACTTTAATTGCCTTCTTCGGGCCTTCACCAATTACTTCATAATTCCAAATATACCCTTCTTCTTTCAAGATCCGGGCAATTTCTTCCTTAATCTTGGAGTAGGGTGCGGAAAATTCCTCATTCCGCGCATTACTTGCGTTCTTAAGGCGGGTGAGGAAATCCGCAATAGGATCACTTACAACAGCCATTCTATTAAAATATGTTAAGGGTTCGCGTTATAGTTGAATTACGCCTTCTTCTTCTGTTCGCGGAAGGGCACTCCCAATTCGCGAAGAAGATCGCGGCCCTCTTCATCTGTTGTAGCAGACGTCACGAAAATAATATCAAAACCAATCTGGCGTTTAATTTGGTCCAGCTCGATTTCAGGAAAGATGGATTGATCGGAAATCCCGAGTGCATAATTGCCTCGTCCATCAAATGACTTCGATGGAAGTCCACGGAAGTCGCGGATGTTAGGAGCGGTAATATTAATAAAACGATCGAGGAACTCCCACATGCGGGTGCCGCGAAGTGTTACGCGGGCTCCTAGAACTTCACCTTCACGCACTTTAAAGTTAGCTACACTTTTGCGTGCATAAGTTTTGGCTGGCTTTTGTCCTGTAATTTTAGCGATTTCCTGGACAGCATCATCCACAGCCTGTTTACGATCGTTTTGTTTGCCCATGCATGATGTCACCACAATTTTTTCCAAACGAGGAATTTGATGAACATTCTGATAGGCATGTTTCGTTTGAAGCGCCGGTACGACCTTCTCACGATAATGTTGCAGTAATGTCGGTATACTCATTGTTTTAGCGGGTCAGCTCAAATGATTGTACGATAACGGCTTAAGCGCAGGGCCAAACTTCTGTTTAGCCTACCTTTTTCACATTAGAAATGTGAATTGGTGCGTCGATTTCCTGGATGCCGCCTTCCGGGTTTTGCTCTGTGGGACGCATAGCTTTTTTAACTTTGCGAGCGCCTTCCACAATGACAGTCCCTTTAGCAGCGTTCACAGAAAGAACGATGCCACGCTTGCCCTTGTGCTTACCTCCAGCGATGATTTCTACTTCATCGCCTTTTTTCACGTGGGTTTTCATTATCTCGTAATTGCACAGTTGCGTCATTCCCCACCGAAGAATACGGCGGGAGGCAGACACTACAACACATCAGACAATCTCGTCAAGTCTACATCCAATTTTTCTCATCTCAAAACCACTTTTATGCCGTCATATGTCATATTTACGGCAAAAACTCGTCGTCGCCTGGCAATTCCGATCCTTGCCAATGCAATTTAGCCCGTAACAATGCCGCAAAATCATAATGTGGCATATGAACTAATGAAAGAACTTCGCGAGCTTTACGAACGACGAGAGACTCGCCAATAGCAATACCATAAGTTCCACATCCATCCACAGAATATTGCATCGAGTCAAACCTCCCGCGACGAGGCCGCGGTTTCAGACAAATCGATACATAATCAGGCAACACAACAGAACGATTGGTCAAGCTGTGCGGACAAATAGGCGTTATGCAAAATACGGATGTCTCCGGCCAAATTAATGGCCCCCCTGCTGCTAATGAATAAGCAGACGACCCTGTCGGCGTCGCAATAATAATGCCGTCCGCATGATACCGATTGAGCAGATTACCTTCTACCTCTACGTCAAGATCAACCATTTTGCCTGTTTGATTCCTTGTTAGGGTCACATCATTCAACGCTATTTTTCGCACCGAACTAACTGCCCCCGAATCATTTACAGGGCAAACTTCCAACATGTTACGCTTCTCAATAAAACACTGACCTGTTGCTAATGCCTCAGCAAATTCGTTAATTCTCTGGCGAGAAACCGTTGTCAAAAAACCCAAACGCCCCAAATTAATACCAGCAATTGGCACACCAAGCATAGCTGCCCGTGCCACAACAGACAACATCGTGCCATCCCCTCCAAATGTAACAATTAATTGAATAGCATGGGGATTCTCATCAAAAAATTGCAAATTACGAATCGGCGCAGCACATATCCCCCGATCTGAAAAGGCTTTATACGCCATCTCCAAAGCTTCTTTGACGCCTGGCCGATCAACTGGAGCCATGAATCCCACTCGCTGCGGAATGAACATACCCATCTTGGCATTATTGGTTGACTCGTTTCCCTTTTATATTTCCAGCTCTGTCTCGCCCGGCCAAAAATGGTCAAAAAACAACTGCGAGAGAATAATTTCAGGAATCTGACTCGTCGTCGACAGGCGGAGCTTTGGGAAGATGCTTCTCGATATCATCTAGAAGATTTACCATTCCAACTCCTCGTTGAGCAGAATCGTCTAACCTGAACGCCAATCGCGGCGTATTGCGCAATACAACCCGCTTAGACATCAATGACTGGATCATTCCTCGCTTGGCACTGAGTTTATCTAAAACCTGATCAGGTTTCATCTTGCCCACAACGCCAACCCACACTTTACCCTCCTTCAAGTCTTCGGTAATTTCAACCCCCGTTACTGTCACGATAGTATCCGGAAATTCAAAATCCTTCTGCAAGATCATACTGACCTCGCGTTTCACCAATTCATCTACCTTATCCAATCGACGTCTTTTATTCATGTCTTTGATAGAAGAACCCCTTGCGTAATAGCTCTATATTAAAGAGTTTGTTTGATTTTCTCCAATGTGTAGCACTCGATCACATCACCTTCCTCATATTCGTTGAAGTCGCCCAAACGAATACCACATTCTAGGCCAGCGCGGACTTCCTCTACCTCATCCTGGAAACGACGGAGTGTCGACATCTTACCATCGAAAATAGCCTGCCCATCGCGCAGAACACGAGCTTCACAAGTCCTCTGTACTTTACCATCTGTTACCATGCAACCAGCAGCTCGCCCTTTATTTAGTTTGAAGACTTGTTTCACTGTCGCATGTCCGATGAGCATTTCGCGAGTTTCAGGTTCCAACAACCCCAACATGGCTTCGCGTACTTGGTCAATGAGCTCATAAACAATCGAATACAACTTCACCTGAACTCCCTCGCGCTTCACCATACGAACAGCATTCGACTCAACCTTTACATTGAAACCTAAAATAACTGCATCCGATGACGAGGCCAACAAAACATCCGACTCTGAAATAGGACCAGCTGCCGCCTGGATGAACATGCATTCAACCTTATCTGACTGAATGTCGCCGATAGCATTTTTTATCGCTTCAACCGACCCTTGTACATCTGCCTTTAGTAACAACTTGAGTTGCGCTTTCTGGTTGCCATCGCCCATCAACGCCAGAATGTCTTCCATGCGAGACTTCTTGTTGGTCGTCGACAATCGTGTCTTGCGTAGTTCCATCTGCCGCTCTTCAGATAACTTCTTTGCCGCACGTTCGCTCTCCATCTCCACTAATTCATCCCCAACGTTAGGCGTTTCAGAAAATCCAATAATTTCCACCGGCATACCGGGGCCAACAGATTTGACTTTCTTTCCGCTCTCATTGTTCAATGAACGAACTTTACCGGCATACGGACCACAAATAAACGGCATGCCAACCTTAAGCGTGCCACTCTCAACAATCGCCGTAGCAGAACTGCCTCGTCCCTGCTCTACTTTCGCTTCAATAATCGAGGCTCTGCAATTCGCCTTCGGATTGGCTTTTAATTCCAACACTTCTGCTTGAAGCACTAGTAGATCCAATAAATCTGAAATGCCTGACCCTTTCAAGGCAGATATTTCTACACATTCTACATCGCCTCCGAAATCCGTCGGAACAAGCCCCTCTTCCATCAATCCTGACTTCGTCTTCATGGGGTCTGCCGACGGCAAATCGCACTTATTAATCGCAACGATGATTGTCTTGCCGGCTGCTTTAGCATGTGCTATTGCCTCGCGAGTTTGAGGCATAATCCCATCGTTAGCGGCAACCACAAGCACCACAATATCTGTTACGTCTGCCCCTCGCGCTCGCATTTCTGTAAAAATGGCATGTCCAGGCGTGTCGATAAACGTCAATGTCTTGCCATCGTGTTCTACTGTATAAGCGCCAATATGCTGAGTAATGCCACCAGCTTCGCCCTTAGCTACATGCGCACGGCGAATATAGTCAAGGAGTGAGGTTTTCCCGTGGTCAACATGGCCCATCACTGTAATGATCGGGACGCGAGGTTTAAGAACTTCTTCAGGTTCTGCTACTACTGGCACCGATTCTGGTTCTTTGACTGGTTCAACAGGCGGTTTGATTCCTCCCCCTTTTTCTCGCTTTTCGCGTTCAAAGACAAATCCATGTAAGTCGCACAACTTGCCAACTGCTTCCGCATCGATCACTGTAGCCGTACTTGCAAAAATGCCCAACCCCATCAAGTCGCGAATCAGATGGAAAGGCTTAACCCCCATCTTCACAGCAAGCTCTGATACTGGAATAGGTGGTTTCAAATTAATCACTTTACCCTCTTGGCTTTCTTTGGATTCTGCTTGCCTAGTTGGTTCCTGCTTAACTGGCGCAGGTTTGGGTGCAACAGCTGTCGCTACAGGACGACTAGGTGCCTTCCTTTTACCCCCCCCAATCGCTGGTGTCTCCTCGCGAGCAGGTCTGGATTTCTTCTTCCCAGAAAGCAAATCCAAAGCCTGTTTCTTTTCTTTTTTCGGCGGGATTCCGGCCAAAGCTGATTTTGCACTCGTCGACGCCCCCTTTACTGTTGACGTAGCAGGTTTTGACGCAGATTCTTTCTTCCCAGCCGGTTTATTATTATCTCCACGCGCCGGGATAGGCTGTTCCTTACGTGCTCTCTTAGGCTTGGAGCCGATCAAATCCAAGACTTCCTTTTTAGATTCGCGATTATCTTTTGGGCCGGGCATAAATTATTTTTTATTATTTGGTTTGCAGGAAGAATTGTCTCCCAACAAAAAGATTGTTATTTGGCGACGTTTTGAATTTTCTCACGGAGTCGTTGCGCCTCATCATGGGAAATCCCTAAACTGTCAGCTATCGTTGATTCATCGAAATCTACAAGAGCTTCAAGGGTCGTTCCTCCCATTTCTGCAAGAATCTGTGCCTGTTCTTGAGGAATTCCCAACTGGACACTTAAAGCTTCAGCCGCTTCGGCAACCTGCCGTGCAACATCGTCCTGCGGGTTGTATACCTGTACAACCACATGCCAGTCCATCAGCCGAGAAGTCAACCGCACATTCAACCCTTTCTTCCCCAGAGCTTTCGACAAATCCTTTTCGTCGTTCACAATGACCAACACTTTCCGATCTTCAGGATCAGCAGTAATTTCACGAGGTTTTACTGGATTTAATGCGCTACGAACAAATTCTACTGGATCTTCTGTCCATTCAAGAACATCCACTTTCTCGTTATTGAGCTCACGAACAATGCTCTTGACTCTTGTCCCACGCATGCCTACGCAAGCTCCTACCGGATCCACATGCGGATCGTTGCTGTACACCGCAAGCTTCGTCCGATAGCCTGCTTCGCGGACTATTCCATGAATTTCTACTGTGCGATCGGCAATCTCACCTACCTCAGCTTCAAACAACCGCCGCACCAGATTGGGATGACTCCGAGACAAAATAATCTCTGGCCCTTTATTGTCCTCACGTACTTCAACCACGTAAAACCTCATGCGGTCCCCCACCCCATATTCCTCGCTGGAAACACGCTCCCTAGGCGGCATTACCCCCTCAAATTTTCCAATGTCAATATAAACTTCACCTTTGACAAATCGACGTATCGTACCTGTCACTAAGTCTCCTGCTCGATCCTTGAATTCCTCGTACAACATTTCCTTTTCCGCATCGAGCAGTTTTTGGTTCATCGTCTGTCGAGCAGTCTGCACAGCTATACGCCCAAAATCTCGGGGTGTTACATTGACATCAACACGATCCCCAACAACAGGACGTGGTTCAATCCCTAAACGTCCTGCCATACTCATCGGAATCTGGTTAAATTTATCCTTATAGTCCGCATCATCAACAACTTCCAATTTAGCCACCATCCGCACTTTAGCCTTGTTTTCGTCGATCACAGCACGCAGCTCCGCAATTGCAGACGATCCTGGCACCATCTTTTTGTAGGCGGAAATAAAAGCAGATTCAAGAGCTGCCAGAATCCTCTCTCGCGAAAGGCCCTTTTCTCTCTCATAGTAGTCGACTAAGGCTTTAATTTCTTTGCTCATGTTGGGGTAAATCGTTGATTGTGAACAATGCAGACAAAAAAGAGCGGGTCGTCGACCCACCCTCCTATTTGGCCATTGGGAATGTTTCTCGTTGATTAAAACACTCTTTGAGCTCGTTGGCAAGAAAAATACCATGTTTTTCAGCGGTGTATTCCACCAAAACAATAAAGTTCAAATGCCCAATGTGTGAAGAAATAGTTCAACACCATGGTCGATCTATCTTGCTTTGCACCAAATAAAACTGAATCCCCCCCAAAAAACAGTTATCTCTTCTGTCCTAAGACAGTTAGAGACCGTTTTTAACGATTTATTGGGCCTATTTTTAGGCTCCCGAGAGATGGGTAAAGCGCCACATCCCCGGGATAACTTAATTACTTGTACGATTCCGCGTAGATGGTTACGATGTCTTCATCCGACATCTGTACACGATCGCTCGCATACATCACCCCCATAACTTCTCGCGAATTGCGCATAAATTGCTCAAACTCACCAGGTACAATTCCATAATCAGACATTTTCAAATTGGCAACGCCACATGCTTCTTGCAAACGTTCGAGTGCCGTAATAAAATCTTCTGGTTTTGAGGCATGGCTTATGCCCATTGCCTGGGCCATGCGAATAAAGCGGTCGTCGCAGCCATGGTGTTTAACGAAATAGTTGAAATACGCCTTGCTGATCATAATTAGCCCCGCTCCGTGAGGCAGATTGGGATGATAGGCCGATAAGGCATGTTCCATACCGTGTTCACTCGTGATCAATGTTAGGCACATGACCACGCCCGACAACGTATTAGCAAAAGCTACGTGCGTACGAGCTTCCAAATCGTCTCCTTGTTGAACGGCTCGCGGCAAATACTTGGCAAGCTTCTCAATTGCTGTCAACGCGTACATATCGCTCATCAAGTTCGCACCCTTGGCAATAAAACCCTCCACGCTGTGGAACAAAGCATCAAACCCCTGGAATGCTGTATACTGAGGAGGTACGCTCATCATTAACGCTGGATCCACAATCGCTAACACGGGGAACAACTGTGGATTCCCCACAAAGGCCTTTTCGTGCGTATCTTCCTTCGTAATAACACCAGCTGAATCAATTTCAGACCCCGTGCCAGCTGTCGTTGTAATGGCAACGATTGGCAAAGGTTTCACCGCAATGGGTTTGCCTTGCCCCGACCCAATAGCCACATAATCCCACAAGGTTCCTTCATTGGTCGCCATGACAGCAATCGCCTTCGAACAATCCATGACGCTTCCTCCGCCCAACGCCACCAGAAAATCACATTCATGGTCGCGAGCTACTTGGGCACCTGCTTCGACATTAGCGACCGTTGGATTCGGAGAAACTCCATCGAACACGATCGATTCGACGCCAGCCTGTTCCAATTGTTTTTCCGTACGAGCCAAATAACCATTGGCTCGAGTTGATTTACCATTCGAAATGATAATCAACGCTTTTTTCCCGGGCAGCTTTTGCTGACCCAATTGGTCGAGCATTCCTTCCCCAAATAAAACCTGGGTAGGAACATGCATTGTAAATTTCATATTCGTTTTCATATTGGATCAAAAAAATTCTCTAGTTTATTTCCCCATGGTTTCTTCTACACGCGCCAATAGTCGCGGAATGTCCAAATGTTGAGGGCATTTGGAGAGACACTCGCCGCATCCTGTACACGACGATGCTGGATCCCCTCGTTGGATGGGGGACATCGATACCGTATAATCCAACATCGCTCGTTCCTTGTTCTTATGCAAGATATAGTTATTGTAGACATAGGCAAAAATATAGCCGACAGCCACGTTCTCTGGACATGGAATACACTGGTAACACCCCGTACAGTCAATGTGTCCTGCCGCCGATCGATAGGCTTTGATAGCCATTCCCAAGGCTTCTCGTTCAGCAGGAGTCAACATGTTAGGCTTTGCCTTAGCTGCATATGACAAATTGGCCTCTACATCTTTCATCGAGCCCATACCACTGACGGCAATACTGACTTCCGGGATGTCCCATAAGTAGTCCAGCGCCCACTCGGCATCAGGTTTATGAATTCCTGTTGAGGCAAGTGTCTCGCGCATTACTGGCGGAAGATTGGCAAGAAATCCCGTCCGTACTGGTTTCATGACTGCAACTCCCATGCCATTGGCAGCAGCATACTTGGGCCCCAACACTCCTGCTTCATACTCATAATCCAAATAGTTATGTTGGATCAAACAAAAATCCCAAACTGGAGTATATTCAATCACCTTTTTAAACAACTGTAAACTATCGTGAAAAGAAAACCCCATGAAACGAATCTTACCATCAGCCTTCAGTTTTTCCATCTTTTCAATCAGACGATATGGTAATACCTTCTCGTTCCATCCACGATGCATAATCATATGAATATGGTAAAAATCAATCACATCAGTACCAATAGCTCGCCTTGATTCATCAAATAGCCGTTCAAAATCTTCAGGGCGTTCCATGACCCACCAAGGGGCCTTCGACGTAACATAGACACGATCGCGCCACCCTCCCGCTAACGCTTTGCCTACTGCCTGTTCGCTTTCGCCTCCCAGGTAAACTCGGCCCGTATCGATATAATTAACGCCCCCGTCAATGGCTCGATGAACCATTTCAGTTGATTGATCAAAATCCACATGTCCGTTCGTCATCGGCAACCGTAACATGCCAAATCCTAACGCCGAAACTTGAATTCCCGTTCGCCCCATGGGCCGATACGGCATCGTCTCTCGATAATTCAAAATATCCTTCGCTGGCTGGCCAGATTTTTCCTGCCCACAGGCAACTGTTTTTCCCATGATAGAGCTGGCAACCACTGTTAACGCTGATTTCTTAATAAACTTTCTTCTGTCCATCTGGTGTTCTTATTTGTTAAGTCCTAAAAGCCATGCAGGATTGACTCGAACAAATTGGTCGATCTCCTTCCTGCTAAATCCTAATTCTGTTAATGCGATTAGGCACTGATGCATCCCTCTGACTGGATGCGGCATCACAGCTTGCCCCAAATCGGTCGAAATGAAACTCCTCTCCGGCACTATGCGCAAAAACGCCGCAAACTCTTCGTGTCTCTGCCGTTTATACTGGGCCATCTTCGTTCCTGGGCCCACAAACAAGGTAAATAACAGTATTCGATATAGGCTCCCAACTCGGCACATTGCTTGATTTGATCGGGCGTCATCACCCAAAAATGAGAATTGGCATGAGTCACAACTACTTTGCCAACACCAATCTCGCGGGCCTTGCGCACGAGAATCAGAGATTCTTCAGGAGATGAATGCCCTGTTGCAAAAATAATGTCTGCTTCAGCGCAAACTTCCATCACCTCCTGAACCTCTGGCAAAACTTTGCCTGTCGTTGCATCGATAACTGGTATTCCATCTTCTTTACGTCCAGTACATTTGTAATGATACACCGCATCCAACGTCGGCATCCAAATACAGCGACACAATCCTCCCGTCGTTTTCACAGCCTGGCGTGCTGCAATAACATTAACTCGATCCCCATGACAGCGATTCATACAAAAACTTCCAAAACACTGTGCTCCCGGTACGGCTTGGCGTACGAGGTAGGCTCTGTCATGGCAACTGAAATCATTCGATTTGAACATTAATGCTTGATACCCCGCCTGCATCGCATCGCGAGTCATGCTCCATTCATTAACAGAACGAGCTTGTGAATCCGGTTGGGCATGAATGTGGATATCGCAAACTCCCTTCAGTAATTCGTCGGTCTGGAAGCTCTCATCCGCACCTGCCTCGCGGCAAGCTAGCAAAGCGCCACTAGCTATTGCCGATGTTTTTATAAACGTTCTTCTGTCAAACAATTTCATGTTATCCACTTCTATTTAATCTTGAGTCCTGGGATCAAAGGTGTCGTATCGATCAGTTTCAAATCTTGCACCATTCCCTTCGTCCCCTGTTTATATTTTTGAAAATGAGGTGTCTGCAGATGCTTTTCATAAGCAGATCGATCTGTGTAAATTTCCAGAATAGTCACCTTGTTGGGAACCTGTTGGTCGAAGACGGCATATAAAACCAATACTCCTGGTTCAAGTTGCATCGAAGCTTCTATTTCTTCTTTCAACAATGCCTTGTAAGCTTCCAACTGTCGAGAATCAACGGTAATTAAAGACAGACGCACGAGATCGTCAGCTGACGAATTAACCGTCTCCTGTTTAATTATTTGCAAAGATTTAATCGCCGCAGGAAAACCGATGTAAGGCAAAGTTTGAACCACTGCCGCCGCTAATTTTTCCGGAGAATTTCCCGCCTTCATATTGCCAGAGAAATGCGTCTTGAGTTGACTGTCTGCCTCGAGGGTCGTCAATATGCAATAACCCAGCAATTCCTTCATTCTCAGATCCAGGCCATTCCGCGTATACACATCCCCAAAACAATAAGCAGTCAACAATTCCTCGACGCAACCTCCCCACTTGCCGGGAACGCCTTTCATGGCCTCCTCAATGCCTCCTGGATAAAGTTTCGCCCTTGTTCAGTTCGAGTTTGATCTGTCACAGTCCCTTGCGATTCCAACGGCAACGCGATGCCTCGATCCTGAAACACTTCGTTGACTGTCGCTACGGCATTCAACATCCTGGGAAATCCGATAAAAGGAGCCGTTAAGTACATCTCTTCACGCAGCTCCACCGGGCTTATCCCAACATTGAGAGCTGCCTGGGCATGCGCTTTTAATTGCGGCAACGTCTGTAATGTCGCCAGTGTTACGCAAGTAATCAACTCGCGTTCCTTAATACTTAAAACACCCGTTGAAAATACATCGCCGAAGATCACCTTCTGCAAAATTGCCATCATTTCGGGATCATTCCCCTTCCCTGTTAACGCTTCACCCCCAAACAGGATCCGGTAGTTTTTCTGACACTCTGCCTGGCGACCAACCTCCCCGCTACTGTCGTTCGACGCCCAAGCCCCTGCGCAAAGGGCTGCACATGTACTCAATAACATTTTACCTATATAATTCCTAATCATGCTTTTTCGTTTGTCTATTGTTGGATTGACTCGCGTTGGGTTCGCCACCATTGCTCCGACTTCGTAACTCCTGGTTCTATTTTCTCACCCATTCGTGGCGTCACCATTTCAACACCTATCCGTTCTGCCTCACTCACCACCATATCGATCGATTCTTGCCACGGGTGCAATGCTAAATCATAAGCAGCCCAATGTACTGGCAACATGCGTTGAGCCCGCAAATCGCAAACAGCCGTCACTGCCTCGCGTGGAAACATGTGCGTATTGGGCCATCCAGTATTCCAGCCGTCAATTTCAACACACGCCAAATCAAAGGGACCATAGGTTTTTCCTATTCGTTTAAAATGTGCCCCATATCCGCTATCGCCACTCCAGAAAATGCGTTTGTCCTGGTACTGGAAGATATACGAATTCCACAGAGTCTTATTGCGATCACCTAGGCCGCGCCCCGAATAGTGAACAGCTGTTTCAGCTGTAATACGTAGCTCACCCGCTTCGCAACAATCTCCCCACCCAATTCGATAATGCGCTCTCCATCAATTCCCCAACCCTTTAACGTCGTCCCTAGCCCAAGAGGCACAATAAAACGGCTCCCCTTCAATGATTGAATGGTCTTGCGCTCCAAATGGTCATAGTGATTATGCGTAATCACTACATAATCTATCGTTGGCAATTCATCCTGCGAAAGAGGCGATGCTTGATACCTCGGCACCACAAATGGCAGAGGCCCTGCATTCTCCAATACCGGGTCTATCATTACGCGATACCCTGCTATCTCCATTAACATTGTCGAATGTCCTAGCCAATACAATGCAAAATCCTCCGGCTTCCCAAAAAAACTCTCTCGATTCAACTTAATCTGCGGAAGCAATTCCTCTGGCGCATACTTCGAACGGCTTAAAAAAGTCGTCCACTTCATCGGCCCATTGCGAACATGGTCCAAATCCAAAATAATCTTTTCCGGACTCTGAAATTCCCCATTCCTAAAATACGGTAACCCCTCGTAGATCTTCAGCTCTTCCGCTGTCGGCGTCTGCCCTATCTCCCTCATCAACCAACAGAAAACCACTAACACCGCTAAAATAAATAATCCCAAAAATCCTCCTAGCCACATCATCATTTTCTTTCTCCTTCTCATGATTGTAATACGTTCTCCTTTTCCTCTCCTTTTCCCTTGTTGGCTATGCGAGTTCTCATCATTGATTCATTTGACAACCCTAAACGTAAAAGTTCCAGTTGCTATATGTCAACAACAAAAATAAACAATTCTCTTTTCGTTAGGGAGAAAATCGGCCTCTCTCCTAGGCTAATGATCAATCCAAACCTCCTTTCTTTTCTATCGTTCTTGACGTAGAAGAACTATTATTCTGTTTACGTAATCTCAAGTTCAGACAACCTTTCTCCCAAAAACAAAAAAAGAGAACGCAGCAAAGCGTTCTCTATCAAAAAGTTAGAGCAACTAGAAATTTCTTTCCCCAGATAGGAATTATTTATTCTGAGCAGGGGCTTGTTGTTGCCCAGCAGGAGGAGTTTGTTTAGCAGGCTCTGGAGAAGCAGGCGGTGTTTGCTGGCTCTGTTGTTGGGGTGTTGGATTTGTTTGCCCACCGTCTTTTTTCTCTTGCTCCTGAATAAGTTCAGTAACAGATTTCTGTCCTTCTGTAGAAGCCTCTTGAGATTGTACCGGAATAGGCGATTGAGAAAGAGTCGGCAGATTTTCTTTGTATTTCATGTTCAGCAGAATACAGAGGACAAAAGCAATGAGCATGAACAAAGAACCAAAGATCACAGTAGATTTCTTCAACACATCAGTCGTTTGTGCGCCAAAGGCCTGATCGGTAATAGCAGAACCGAATGCAGCCCCTAGACCTTCCTGTTTGGGACGCTGCATTAAAACAACCAACAGTAACAGGCATGTCACAATGATCTGTACGACGAAAGTCAGATTGATCGCGATATCAAGAAAAGAAGCTAAAATCATGGGCAAAGCAGTATGGTCGACTAAATCTGTTTTGTAAAGCCTAGGAAATGATTTCGTTATGCTCGTTACAAATAATCTTTTTGGCGACAAGGCGCTCTTCCGACAAAGCAAAAGACATAATAACAACGCGTTCTCCCGTCTTAATCAGATGAGCAGCTCCGCCGTTCATGATAATCTGCCCCGTACCAGGAGGGCCTTCCAGAACATAAGTTTCCAAACGATTCCCCGAGGTCACGGAAGCCACTAAAACCTTCTCTCCGGGCCATAAATCAACCGCCGCCATTAAATCCGCCGGGATCTCAATGCTACCTTCATAATCCACATCGCCGCGGGTTATCATGGCGCGGTGAATTTTTGATTTAAGTTGCTGAACAAGCATGGCACGGGATAAAGAAACCTCACAACACGTAAAGGTCAAGCCATAAGTTTTTGTTTTTACGTGTTCAATAGCAATAAAATCCCATCTCTGTGTCTCCGTGCCTCAATACTGTCCCTTTTGCCTCAATTTTTTGGTCTAGGAGCATGTTGCCAAGCGATGATTCTACACTTCTGTTATTTCCACCAATGCTGATTGAATAGCCTGTGAAAACTGAAATGGAATCCCGTGGTTCATCAAGAAATCACCGCCTACCTCCACCCCGCTAAGATTGATTCGATTCCCAGATTCATCGACATTGAGTTCGCGGATATAATAGCGTTTTCCTGGGTGAAGCCCCCGCAATTGGACTGGTGCAGCACGCGTCGCCAATAATTTTTGCAACATACAAGCAAAGACGACAGCTCGTTGCTTACCGTTATCGGTAGAGGTCCAAACGTACATCAATGCCGCTTCTCCTGTTGCATAGGGAGACCGCAATCGATACAAATCTCCAAATTGCACGACTGGTCGAATGCTTTTGTACGTCTCCAATGCTAGTTTGGCAAACTCTGTTTCTTTGGGCGTCATGTCTTGGGGGCGCAATTCGAATCCAAGACGACCAGTAGAAGCAACATCAAAACGGAATTTCAATGAGGTTTGGCGCCCTGTTTGCCGGTTGGGAGATACTGTAACATGAGATGCTATTGCAATTGCTGGAAAGATATGCCCAATTCCCCACTGCATGAAGACTCGCTCATACGGATCCGTATTGTCTGAAGTCCAGAACTCATGGTGGAAAGCCATCGCTCCGTAGTCGGCTCTTCCTCCCCCAGACGCACATGCTTGAAACACAACATGAGGATAACGACAAGTAATGGCCTCCAGCGTTTTATAATAGCCGTTGATGTAATCTATGAAAAGATTTTTCTGACATTGAGAAGACAGGAATAGAGATCCAGGATCCGCAATTTTACGGTTACAGTCCCACTTGATGTAAACAATGCCTGGGTTCGCACTGAGAAGACGATCCATGCAATCAATCACGTACTGCTGTACTTCGGGATTCGATAGATCCAAAATCAACTGATTGCGCTCTACGCGCTGGTCGCGATGCGGCAGTTGAATGACCCAATCGGGATGATTTTCATAGAGTTCGGACTTGGGGTTTACCATTTCCAGTTCTACCCAAAGACCAAATTGGATGTTCTTTTCTCGTCCTCTTTGGATGAGGGTTTCAAAACCATTGGGAAGCTTGCTGGCATTAACAACCCAATCCCCTAAACCCGCTTGGGCATTATCCCGTGGGTATTTTTTAGCAAACCATCCATCATCCAACACAAATAACTCTACCCCCAACCCTGCCGCACGCTCCATCATCGTTTGTAACAATGATTCGTCATACGTAAAGTAGGCTCCTTCCCAAGAATTCAATAACGTCATGCGCTCCTGATGGCCATCCCGTATTCCACACCTGCGTGCCCACCGGTGCATTTGCCGAGAAGCCTCTCCCTTGCCATGCATGCTGTGAGTCAAAATCGCTCGCGGCAATACCAAAATTTGACCAGGGCCAAGACGATAGGGTGCCTCTTGCATGTCGACCCCCCACGAAGCAAACATCTTGCCATAAGCAGAATGTTGAAAATTCATGATATAATTACCCGACCACGCAAGAGCGCCTAAATAAACTTCGCCGGTTTCTTCCTGTGCCGGATGATCCAGCGCTAACACAAACCCTGGCGTCCCTTCTTGAGCTGTTCTTACCCCAACATCCGATCTCAACGTTAAACAATTCCCCTGCTGTACTTCTTCTTCTCTCAACAGCGATTCTCCTCCCCAAGTCCCCCGAAATGAGGTCACGTAGTACCGACTCGCCTGTACTTGCAAATGACACGTCGCTCCATAGTCTATCGTCACGTGTTTGCTTCCTAAATTCTCAATCTTCACCCACTGTTCAAACACATTAGATTCATCATGCGCTAACACATACAGACTTACCCGAATCGGGTAATAGGTATCCCGCAAAACGATCGCTACCAGTTCTACCCCGGGATGAGGCCTCGCTCTCAAACAAGAATCGTATACCAAATCCAGAGAATTCGTGCCGTCCCCCTGTGTTATTGAAATATCCCATTCTCCCGTCGCATTCTCCCAAGGACCCATTGCATCCATTCGCGTAGGATAGAACAAAGTCGACGAAGATGAACCTACTGCCAATACATCATCCGGCCTTGTCAAACGACTTCCATAATAAATGCGGCGTACCTTGTTATCGACAACGTCAAAAGTCATTTGAGAATCTTTTGTCAACACATGGAATGGTAATTCTACCGCTTCTGCCTTGATCTCAGGACCAATTTCACGCCATGTCGGCAATGCTGGCAACATGGATTGAGAGGCCAAATGTATGTTCATCATGATCTAATTTGATTGTGTTGTCAGAATGTCCCGCACACGAGACAAGCTATAGAGGGCATACCCTGTCCCATAGTACGGATGATAATTGTACAGTGGATAATCCCACCAGCAACCATTCTTCTCTTGTAATGGCAATACCCCTTTCGAAATAAAAGCAGCATGCCTAGACAATTGCTCCCGCGGTAAATCCTCTAAACACCGTGCTGCATAGTAATACCCATAATAATAGAAATACCCCGAATTTTGAGCAAAACTCTCATGCGGATAGGGCTTTTTCAAGGCCATGGCCAACCACCCCGAGCGACTCCAAAGACGTTCAAGTCCGTCCTCAAGTTGAAGAATAGAAATCAAAGATGGATCATAACGCCGCAACGCCCAATCGCAAGCAGGAGTCCGCGCCAAACTCCCTGTATGTCTGTTGATCGGCGTTGTCGAATACCTTAGGTGGTCCCGCGAATACACATACGTGCCATTCGGTGTTCGCATTTTCTGTAACAAACGAAAACTTCGCCGAAACACTTTGGGATCCGATTTGAGGCCAAAAACTTCTTCGGCGTCCTTGTAGGCAATGAACACCGTCCCCGTCAAAAAAGAAGTTGGGATCCCGGCCGGCCGTTTAGTAAACACCTCAAATGTCAAATATCCCCAACCACCATTTACATCCGCTAAGGCATCCAATGCCCGAATCCGATCGCGAGCAAAATTCTTTAATTCTTCATATCGCTTGGAATCCCGAGGCAATTTTGCCGCTAAGGCACAAGCCGCTTCTAACGTATAAGCATGCCCCCACACATCGTACACGCTCAATGTATCACCACGCTTGAGTCGCGGCAATTTCTCGAACATATACTGCACGGCCTTCTCGATAGCTTGTTGCACTTCTGGCGTTTGGGCATAAGGAGATGCATTCAACCCAATCACGCACAATCCGGTCGATCCCGCCTGAAATGCCAACGGCCCCGATGGATAAGGGCAAAAAATATTGATCCCCTTGGTGCGCGTATGATCCCCCCATGAACCATCCTTGTTCTGATGATCAAGCAAGAAACGAACACCACGCTCAATAGAACGGTCGAGATCTTCCTCTGCTGGCGGAGGAACCTCCGGTACTCGAGGAATGGGGATGCTGTCGCGCTTCTCCTGGGTAAAATGTTGAACAGCTGTTTCCCATGGCTCAGAAGCCTCAAGGGGCAACAAGCCTGCCAATAAACACACTGTTACCCTTATCAACCAATTCATAACCACCTCTTGTTAGCTTATCATTCAACGATCCACAATCGTCTGATCGTTCCGGGGATCTAACAAGATCTCACCTCCCTGTAACACATTCCACACCTGAGACATCGCATATAACGCATACCCTGTTCCATAGAACTTATGGTAATTGTACAACTGATAATCCCACCAACTACCGTCTTTTTCCTGCAAATGCAAGATATCTGCCGACAACTGCGCTGCGTGCCGCGGCAAATGCTCCTTGGGAAGCCAATTCAACGCCCGCCCTGCATAATAATATCCATAGTAGAAAAAATACCCGGCGTTCTGGGCAAAACTTTCATGCGGCACCGGTTTTTTCATTGCCATGGCCAGCCAACCATCTCGACTCCACAATCGCTCGACATTGTCCTCTAACTGTTGCAACGAGAGAGTTTGGGGCTCCCAACTCATAATAGCCATGTCTCCCGAAGGATTGCGAGCCAAGCTCCCAATATGCCTGTTGATCGGCCGAGTCGCGTAATACCGGTGATCTCGAGAATATACGTATGTGCCAGCCGGAGTCCTCTGCGACTTTAGACACTTCAAGGCCCGTTTTAACGTATTAGGATCCGACTTCAACCCAAACACATCCAAGGCTTCCTTGTAAGCCAAAAGCACGGTCGAAGTTAAAAACGAAGTCGGCAACCCTATCGTCTTTTGCGTAAACACCTCAAACGTATAATATCCCCAACCACCATAAGCCTCGTCAGCCAACAAATCCGTCGCTTCGATTGCTTTAGCTGCCGCCTCCTTCAACTGCAAGAATCTTGGTGAATCCTTGGGCAGCCTCCTGGCTGCCGCACAATAGGCTTCTAGCCCATAAGCCTGCGCCCAAGTCGACAACAACGTTATCGTATCCCCTCGCTTCAATCGAGGCAATTGATCCATCAACACATTGAGCGCACGATCTGACGCTGCTCGTATCTCAGGGTCGTTCCACAATGGCGATTCTTCTAACCCAATCACGCACAAGGCAGTAGATGCCAAACGAAACGAACGCGGCCCCTGGGGATACGGACAAAGCACATTCAACCCTTTCGTCCTCGTATGATCTCCCCAGGTTCCGTCCTTATTCCTATGTTGCAGCAGGAACCAAGCAGCCTTGCGAAACGCTGTCTCGAGCTGTTCGCGAGCAGGTGGTGGCACTTCGGGAATTTTAGGGATAGGAATACTATCCCGTTTCCCCTGGTCGGCCTGCCCCTGTCTTTGAGCTTGGGCAGCCTCCGTTGTGGAAAGAACCGCCGGGCAAATTGCTGCCAAACCGGCTAAACACCATAGAATAACACGACGCATTCGACCGGAACCCTTGTTGACATTAGCTTTATGCTTGAGGCGTACTGATCACCACCTGCACAGGCAAACACGGCACAAAAATTTCCTGAGTTGCAGCGTGGGGCTTCACGATAATGTGCCGTTTGCCTGCCGCATCTGGCACCGAATGAGATTCGATCACTGTCCCTGGAAATTCTTTACCAGCAATTTTGACCTTCACCGGCTGCCCCGCCTGTGGCGCTGCAACTGTTTCCGGTAAAACTGCCTGCACGATCAGCTCACTGTTCTCAGGGACTATTGTCGCAACCTGATCATAGGGAACCAATTTACCGCCAGGACGCAACTTCGTTACCATCTCAGCAGACGTCCAGCGATTACCTACATACCCACCATAGATCACCACTCCATCCGCTGGCGACTGAAATTGTACCATGGCAACGTCAGTTTTCATATTGTTTAGCTGTTCTTTCGCCTGTGCCAAAGCCGTTTCTGCTTCCTCAAATGCTATTTGCTTCTGCTCAAGAGCCTGCTGATTTTTAAACTCGATGCTTTTGACTTCCAGCTCTTTTTGCTTCCGTGCATTCTCCAAATCTTCTGCATAACGCTTGATGGTGCGTGTCTTGGCTATTGAGGCTGACAGTTCGGCGCCTTTCACGGCAAAATCCGCTTCGCTGAATTCATTATTCAACCGTGTCAGAATGACTTCTTCTGTTTCAACAGCCACCTGATCCTCGGCATACATTTGTTTCAGCTGATCCAATTCCTCCTTCTTATACGAACGATTGCGAACGGCTCGGTTGACTTTCTCGTCTTCTTCTGCCAGCATGCGAGCTTGTCGCTTCTGCTTAAAATCCTGCAAATCCTCATCCATGCGCTGTAACGCTGTCTTTGCCTCCTGGTTTTTCATGGCAACGAGAATCTTGTCTTGCTCCAACTCAAATTTGACCTTTTCAAAATCCAGTTGTTTCGACCTAACCACTCGTTCCATTGCTTCTATCTGACGATTTAAATTTTTTACGTCAGATACTGCCACTGTCTGCCCCTTTGACACACGAGTCCCCTGAGGCACTACGCTAACTAGGGAAATATCCGTAATCGCCTTTGGCTTAAATGAAATAACCTGGGCCTCCTTCTTGGGCAGCAAAACGCCAGCTACTGTATAGTCTGCCGCCGTCACTGGCAAAATTGCTATGCCTGCTAATAATGAACATAAGATTGATTTCGATGGAATCATGTCGGTATGTTGGTACGTTAATATGTTTCTAAAAATTATTTACGCCGCATCGCATATGGCACAAATCTTCCCTTTCGCGCCAAAAGAATAGTTTGTTGCGCCGTCTGCTTCCCTTTATGGGAAACTGGCGCAACGTCAACAGAAGTATCAAACCCTGCCTGTTGCAAAACACGCTCCAGTTTTTTATCGGGCCTAGCCAACAAAATAAGTAGCATTCCCCCCTGCTTGACTGCTGCACTGTAATCGTTTGCCTCCGCAGGCGTCAATGTACAACGCTCATGTGTCGAACGCATCATCACAGCATGGTACTTCCCGGCCGCCTGTCGCGCTGCCTGTACCCCTGTACAGTATTGTATCGATACCCGGGGATCATCTAGCAACCCTGGATGCAGTGCTGCCAAATGCTCATGATGCCACTCAACTAACGCCCTACATGGCTCCGCCACGACAAAACTTGCTTTCTCGCGGTTGAGTTGGCGCATGGCCTCGCGCAACATAAAACCTAAGCCCAACCCAACAATCAATACAGAAGGCTGGTTTGCCCGCTTCACTGGCGCCGCTCCTAACTCAGCAACCCTGTCGTCGCCCCCATGCGCATAGCTGGAGGCCGTCTGTACCCCATCCTCTAAAAGAAAATATGAAGAATCCCTCTCTTGCAACTCGAGTCGAGCGCCTGTCGGCAATTCAGTCTCTGCTAATTGTATCAATGGCTTCATGCACACAAATATGTCCTCAAAATAACGACTAACGCCCAACTTCGCAAGCGTTCAACACGTCCAACACTCATTCATACGCGATCAAATGTCAAAAATTTGCAGAAATTTCGGTCAGGCACGATTCTTTGCTTGCATCGCCTGGGATAATGAGAGAAATAGTATAGCCAACGACGAACTAGAACTATACCTATGAGTAATCCTCCACCACCCATGCCACCACGGCCCTCAGTCCCAGGAGTTCCGCCAGTGCCAACCGCAGGCGCTCCTGTCCCTCCGCGTCCCAGTATTCCAGGAACCCCCGCTGCACCTCCTGCCCCAAGCGCTGGCATGCCGCCACGCCCGGCTGTTCCCGGTGCTCCGGCTGCTCCCGCCCCTCCTGTCGCTCCTGCGGCTCCAGGTGCTCCTGTTCCTCCGCTGAGACCAGCTGGTTTAGGTGGCACTTCCGTCCCTGCCTCAGGCCTCAAAACTATTGCGTTGCCTGGTTCTGCACCTGCGCCACTCCGCCCAGGTTCAGCGCCAACTGGCCCCGCTCCTGCCGGGCAACCGACTGCACAGTTGCCTAAAGCAACGATCGCACTGACTCCGACACGCCCGATGTCACCTGCTGCGCCTGTTTCTTCGGTTCAAGCTTCTGCTCAAACTGTTGCTGATGATGATGAAGAAAGCGGAACCGGTCTATTGACTGGTCTGGCTATTGTCGGCTTGGTTGCTGCACTTGCTTTCTGCGCTATCCAGATCATGACAGATAGACTTCCGGATCGAGAAATTCAGGGCATAACTGTTTCGAAAGAATAAACATAAACACATACATCATGGCATTAGTATTTGACGAATCCAATTTTAAGGAAGAAGTTCTCAACTCTCCAGTACCTGTACTGGTTGATTTCTGGGCAACCTGGTGCGGCCCGTGCAAAATGATCGCTCCTATTATCGACCAAATTGCAACGGAAATGGCCGGATCTGCTAAAGTGGGTAAAGTAGATGTCGACGCCAATAATAGCCTCGCTTCCGCCTTTAACGTCCGTTCCATCCCCACTCTCATCTATTTCAAAAATGGCCAAGTGGTCGATACGATCGTCGGCGCTCGTTCCAGAGATGAGATCCTCCAGAAATTAAAAGCTCTCCTTTAATCGTAACTCTTATCTCGCCAATTCTAATTAGCCCTTGCCCCAGCCCTATCACCCTTGGGTCTGGGGCTTTTTCTTGACTTTTGCCTCTTGTGAATCCTCTTCCCTCATTTTTCTGTGGTGTCAAAAACCAATCATGTAATGCATCCCTTTTGACATTTGAGTGAATTCGATTTATTGCTTAAGACATGAGTGAAAAGCTCCTTGTCAAGCAGGCATTGAACAGCGAATCAGAACGCCCCGGCGTCGTAATTGAGGGGTGGGTACGAACACGCCGAGACTCCAAAGGGTTCTCGTTTCTGGAAATCAATGACGGATCGTCGTTGGCCTCCCTCCAGGCCATCGCTGACGTCGGCATCCCTGGATATGACACTATCCACCAAATGACTACAGGAGCTGCCATTCGCCTCGAAGGTGATTTGGTCGAAAGCCCCGGCAAACAAAAATGGGAACTTCGCGCTACCTCAATCTGTCTTCTCGGCGGTTCTCCTGACTCGTATCCTCTGCAAAAAAAAGGACATTCTCCAGAATTTCTGCGTTCCATTGCGCATCTGCGTCCGCGTACCAACCTCTACGGGGCCATTCTACGCACACGCAGCAAATTAGCTGCTGCGGTACATCGTTTCTTTCTCGCTCATGACTTTGTATGGGTTCACACGCCTCTCATCACGGCAAGTGACTGTGAAGGCGCTGGAGAAATGTTCCGCGTCACCACACTGGATCCCCTCGACCCTGGCAACAAATCGTTCGACAACGATTTTTTTGGCAAAGCAGCTTACTTGACTGTCAGCGGCCAACTTGAAGCCGAAACCTTTGCCTGCGCCCTTGGGCGAGTTTACACGTTTGGCCCCACCTTCCGCGCCGAAAATTCAAACACGACGCGCCACGCTGCCGAATTCTGGATGATCGAGCCTGAAATGGCCTTTTGCGATTTACACGGCGACATGGTCATTGCTGAAGACTTCATCAAATTCCTAATCCGTGACATGCTGGAATCCAACCAGGAAGACATGGCCTTCTTCAATAAATTTGTGGACAAAACATTGTTGAGCCGCCTTCAACACGTTCTCGACACTCCCTTTGTTCGTTGCTCGTACACTGAAGCCATCGATATCCTCCTGCAATCAGGCAAAAAATTCGAATACCCAGTCTCTTGGGGCATCAATTTACAAAGCGAGCACGAACGTTACCTGACAGAAGAACACTTTAAGAGTCCTGTTATCGTCTACAATTACCCTAAATCAATCAAACCGTTCTACATGCGGCTCAATGACGACGGCAAAACCGTAACAGCCATGGATGTGCTCGTCCCTGGAATCGGCGAAATCATTGGCGGCAGTCAACGTGAAGAACGCCTCGATGTCCTGATAAACCACATGAAAGAACAAGGGCTTAAAGAAGAAGATTACTGGTGGTACATCGACCTGCGTCGCTTTGGCAGCGTACCTCACGCCGGATTTGGCGCTGGTTTTGAACGCCTCATTATGTTCATGACCGGAGTTGCCAACATCCGCGACGTCCTTCCTTACCCCAGAACGCCCCGTAACTGCGATTTTTAACCACATCATCCATCGGCATCCTCACCGATTCCCTTCTATCTTATCTATGCATTCTTTTGCCTATTGCCACGGTACCCTCCATTGCGAAGGCGTTAATCTGGACCAATTAGCAGCCAAGGAGGGCACGCCCCTATACGTCTACAGTAAACGTACTATCCTCGAACACTATGCCCGGCTTAAGGAAGCCCTGTCGCCTCTGGACGCCGAAGTAGAATTTGCCGTCAAAGCATGCTCGAATATCGCTATCCTCAATCTCATGGCCCATCAAGGTTCCGGGTTCGACATCGTCTCTGGGGGAGAATTATTCCGCGTCATCCAGGCGGGTGGGAATCCCCATCGCTGCACTTATGCCGGTATCGGCAAAACCCAACAAGAAATCCAATTCGCTCTTGAACAAGGAGTTTATGCCTTTAATGCCGAATCAGAGGCCGAGTTAGTCGCTATCAACGCTATCGCCGGGCAAATGGGCCTCATCGCCCCGGTTTCTGTTCGCGTCAACCCCAACGTCGAAGCCGGTACCCACAAATACATCACTACCGGCAAATCCGAGAATAAATTCGGCATCGACTTCGAACGCATAGAGCCGCTCTACGAGTGGGCGTTCCGTGAATTACCGAATATCCGTCTCAAAGGATTGCAAATGCACATTGGTTCGCAACTAACCAAGGCTGCTCCCTTTGTCGAAGCTGTCCGCAAAACAGCTCCGCTTGCTCTGCATCTCAAAAACAAGTTCAATATCGAATTTTTTTCCATTGGCGGTGGTATTGGTATCGTCTATCAAAACAGTCTCGAGTCGGCCAGCAAATCATGGTGGGATCAAACACCCGAGCAACTTACCATTAAAACCTATGCCGATTCCATCGTTCCTCTGCTGCAGCCGCTAGGCCTGAAAATCATCGTAGAACCTGGTCGCCTTATCGTCGGCAATGCGGGCGCTCTTATCACGCGTTGCCTCTACGAAAAACAAGGAAAAGCCAAAACCTTCACTATCGTCGATGCTGGCATGAACGATCTCATCCGCCCAGCCCTCTACCAAGGTTACCATCAAATCATTCCTATCGCCGAACACCCAGATCGCCCCAACATAGTCTCCGACGTCGTCGGCCCTATTTGCGAATCAGGGGATTTCATGGCGCAAAACCGAAGTCTTCCTCAAGTCCATCAAGGTGAACTACTCGCTGTGCTCTCTGCTGGTGCCTACGGCTTTGCCATGGCCTCAAATTATAACTCGCGCCCGCTAGCAGCCGAAATCCTTGTTGATGGGAACTCCTGGCACGTTATCCGTAAACGCCAAACCTGGAACGATTTGATTGCTGGAGAATCTATCCCGTAACAATGGAAATGTACATTTTCGCGTCCTGATCCAACATAAAGCTTCCTTTTTGTCATCATCCAACATATATAACCATCATGATGGCCCGATTCATAACCACGTTTGCTGCATTTGCCTCTGCCGCAATAGGGCTTTTCGCTCAAGAAAAACCTGCTCAACAAGGACTGGCTCCTCTGCCTAATATTGTCCTGATTATAACAGACGACCACTCTTACCAGACTCTTGGAACCTGTGAAAAAGATTCGCCTGTCCCCTTACCTAATTTTCATCGCCTTGCCGATGAAGGCATGGTTTTCGATCGTAGCTACTGCGCTAATTCGCTTTGTGGTCCTTCCCGGGCCTGTATCTATACAGGTCGCCATTCTCACATGAACGGGTTCCTAGCAAATGCGCAAGGCAAACCTTTTGACGGTTCGCAGCCCACATTCCCCAAAATGCTTCAAAAAGCCGGTTACCAAACGGCTGTCTTCGGCAAATGGCACCTCGAATCTAACCCTACTGGATTCGACCACTGGGAAATCTTCCCCAATCAGGGCTCGTACTACAACCCTGACTTTATCTCTCTCGCCCCTAATGGCAAAAAACAAGTCCTTCGCGAACCTGGCTATGCCACCGAACTCGTCACCAAGAAGAGTTTGAACTGGCTCGACCAACGCGACCCCTCCAAGCCGTTCATGCTAGTTGTCGGACACAAAGCCCCACACAGAAACTGGAATCCAGCTATCAAAAACCTTGGAAAGATCAAATCGTTTGTCGAAAAACTGAATCCTCCCTCCAACCTCGAAGACAACTTTGATAATCGCCCTGGCTTCCTCAAAAAAAACCAACAAAGCCTCCAGAATCATTTTGCTGTTTGGTCCGACGAACACCTGATCAAAGAACTCATCCCACAAGACCTCCAAAAACAAATCGTCTGCCCTGGCTATGGTTGGGGTATGGGTGAACTCAATCGCATGTCTCCCCAAGAAAAAGAAGCCTGGCTTGAATACTACCGCGCCCGTACAAAGTCGTTAGTCGCCGACCTCCGCTCCGGCAAAATCAAAACTAAGAGCGATATCCTGAAACGGCGTTGGCAACACTATATGGAAGATTATCTCTCCACCCTGCTTTCTGTCGACGAAAGTGTTGGAGAAATCATCGATTACCTCGATAAAAATAAACTATCGGAAAACACCATTGTCCTCTACTGCGGCGATCAAGGTTTCTTCATGGGTGAACACGGGTGGTATGACAAACGCTGGATTCTTGAAGAATCCTTCCGCATGCCTCTCATCATGCGCTGGCCCGGTCGCATCAAGGCTGGCGTACGCTCTCAAGCCATGGTCCAAGAAATCGACTACGCGCCTACCTTCTGTTCGTTAGCCGGTATCAATACTCCTGAAAACATGAACACCTTCCAAGGCCGTAGCCTGATTCCCTTGTTCAAAACTGGAGCTGACGAGGCTTTCGCCGATCGCCCCCTTTACTATGCTTTCTACGAAAACCCTGGCGAACACAACGCCCCTAGACACGATGGCATCAGAACCCAGCGTTACACGTTTGCGCGTATCTGGACTAGTGACGAATGGATGATGTTCGACAACGAAAAGGATCCTAAACAAATGAACAATGTCTATGGATCTGCTAACTATGCTCAAGATGTTCAAAAACTTAACCAACTCTACCATCAAGCTAGATCGCAATATCAAGTTCCAGATAACCTCCCCGGCGTCCGTGGAAAACTCGATGTCACTCCTCGGTGGAATTGTGCCCCAGCCAATGCTCAGTGAGCCTTATCTCGGCTAATACCCATTCTCAACAAAAAAACATCCTGGAGGCTGTCCTGCTTGTCCAGGATGTTTTTTGTAGGCCAAACCCACTAAAATTTTTGGATTCTTCCTATGGTATTCCTCTCTGGGGAAAAACGCCAATGCCATCAAAAGCTGCTAGAATGGGATAAAAGCGCCCTACGAAACAAAGGGACAACGAAGCCGTTGCGTTTTGATTGAAGGGGCTTACTTTCTCTTATGTTTTATCCGTTGTATTGGCCTGTAAATCAGTCCACCAACTTGGCTCAAGGGAATCAGGATCAGTCATCGAGTCGTCTGGGGCGCATCAAGTAGACCTTGTCATTACGACGGAGTTTGGTATCAACTTTCAGGCAGACTGTACTACCTTTAGGTACGGATGAAACGATCGATTCCCTATCATCTTCCGTTTTGATTCTCAATTCTGCTGGGGAAATCTCTACCGCTCCTGTCGTTGGGCCAGTAACCAAAATTGTCTGCCCAACCTCAAGCCCCCCAGCTTCAAGCAAAATTTCAGCAACCTGGTTTTTCCTGAAATAATTGGTAATTTTACCAATATGAACTTTATGGACTGTTGCTTGGTTAGCAGATGAACCGCTCCACTCTTTCCAGGGTTTACCGAGATAATAGCCGCCTTCCCAAAACCCACGGTTAAACACGCGGCGAAGACGCTCTGTCCATTCAGAAACACGTTCCGGCAAATAAGATCCATCTCGGCAGGCTTGGACAGCTTCACGGTACACTGAAACAACCGTATGGACATAATCGGACGAGCGACCGCGTCCCTCGAGTTTGAAGACGGAAACGCCCGCGTCAAGCAACTGGTCGATCACTCCAATCGTACACAAATCTTTAGGCGACATCACGTATTTGTTATCAATAACCATTTCTAGCCCCGTTTCTTCATCAATCACGCGATAGGATCGCCGACAATTCTGGAAACAAGCCCCTCGCTGTGCAGAAGAATTATAAGTAGCTAAACTCATGTGGCATTTGCCGGAAATAGCCACACAAAGAGCCCCATGGGCAAAAATCTCAACTCGCACTAAATCTCCCGTCGGACCACAAATGTGTTCTGCTGCTATCGTGTCGATGATATGCCGGATTTGTTGGAGTGTCAGTTCGCGAGCTAGCACCATAACTTCCGCGTATGTTGCGTAAAACCGAACCGCAGCCAAATTGCAAACATTAGCTTGAACCGACACATGAACCGGCAGGCCGATTTGGCAAGAATACTCAATCACGGCTATGTCAGAAGCGATGACAGCATCGACGCCAACCTGGCGAGCCAAATCGCAAAGCTGGCGGACTTGTTCCAACTCTTCATCGTAGACGATAATATTGAGCGTCAAATAAGCTTTGACTCCTCTCTCATGGCAGAGCCGGACAATTTCCGGCAAATCATCTGCATTAAAATTGACAGTAGCTCGTGAACGCATATTCAACGAGCCAACGCCAAAATACACGGAGTCGGCACCTGCATCCAGCGCGGCTGCGAGTGACTCGAAACTCCCGGCTGGTGCCATAATTTCTATTGTAGCTGCATGAGCCATAATATTTTAAGAATATCAGATATTTAGAATGATAAGCAAATCAAGCCAAAGGCAGAAGTTCAATTGGGATTAGCGCGGTCTGTCCATTCAATTAATGGCACAGCAGCCAACAACTGTTTAGTATAGGGGTGTTCTGGAGATCCCATCACGCGCTCGGCTTCGCCGTATTCGACAATACGTCCTTGTTTCATAACTGCAATATTGTCAGCCATATAACGAACTACCGAAAGATCGTGTGAAATAAAAATCATCGTCAACTGCAACTCGCGCGTCAAGGCCATCAGCAAATTCAAAATCTGAGACTGAATCGACACATCTAAAGCCGACACCGGTTCATCTGCAATGATTAATTTCGGTTCAGGCGCCAATGCTCGGGCTATCGCTATTCTCTGCCGCTGTCCTCCCGAAAATTCGTGCGGATACTTCAACATAAGACGGGGATCTAACCCAGACTTCTGCATAAGTTCGGCAACTGCCTGTTTCATCTGCTGTCTGCCCCAGCTACGATGGCGCTGACGAATAGCTTCTGCCAACGTTGCATAAACCGTATAACGCGGGTTAAGCGATGAGTAGGGATCCTGGAAAATCATTTGAAAATCTAACCTGCGCCGGCGAATTTGGCGAGCTGACAAAGCTGTTAAATTCTCCCCCCGCAAAATAATGGATCCTGATGTCGGCGAAAGCAATTGCATGATCACTCGCGACAATGTCGACTTCCCGCACCCAGATTCACCCACGAGCCCCAAAACCTCGCCCTTTTGCAAACTCAGCGACACTCCATCCACCGCCAATACGCCTGGCGCATTCTTCCCCCAAACACTTTTGCGTCCCGGGTAACAAACACTTACATTCCGAATTTCGAGAAAAGGGGACATGTCCTGTCAACGGGGCTCTAAACCAGACCACTCTATCTCTACCGCAGCACGAGATTTTCCTCCACTCCAGAGATCGTGTCGCGAAACAGAACCTATCAACTGCAAGTGTGAATCAATATTTTCACCAGCAAATGATTCTTTGCGGAAAACTATAGAGAAAGATCTCAATCGGCGATTGTTCTCCCAGTCGTCTGGCAAGGAATCCAACGCCCAGACGAGATATGCTGAGTTGTTGATATGCCCATTCAGGTCGACAAGGCTACGACTTGCTCGTATCTGGCAAACAGGCTCGTCGTCAACAGGGGCCTCCCATAACTTGTCGGCTACAGACACCAACGGCGAAAAACTCCCCTGGGGAAAATCCACCAAATACTTCTTCAAAACAACAGGCCGCCTACGTCGCGCATCAAGCAAAACCCATTGACAGGTAGACTCAACTAAGGCCTGCCCTTGAACATCGCAAACGACAAAATCCCGCCACGCTGCTAAAGGCCCCGCTGGGTACGTCCATGTCGTGGCTGTCACAAACTCTCGCCAACGCGGAGCACGATGCACTTGTACCGATAAGCGAAACATCACCCACGCCAACCCATGTTCTCGACAAAATTGGTACCCACAATTGAGGCTCGACGCATGCTCTTCTGCCAAATCCTGGATCCAATGCAACAAGGCAACCGGCGACACTGAACCATCTGGCCCGCACTCGCCAATTCGGACTCGTATCTGCGACGAATATCGATTCATGCGTGAAAAATTTCTGATGATGGGTTCTGGTTCAGCATATGGTTTACGGAAGCCGCCATGCTTCCCGGCGTTTCATATACTCGGAAGCCGGTAACAAGATATACACTGGCGCCAGCGAAGGATCTACCCAAGCAATCATACGCCGCAAATCAGCTTCGGCCATCGACGTACATCCTGCGGTAGGCACTCGCCCGTCTGACCGCCAAATGTGAAAAAAGATCGATGATCCTGCCCCGGGCACAGGTCGCCCGCGTGTCTCTGCCGAATTGTGGCGAATAAACAACTTGAGACTGTGGTGGTAATCGTGAATTCGCATTTGCTGCTTCAATTCCCAAGCTGTACGAGGAGTATGATTCAAAACTAGATGCTGATTGTAGTAGGGAGACTGCGGATCGTCCACCCAAAGATCTCGTTCGCCGATGCGGTGATAAACAAGAGTTCGCTTATGCTGAGGCGGGCTAACAGTGCCATAAGCATCGCCAAGCAAAAACACCCCGGCAGGCGATTTGGCATCTCCCTCTCGCTTGCCCATTTGCCCCTTCCCCGGCTCTACTAACCCTAACCCCCACACACTGCCATTCTTGCCAAGACGCCCTGCAAATGGTCCCTGAACCAAAACCCACCGACTCCCTCGCTTTTCCAAAAGCGAAAGCCGCACATGCGAATCGTCCCAACTGCGCGTCGTCCCCACAATGGCCTGTCGGCATCCTTCCGGTAATACTCCTGCCTCTGTCAGCTGCACGCCACTACAGAACAACAAACACGCAAGAAATACAAAAATCACCATGGTTCAATAAGAAAAGGGAGTTCTCAGCGCTTCTATGGCTTCCTCAATGTCTCCCCACGTCACGTCTTCTGAAACATAGGCTTGCCCTAATTGCGGTACAAGGACGAAACGAATGTGCCCTTGGCGGAATTTCTTGTCTCGAGCCAGGTGATTCGCTATCACATCGGTCTGCAAATCAGCCGGCAACACGGTTGGCAACCCCATCAAATCAATGATCTCCATCACACGCTGGACATCTGCCTGCCCCAAACCTGCCTTCGAAACACTAAGATTCAGTGCAGCCCGCATCCCCAACGCCACTGTCTCACCATGGAAAATCTTGCCATAGGGAACAGAAGCCTCAATCCCATGGCCTATCGTATGCCCAAAGTTGAGCAACGCCCGAACATCTCGCGTCTCTCGTTCATCTTCTTCCACTATTCGCGCTTTGATCCCAATGTTGCGAGCCATCAAATCAGGCAAACGGCTTAACGTTTTCAAAGAAAAACCTAAGCCTATTTCCATACCAATTTGCCGGAGCTCGCCCAACATGCCAACATCCCGAATCACCGCATGCTTGATAACCTCTGCCATCCCCTCTGCCAAGGTCCTCGTATCGAGTGTCACCAGTGTTGTAGGATCCACTACAACAAGAGCTGGTTGATGAAACGTTCCTACCAAATTTTTCCCTTCAGCAATATTGACTGCTGTTTTGCCTCCCGTCGAACTGTCTGCCTGAGCTACTACTGTCGTTGGGATCTGAACCAGCGGAACACCTCGATAGTACACCGAAGCCACAAATCCTGCTAAGTCTCCAACTACCCCTCCCCCCAATGCCACGATGCAACTTGAACGATCATGTCCCGCACGCGCTAACTCTCGACACAACTGCTCGGCACAAGTTAGACTCTTCGACATCTCGCCAGCTGGCACAATATGCTGCGAAACGACAAACCCTGCTTTTTCCAACGACACCTGCACTCGCTCTGCATATAACGGAGCCACCCGTGTCTCTGTGACCAAGGCGGCTTTACCCGATATCCCTGCCCGAAATGCAAATTCGCCGACGCGATCTAAATAACCATTGTCTACATGGATCGTATACGATCTCTCTCTCAACGATAGAGAAACTGTTGGCATAAATCACAAATAACTCAATTTTTTACTTAAGAGCAAGACCATTTTGCTTAATCCCCTCACCTCAGCCAAATTGTCCCTAGCCTTGCCCTCCATTGGCAAAACATGACAAAACTCTTCTCTTCCCTCTACCATAAAAACATATTGATGAGTTTGAGGAAACGAGTAAGTTATCTAGCCCTCAACTGGTGTACCTGTCGTCGTTGTCAAAAATTTGTAGCGATCCAAAATCTGTTCCGTCACTGGCCCCATTTCCCCTCCCCCTATAATATAACCATCTAACTTCGTCACTGGCACGCATTCGGCTGCTGTACCTGTCAGAAAACATTCGTCGGCTACGGTCATGGTATAACGATTGATCGTTCGCTCCACGGCTGGAATACCTAGCTCTTTGCAAATTTCAAGGACAACACGACGGGTTATGCCATCGAGCGCACCATCCGTCACCGGTGGCGTATAGACGATCCCATTCTTGACAATGAAGATATTGTCGCCTGTGCATTCTGCTACGTTGCCTGCCTCATTCAACATGAGAGCTTCTGCAGCCCCGCAACGCACTGCTTCCATCTTCGCAAGAATGTTATTCAAATAGTTAAGCGATTTCACCTGAGGACACAACATGTCCGGACGATTGCGTCGCACTGAACTGGTAATCAAATCCAACCCTTTTTTGATCACTTCTGGCTTGTACAGGGCTATCTTGTCTGCAATGACATAAACAGACGATGCCTTACAGTTCACTGGGCTTAACCCCAAGTTGCCTACTCCACGAGTCGCCACTAACCGAATATACCCATCGTTCAAACCTGAGGCTACTACAGTCTCACACACTGCCTTCGATATCTCATCGTAGCTCCATGGCAACGACAACATCAAATACCGCGCCGAATCAAATAACCGCACCAAATGGTCGTCTAACCGAAAAACGCGCTTGTTGTAAAAACGAATCCCCTCAAATATTCCATCTCCATACAAGGTCCCATGATCAAATACGGACAATTTAGCTTCCGCTTCGTCTACCAATGCTCCATCAAGCCAAATCTTCATACACGTAAAAAATTATAATTGAACACCCCTAGTATAGTAACCACCTCCAGAATGGAAAGAAAGAATTTTAACAACGTGTCCCCCTTCATGATTGCCTCAGAACAGGAGCTCCCCATGTCCCAAGACTCTGCCATATAACTCTCTATGGAGTAAATGAATTGCGGCTGAACATGAGTACTCGCGAGGAGGTCAACAAGCCTACTTCCAACCTCCTAGGTACGTCAATGTGGCTCAATGAGCCATTCGCTCTGGATACTCCGGCATGTTGCTAAAGCAACTGTCTTATTTTGCGTAAAAATAAAATAGGGTCTGTTGAAATTTGAGATTGATTCGAGACACATGATGTGATATGAATTAATTAAACGTGTATCGCGAATGAGTAACAAGGGATCTTGCCTATTCTAGTCAAACACGCTTGGAGGCGATACAAAACCCACTCGAAACCATTAGTGTCCGGTAAAAACGAATAAGACAAGATTGAGGTGGCCGCAATGCCCATAAAACGGACCTTACGGATAGCCTTGTGAAAAAGTAAGCCCCCC
>CASFPZ010000010.1 GCA_949296365.1 uncultured Akkermansia sp. | reverse complement strand
CGAGGAAGGCCCACCAGAATTAACGCTTTTTTGATAGGGGGGGCTTACTTTTTCACAAGGCTATCCGTAAGGTCCGTTTTATGGGCATTGCGGCCACCTTAATTTTGTCTTATTCGTTTTTACCGGACACTAATGCATGTTTTTACCAGCAGATTTGAAACAGACCCAAAGAATGGCCAACAAAGGAGGGATAGCCTCTTTCTACAAGTTGTGGAAAGATTTACGATTGTTGGAGATAACTGAGGCTGATACGTTAAGCGCGGCGGATTAATGTTTCAGGGAGACCTTCAAACCCAGACCATTCATGGCGCCCAGCGCAGTTACGAGTGACGTAAAATTCAGGTGTTCTATAAGGGTAGTCTACATTCAGTCTCAGGATTTTTTAGTTATCATGATTTCGCCCGCGCCATGTTCAGAACCGCGCATTTCGAAAACAAGCGTCATATCAGAGGAGGGGTTACTGGGAAGCGTTAATTCAAAACGATAACGGTCTTTGTCGTCAGGAACCTTTGCCAGCGTTTTGCCTCGGGTTTGGAACTCTAATTTGCGGAACCTAGTTCTACTGTTAAGTTGTTTGAATTCGATGATATAGGTACCAGCTTCTTTGACAACATGACCAACTTTTACACGAGCTAACGTCCAATCTGGGCGGATGTCGGTGTCAAACCAACGTAAAGAAGTCAATTCGATTGGTTTGGTGTAAAAGTTATAAAGGCGCATGCAATTTTGGCCGAATGTTGTATTTGGGTTCATCTGTGCCGTACGCTTCAGGTATAGCAGTGATTTTTCCTTGTTCCCTTCAGCTGCGGCAATGCGCCATAGAGCGACGGCAACATGTTGTTTTTGTTCTTGGGAAAGTCTAGGCAATTGGAGATATTTATTAGCAAGGGAATATGCCTCATCGTATTTTTTCTCTTTAAGCAGAGGATTAATTTGACCGCCGATAAAACCGGCAGCATTAAAGGTAAGTCGCAAATAATAGCCAGTTTTATCTTCAGGGTCCTCTTTTCTGATCCGTTCAAGGATCGACTTGTAAGATCCACGAACGTAAGAAGGAAGAAGCAACAGACCTTTTGCCCAATTTTCGGCTGCTAGCGGTCCTTTAAGTTTATCGGCTTTTGCCCAAAATTCATCGCGTCTTCGAATCATTTGAACGCTTTTCTGCAAAATTGCATCAGCTTTTCCAATTTTTTGAACATTCAGATTCTGCATTCTGAAGATTCCACGCCCTTCGCTATCGACGACCTGAATACCAGGGTAAGCCCATATCTTAATAGGAGGCGATGGGCGTTTCTTTTCCTCTTGTATTTCTTCTGGAGTTAACCCGACCTTATCATCCTTAATGGCCCAGACAACTTGCGTTCCCAAAGGAGATTGATCAACAAGGTTACGATAAGACTCCCGGAATTCCCGAGAATGAGGTAACCAATTGGAACCATCTGAAAACACAACAATAGGTTTCTTCTCATTTTTGGCTTTTTGACATGCCTCTGGATAAGACAAAATGTCTATAGCAGAACACACCATGGCCAAGGCAAACATCAATAAGAACATCAGATAAGTTTTCATCGTATGGAATAAGTTATTCATGTCATTTATCTCTCACTTTTGAATACAAGGATATTGCGCATTAACAGATAATTTTTGTCAGGTTTGGTAGATTCCACCTTAATCCAGCGGACCTCAGGCGTTTCTGGCGTAACAATTTTCCATTGATAGGGCATATTGTCTGTTGAGGCGACTTCATACCACGTTGCGCCATCTGTAGAGCGGCTAACTTTGATATTTTTGATCAGGTCTTGATTGTTACGCGCTTTAACCAGCAACACGCCAGACATTTTAATCGGTTGTGGCAATTCGATCATGACAAACGGGTTGTTCTGAGATTCCGTGCAGAGGAAACCAGGTTTTTTTGCTAATACATTAGCATGATCGCAAGGTCTATCACGTCCACGCTGATAGGAGGACAGCATAATAAATCCACCTTCTGAAGCAAGTTCGCCAGGAGGGCAATCAAATTGGTCAACCGACGGCCCGCTCTCGTTGTGGCAGAATGGCGCAGCAAACTTGCTAAGAGTTTGGAATGCACCACGAGCACGCGCTTTTTCAGCACCACTGATTGCTTGTCCCAAGTTATTGCTCAACGCCTTAGCGTCCAATGGAGCAGAACCTGAAGTTCTGTTTTCCATCCTCACAGCCGCCTGAAACGCCCGGTCAAAATATTCTTCCTGGCCTTGTTCAACAAACTGCTTAACCCCCCAGTTCAACGCGAAACCAAACAATGCGCCATCTCCTTTGTTAAAATGCTGTTTCAGGACAATTTCGAAAAGCTTGCTACAAGATTCCGGCTGCTGCAACATGTTTGTCTGGAATTCAAAAATTCCATCAGGCTTAATTGACCAAGCCATAGGGGTCGTTGCCAACATCTTGTGAACCTTCGCAAAGTAGTCAAGTTTCGTTTGATCGCTCTGCCCTTCAAGAAATTTCGGCTGCAAGTCTTTCAAAATTTCCAGGGCAGCGAACCCGTGTCCTTCGAAATCGTTGAGAAGGTTACAAGCATAGTCGCACCATTGTTTTTTGGAGAACAAGAACCGTTCCTCGATAAACTGCTGATAATCCTGTCTAAAAAAGGCGTTCAATGGCGCCGTCTTGATGGCTCGTTCCCAAGCAGCCCGAGCCAAGTTGTCTTTACCCGCAGCAACCAACACTCGAGCCAGAGAAGCTTCGCGATAAGATTGTTCTACATTGGCATCGTCGGCGAATACAGCTTCCATCAAATCTCGAGAAACCGGATCTAACCCGTCAAAGAAAATATATTCTTTCATGCCGCCAATCGGCCCGCCAAATCCGCCACGCCATTCGCCGCGTTTCAATCGGATAGCATAAGCGCAGTGTCCTGGTTGTCCCACAGTATACGATGGGATGCCTCGAGCCGCTGCCGCTATACTGCCCAACGTTGATAGAGCACCGCACACACCACCTTGTTCGACAGTTTTCTGGACAATACCTATGTCGTTGCTGCAAGGGGCATAAAAGAGAAGTCCATTGTGAATGCTATCGCCGAAATCCGATCCTCCCTTATAATTGGCAAACCAACAAGCTCCATCGTATTGCTCCCACGGTAGATTGATATTATCCTGGCAGTACTGAAACGAAGCGTCGTCAACTCCGCTAGCCACCAAAAAGCGGATCTCCCAGGGTTGCAATTTCATAAAGCCTGGGTGCAGTTTCTCTTGCTGGTGGGATCTTTTAAAAAATCTATAACGCCAAACAGGATTACACTTTTTACCCGGCGACGGGTGATGTTCCGCCAATTGTACTCGGGGCGCATTGCGCCCTGCCCCCCAAGACGAAGCGATGCCAGTTGCTAAGGACAAATAATTTCTGAAATCCTTAGCCTGTCCATCCACGGCCCATATGTCAGCCAGGACACGCAAACCAACCTCGGTATTCGTCGGAACCAAACCCGCTCGCAAATAAAGTTGCATCCATTCAGGGTCCTGCAAAAACACCATTAGGAACCGAATATATTTTTGTCCTCTACCGTAAAGCGCCTCCATATGGTCCGCACCAGTAAGGCGAATCAATTCTGCCGCCGTTACCCAATGCATGAGCCTTTCATCCGCAAGAATAGCTTCTAGCGTTTTACCGTCGACAACTTTTCGAATAGCCCCATAAAGAGCCTCTTCTAAATCACTGAATTGGCCTCGCACTAGCAATTCTCTTTGAGATTCAGGAAAAGGTTCGAAGACTTCCTCCATATCCTGCGTCATTCCAAAATTGGCAAGGAATAGGGAAACCGCCACTGACAAAAGGAGAGATCTTTTCATTAGTACTATATACAACTACGTTGGCTATTCAGGAATTATTTCAAAACATTAGTATCCGGTAAAACTTTTTGAATAAACACCCCTTTGAGGTAGTTCTATAAGGAGAGAGTCGAGGCCCTCAAGACACCAATTGGGGGAAGTTCTTATTGTCGACCAACTGCACATGGTGTGTAGCAGAGTTCCAGAAATGCGTAGAACTCCTTTAGGGAGGGATTCCGGCGGACAGGTTTGAAGTTCATGCGCTACGAGAACTGCTATGCTTCTTCGAAAAGCAGGAAAGGGACTAGGTAACAATACTAAAACCGGTAAGAAAGCCCCAAAAACCAGCCTTGTTTTAATTAGGCGGGGGGCTTCCTTTTTCAAAAGGAGATCCGTAACGACCGTTTGATGGGCATTATGAACGACCCAATACCGTCTTCTCCGTTTTTACCGGACACTAATGATTGAAAGCCAAGAACATCATCCTTAACTTCTCCATTCAGTCACTTGCGGATCAACAGGAAGGCGCCCTGATTGGCTTTCAGCAAGAGAGGCTTCTCGGCCAGGTTCACAGCTGCACGCCCCTCCTGAATACCCTTCATTTCAGGCATAGAAACGTTGTTGGCAGGGAAACCGAGCAAGGCCGGGTTTAGGGACAGTGAAGTTTGCACATCGCGATTAGTCCAGTTGGCGACAACGACCAAAGCCCAATCTTTGGCGACGAAAGCCGTAGCACGAGCATGAGGTGAATCGACAGAAACAGGACACGAGGGATCCCAATAACCCTTGATTTGGGCAGATTCCATTTTCAATTGGTCATACAGTTTCCAAATAGCCGTTGGGTTGCCACTCCACCCTAAACGCGGCGTCATGCCATACACCATCCCTCTCCAATAATTGTGGCTATTCAGAGTTTCGCTCATCAAGCCAAAGGGAATGCCCGACATTTCGACCATCCAAAAATCTGGAGAAGAATTTGGGGAGAAACCCTCGCCGATCCACAAGCGGTCGATAAATGGGAACAAGTCGGCATACATCAAGACAGAATTGGCATAACCCGCCCAACCGTTCATATGGTTCCAGCTGTGAAGATCGACCATGCGGCGTTTGCCATCGGCGTCGAGAATCCGCCGTGCCCGCTTCATCGATTCATGATCCAACGCGCAATCGTCGATGTAAATGCCATCCAGCCCCATATGGCGCACCATCCAGTGCAAGCCTTCCAAATAGTAATTGTTCCATCGCGAGTCGGGAGTCGTCAGCACAGACAAATCCATTTCCCCGGCAAATTTTCCACGATGGATCACATTGTGCCAAGCCGGGATGAAATGATTGCCGAAATTTTTATTGAGCCATTCGTGGGGTCCCTGACGGTTCGTGACCGTACGAGCCTCTTTGCCTGGGCCATCCATAATGATTTCGCCGCCCAGTTGACGCATAGCCCAAATTTCTGGGATTTTGACACTAATTTCCCGCGTGGTGTAGTAGCTTTTCACCTTGAGATTTTTATCGTGAGCTGCTGCAATGAATTGTTTGAAATCAGCGACCGATTCATCCGCATAAGGATAGTTGATGAAGGGATAAATATCCTTTTTATGGTGGATATTGATGATATTAGCCCCATTGTTTAAAGCCTGATCGATATAGGATGAACTCACGTCTGAATTACTCTGGAAATACCGTTCGCTCGTTTGGCGTTTCCAGTCGAGAGGCTTTACCGGAGTAGGCAAAAGTTCCATTCCGAAATTCAGAGGTTTGCCCGGAGACAGCGTTCTAGGGCCAGTAAAAGCCTGAACGAGCGTCTGGCCATTTTGTTGATCTACCGGGGCTATGCGGATACCGCCTTTGCCCTCGTTACCCCAAGATTCGGGTAAATTCAATGGGCCGTACTTATAATAAACATTGACGAGCGGGCGCTGATAATTATCACCCTTCAACAACACGCGTACGCCAGCATTTACATTACCAATCCAGAATGAATCCTGGTGATTCTTTTGGACATTCCATTTCCAATCAATCCCATTCTCCGGGAACAGGCCGCCGCGTTGCCCCAAGCCCATGAAGTATTTCGCCGCATAAGTAGTCACTGGGATTTCCAGCCGAACATCGCGGACCTGGATTTCGCGTTCAGAGGAAAGTTCTACAGAAATATCGGAAAATCCGTCGAATTCAAACACGCCACGACACACCAACGCCATCCCCTGCCCTGACATGCGAGCTTTCCAACGCACATGCCCGGCGGATTGACTCTCGACAACCAATCCATCAGGTTTCCAGGAGACAAGACCAGAGTCGGTTTCCACGACAAAGCGCATAGCGCCCGCCAAGACGTCATGAATCTCCTTGGGATCAAGCTGATTGGCAGAATTGTAACGCATACGAATTGACGCAGGCAAGCCCGAGTTACCAATGAGAACCGATCCGCCCAAGTACTGGATGGCGACCTGAGAATTCTCCTGAATTGTTGTTTTGAGAGGGATATAAGGAGCCGTTGGTTGATCAGCCAGACCAACCGACGAATTCAACCACCTCAACCGAGACATCCGCCATCCTTCCGAGTCGCCGCCTTCAGCTAATTTTTCACCAGAGACAGCCAGGATGACCTCGACCGATTGAGCCTCCTGCCCATCAACGCAGACTCTCGCCTTGCCGCGATACGTTCCGGTAGCCTGCACAGGCACATCGACACCAATCCACAAAGCCTTCACCGAGCCCGCCGGGATGTCGACTCTATTTTTGAATGGACGCCCTTTTAAATCGATTCCACCTTCATTGAAACATGTCATTCTCTGGGGTTCAATGATTTGGCCATTCTCATTCTGCAAGGGAGAGAACTCGACCCGAACATTTGCCAGAGCTTGCCGAGCAGCATAAACGCCCAATTGGTAAGTCATGTATTCGCCAGGGCGAGCTTCAAGTTTGATTTGCGAACGCTGCGCAGCACTCATTTGAGTCCAGACTTTGGGGAGGAACTCCGAACTTCTGAGACTTTTCGACCTTTGCTCTGGGAACACCAGCCAGGCAGCCTCAGGAGCGCTTTTCAACAGCCCCTCCACCTCTTGTTGCGACGCCGGAAGAGCCATTGAAGACACGCCTTCACGGATTTCAGCAGTGGCTTTCAGATCCTGGAAAGCATCTGTCATTCCCTGGTCGTTAGCCGCCACTGCCGAAATACAGCAGATTAAACCAATTGGAATCGACTTTATCATGTATTAATTACGTTTCCATGACATGAAGTCTTTCATCCATGTTCGTATTTCCCTGTTGTTAGGCTATCAGTTGAATTTATCGGACAATAGACCAGGTTCTGGGCTGAGAAGGAGATAATTTTTCGCGGATATAGCGATTGATTTTGTCGACGTCCATATTGGCAATCATCTGGTCGATTTCATCGGAATGATCGGGGGAGAGGCCGAACAAGGTGTTGAGAGCAAGCGACTGGCAAGCAATCACAGACGATTGGCGAGCCAATAGACGGGCAGCCAAAGCCGTTGTTTGAATACGCTTCAATTCCTCCTGAGTCATACCTTGGGTGCAAAGTTCGGCGATCAACGCTTCCAGGCACGACTTGACCGCCTCGACCTGTTCTTTCGCCGTGCCGACGTAAAAAATCAGATTGCCAGAGTCAAGGCCCATCAGCAAGGTTGACGAAGCATAATAAGCTAATCCCAGTTCTTCGCGGACTCGCGAAAACACAGGGCCAGCCATATCGGCGCACCAAGCCTGGAACAAGAGCGTTTCCGCTTCTTCAGGCGAACATACGCTCACCCCCGGCACAGCCAACGCCACAACAGCTTGTTCCTTATCCATCTCCAGCGACACCAAGCCAGCACGCTGCGCGGGATTGCCCGGGAAGGTCCATTCGCTCGCTACAGGACGTTCGCCAAAATAGCGTTCAGCCAAAGAGACGATCTGTTCAGGCTCAACATCGCCTGACACACTCAAAACAGCTTCGCCCCCAAAGACGCGCCGGAATTGTTCCCGTACGTCATTCAAGGACAGACGAGCTAAACTTTCCGGAGATCCCGAACCCGCAAGGCCATAGCCCGATTCATTGTAAGCGAAAGCCCGCAACTGGCGAAAGGCCATCGCCAGGGGATCTTGCATTTCTTCTTCGGCTTCAGCGATCATGGTTTCACGCTCTTTTTCAAAAGCCTCTTCAGGGAACACAGGATGCAAGACAACATCAGACAAAACGTCGAACAAGACTTCGACATCTTCAGCCATTGCATTAGCAGAGACCGACACCGTATTATTGCCAGAGGCCGATTGAATACTGCCCCCGAGGTCCTCCAACTCATGGGCAATCTGCGCCGCCGAGCGCCGAGACGTTCCCTTCAACAAACATTCAGCCATTAACGAACAAATACCCGCCGTCTCTCGAGATTCGGACAGACAACCAGCCTTGACGACGAAACACGCATTGACAAGCGGAAGCCGACCATCTTTCTGCACGACAACCTTAAGGCCATTGGCTAACACATAGGTAGCCAAGCCACTGTTCCTGCGTTCTCTAGAAACCTCCTGTACCTGATGGAGAGATCCGACAGGGTCCAGGCTTGACTCAGTCATCGACTCCAAGGTCAACCATGTTGACACCGCTCGACGAATATCCGCCGAGGTTACCCGGGCCAAAGCCTGAAACCATTCGACGCGGCTTTGCAGATTACCCGCTTTAAGCCATTGCGAAGCCATACTTTCAGCGATACCAGACACCGTTGACTGATTGAGCAAATATCCAGCACGCATCTGTTTCAGCACGCGCTTCATACTACAGTCGTAATCAGCCTTGTACCACTCGACAATTTCCTGACGGATCAATTCTGCCACCTCGTCGCGACGAGCCGTATCGACATCGACGTCAATCACAAACGCGCCTTCGCTCGTTTCTAACTGTTGCATAAATGTCGAAATATCGTGAACCATGCCTAAGCGGTCGTGAAATTTTTCATACAACCATGCAGAGCGACCACTTCCCAATATCCTGCACAGCAAAGCCAATGCAGGGCTATCTGGGTGGTCAGTTGGCGGGATACGCCAGGCAAGGCTCAATTTACTGCAAGGAACGGAAAATTCTTTTCGGACAGTTCTTGTTCCCCATTGTTTTGGTTCTCGGGTCTGGGGGGAGAGAACCTGTTTCTTGGACGACAAGCCCGAGCCCAATTGGTCAACCAGTTTGGCAATAGAGTCCGCGTCTATATTGCCAGCCACCGCGATGACGACATTGTCTGGGGTATAGCGCAGCCGGTGATAAGCAACCATATCATCGTAAGACAGCAAGTTAAACCGATCTTTAAGACCCAGGATAGGCCACCGAAGAGGATGCTTGCGGTATAAGGTAGTTATGAGTTGATTGTAAGCAACAGAATCAGGGTCATCATCATACATAGCCATTTCCCGGCGTATGACTTCTTTTTCACGATCCAATTCGTCAACAGGGAAAATCGGTTCAAAGACCAACTCGTATAAAATTTTTACATATTCTTCGCATGCCGACGAAGGGCCGTCGATGTAATAGACCGTTCTCGTATTTCCCGTGTAGGCATTCCACTGACCGCCCAATTGTTGGACGCGGCACGCCAGTTCTTTCGCATTCCAGGAATGGGTCCCCTTAAACACCATGTGCTCAATCAGATGCGACAATCCGGAGCCTTCCCAAGGGCCTTCGTGGATCGATCCCGTACCCACCCAATATTGGACAGAAACGACAGGATGAGATTTTTCTTCCTGAACGAGCAGCGTCAACCCATTTCCCAATTGATGGACAACAACAGGATCTATCGAATTCATATCTCCACTTCACACCGGAGCCCCCTTCCAATCAAGAACGAGTTCGCCCTATGACGTACCCATACACCCCAACCAGAACATTATGGAAGGGGATGGACCTCTTTTTCTCCATAAGTTGGCCTTGAAACTGGAATTTTGATTGACTTGCGCCGGGTCTTGCTCTTTACTTCTGGAAGACCGTTTCATATCGATCACCAACCAACACATCATACTACAATGAAGAATATTGCTCTCCTTGCTTTATCTGCTTTCGCTGCAGGTCTTCTTGCTTCCTGCTGCTGCCAGGAACCAGGCGCCCCTAAGTTGGCTAAGATGCCTAAATTTAATGACTTGGAACAGCCTGGGGATACGGCAGACGTGTCTCCAATCATCAAAGAAGCCAAGAAATAATTCACCTGGCAAAGTAGTTCCCATTAAGTTTGCCTTTTATTCCTTTGGAATTCGTTGTATTTCAAGCCGTGTTTGGTTCTGGCCAAAGACGGCTTTTTCATTGTATCACATTCAAAATTTCATGTCTATTTCATCTCCATTGCCCGGTTCGTTTCTCGCCAGATTTCAGGAAATTATTCAACAAAGCCAACGCATTGCCGTCATTGCTCATTTTCGGCCAGACGGGGATGCGCTAGGATCCATTGTCGCGATGGGGGAACTTCTCAGGACTCGTTTTCAACGCGAGGCAGTCTTGTTGAACCGCGATGCCGTACCAGCCAATTTAGCATTTATTCCAGGGGTTGATCGCATCAAGTTGACCGAAGGCGTATCGGTTGATCAATTTGACACCATCGTCATTCTGGATTGCGGTGACCTCAAACGGTTAGGGCCATTAGGTTTTGAATTCATACAGGCCAGGGAGCAACGACCCTTGCTTGTCAACATCGATCATCACGAAACTAACACGATACACGGCGATCTCAACTGCGTTTTGCCAGAAGAATGTTCCACCAGCGCCATTTTGTATTACATGTTTCATGATCTAGGAGTTACCATTTCACCCTCTGCACGAGACGCGCTGTACATAGGGATTTCGACCGATACGGGGTCGTTTCAGTACGAACGGACAACCCCAGAAGTCATGGAAATGGGGGCAGAATTGCTACGGTTAGGGGTCCATGTTCAAGACGTCAATCGCAAACTCTACCAGGAGGTTTCAAAGAAAAAACTTTTGTTAACACGAGAAGTTCTCAATGGCATGCAATTCAGCGCCCATGGACAGATTGCCAGTTTTCTGTTAAGGCAGGCAGTGAAAGAGCGATTAGGAGTGACGGAAGAAGATACCGACGGATTAATTGACATCCTGCGTTCGGCAGAAGGTGTGGTTCTCGCCGCGTTTCTCGAAGAAATCACCGATCGCATACGAGTTTCCCTGCGTTCCAAAAATCCAGCAATCTCCGTCAGCAAAATTGCCGAATCCTTTGGAGGCGGCGGCCACGCCATGGCGGCAGGCATCCAAATGAAATGTACAGCCGACGAAGCACTAAGCCAGATTCATCATGCGCTTGAGCAAGCTTTGGCAGTCAACCTGCCGTCCGCATAATTTTTCATTTTTTTTGACACACAATTTTATGGATTCGACATTACCCAGCGGCATCCTCCTCATTGACAAAGCCACCGATATGACATCGCACGATGTCGTCGCCATAGCCCGTCGTTCTCTAGGAATTAAGAAAATTGGGCACTGCGGCACCCTTGATCCCATGGCTACCGGCTTGCTGATTCTTGTCATCAACAAAGCGACCAAACTGCAAGATTTGCTGATGGCCGAACACAAAGAATACCAAGGGACCCTCGAGCTAGGTCTCGAGACATCGTCCTATGACCTCCAAGGAGAAGTACTAGCGAGGCATTCAGTTAATCATCTGACACCGGACCAAGTTACAGCAGCCTTCGAGAGTTACAGAGGGACCTTTGATCAAATGCCGCCCATGGTATCAGCCATCAAAAAAGATGGAGTACCTCTCTACAAACTCGCACGCAAGGGACAAGTTGTTGAACGAGAGGCACGCTCTGTCACCTTAGAAGGGTATCAAATTCATCGAATTGAGTTACCTGAAGTCGATTTCACGATTCAATGTTCCAAAGGTTTTTACGTACGTTCTTTAGCCCACGACATTGGAGAGAAACTACATTGCGGCGCCTGCCTAAGTCGTTTAAGACGAACTAAATCCGGAGAATTTTCAGTTAGCCAGGCAATTGATGCCATGGCGCTCAAAACTCTTCCGCGCACGGAATTGTATTCGAAGATAGTCAGTATTTCTCAAATAGCCGCCATGCGAGGAATCCGCTAACGATTTTCTGCCGTATGAAAGTTATCCGCTCCATCGGAGAGTTATCTAAAATCAACACCCCCATTTACTGGGCTATTGGTTTTTTTGACGGGCTGCATCTAGGGCATCAAGCAGTCATTGCCACAGCCATCCAGAGAGCGCGTTCCTGTGGGGCGCTTTCAGGGATTTTGACCTTCAATCCGCATCCACAAGCCTTGTTGCATCCGGAATCAGCCCCACGCCTGCTATTCTCCAATTTGCAAGAAAAGTTAGAATATTTTGAAGATCTGGGCGTCAATCTGACTTTTACAATGCCATTCACTCAAGATTTAGCAGCAGCCAGTGCGTCGGAATTCCTCGATCTGTTAGAACAAGCCAGTCCCGTTGCGGGAATAGCCGTTGGAGAAGACTGGAAATTTGGGCAAGGACGCAGTGGCGATATCGATTTCTTAGCAGCTCGAGCGAACCGGGACGGTTTTGAGCTGACGCCCGTTCCGCCGTTTTCGATTGACGGGGAACGAGTCAGCAGCACGATCATCCGCCACATGATCAAGCATGGGGAACTCGAGCGAGCAGCCAGCATGCTCGGTCGCCCCTATCGCCTAACAGGCGTAGTAATTCATGGACGCAAGTTAGCCCATCGGCTCGGTTTCCCGACGGGGAATATTCGACCTTCGCGCCATCAATTATTACCCCCATTAGGCGTTTATGCAACGCTTACCCAAATTGCGCACAATAACGCTAGATTGCCAGGCATTTGCAATTTGGGTATCAGGCCAACAGTTGAACATGAAGACCCAGGAGAAATTCTTCTCGAAAATTATTTATTCGATTGGTCTGGCGATTTATACAACCAGGAAATGTCTATCGACCTCATTCAATTTCTCCGAAGTGAACAGAAATTCGATTCTCTTGACGATCTAGCAAGACAAATGGCAGCCGATTGCCAGCAAGCGCGTCAAATTTTATCTCATGAAGGATAACAGGAATTTCAAGAATTTGCGGGGGGAGGGGGGGAGGAAACCTGTCTTCCCTACCAAGACGCCTTTGGATTTCAATCTAAGCCAATACAAGATGGCAGTGTTCGCGGCCTATCGAACTACAACAGCAATTTTCCACAGAGGTTAGAGGAAACAATCAACAAACCAAGTTAGAGAGCCTCCTCGTGCGCGTTGCTGATCTTTAGCAATTGCGGCAGGATTTTGCGCATTTTTTTCTTATGATTTGAGAACCAAATGACCCAATACCGGTGGATCAACCACTGGATCAGGGAACGCTTAGATTCATAACTGTTCGTGCGCGACAAGTCAGCGTCAATTGTGCTTTTTACACAAAGACTAGAATCAGGACGAGCGGGAGCCGGGAGAACACCACAAGCAATGATCCCTTCCCGGAAACATACGCCAGCCCATTGTTGATCGTAACACATCCAAAAACGTTCAAATCCCTTCAATATCTTTTCAGCGCCAACTCTCGTATACAGAATACTTGTTGCCTCCCATGGGAATTTTTTAGGAAAAGTCAGTTTAATCTTCATATCGTCGGGTTTAGGCATCACCTCGTAATGCCGCCCAGCCGTCCATAACTTCACGCATTCCCAACCTGAAGTACGAGTCAAGATTTCCTCGATAGACTCCAGGAAATCATCGGCAAACAACACATCGTCCTCATTGAGAACACAATACTCGTAATCCGACTCTAAAAAAGTTTTAATCCCCTTCAAATGGCTCAAGATACAGGCCAATTCATTCGGCAACAGGTCTACGCTATACTCAAGCAAACGCCGTTTCCGATCATACCCCGGCACTTGGTCGGCCACCAAGTCTTTCCCAGGAATCGCTGTGATCAATTGCACAGGTAATCCGAGTTTTTGAGCCTGCGTTTCAATATGCCGTCTTCGATCGACAGCTGTTTCTAAATTAATCACCAAATGAAGCGTTCGTTCACAAGCAGTTGGATATGACGTCGCCATAAGAAATTGCGTTTTGATTGTACTAGGAATCCCGTTTTATGGCAACATTTTCCTCCTTGAAACTTGGCAATTTCCGCATTGACTTGGCATTCAAGTTCGGGACAATACAACTGTACACGGTTCTCGCGATCTGACATGGAGCAGGCCCCTATCAGAAAAATCATTCATATCGACATGGATGCCTTTTATGCTTCTATCGAGCAACGTGACCATCCGGAATACCGCGGCAAACCAGTCGCAGTAGGTCGTCCGGGGCTTCGGGGCGTCGTTGCCACAGCCAGTTATGAAGCTCGGCGGTTTGGCATTCGTTCAGCCATGCCTTCAGTCAAAGCCGCTCGCCTCTGCCCTAGTCTTATTTTCGTACCCAATCGCATGGAAGTCTACAAGCAGATCAGTCGGCAGATTCGCGAGATTTTCAGCCGTTACACTGACCTCATCGAGCCTCTCTCCTTGGACGAAGCCTTTCTCGACGTCACTTCTAACAAATTAGACATACCGTTGGCAGTTGACATTGCCCGTCTCATCAAGCAGGACATCTTCAATGAAACAGGGCTCACCTCGTCAGCTGGTGTTTCTTACAATAAATTCCTAGCAAAAATCGCCTCTGATTACCGGAAACCCAACGGACTTTGCACGATCGCGCCTCAAAAAGCCCAAGAATTTATCGATGCCTTGCCTATTGAAGCCTTTTGGGGTGTGGGGAAAATGACAGCGGCACGCATGCGATCGTTCTCGATAACCAATGGGAAAGAACTTCGTAGTCAAACTAAGGAATTCCTAACGACTCATTTTGGGAAAATGGGTAACCTCTACTACCAATTTGCTCGCGGGATCGACGAACGCCCTGTAGAAACCGCTCATGTTCGAAAATCTGTTGGTTGCGAATACACCTACATGAGCGATTTATCACGAGAAGAGGCGATCGACAACAAACTGGAATCCATTGTTATGGAACTCCAACATCGGTTGAAGCGATCCCAGTTCGTAGGCAACACCATCACAGTCAAAGTCAAATTTCCCGATTTCATCCAGAAAACACGCAGCCTGACCATGAATTATCCTTTAACGGATTCAGATGAGATTTTGTCATTGGCGACCACGTTATTGGAAAGCATTGAACCGCACCAGGCACCGTTACGTTTGTTAGGAGTATCGATATCCAACCCACCCAGTCAGGGGTCGACATCCCGGTGGGAGCAACTGGAACTACCATTCGATCCCTTTCCACAAGGTACTAAAACCGATCGTTTCGCAAGGCCGTGGGCCGATCTATAATTTCACGATAGAGGATAGCCATGCGCAATGCATGAGGATCGTCCAAAGCACGGCGCATTTCATCAGCCTGGGCAGAGGTTTTGCGCTGGACCCGCGTCTGAACAGACTGACCCACGAGACGTTGAGCAATCTGATGTTGAGCAGCCTGTTCTACATCGGCCCCAGACCCACCCAACTGGGATTGCGCGATTTCCTCGACACTCGGCATCGCAGTTCCCGCTAGTACGGGAGGTTGCCACGGCATGGGAGGAGGCGGTTCATTTCTTATCAAAGGAGGAGGGACCTCTATCGTCGGACTCCCAACAGGATTTTGCTCATTTTGGGGAGTACTCGTACGTTGCTGAGGAAAGTCAGGTTCCAGGATTACCGGAGGGACTTCGTCGAACTCTTTACCCTTTAAGCGTTTTTTAAGGTATTCCCAGCCACCGCCTATCACCAACACCAGCAACCAAACCACCCACTCGTATGATCCGGAGTCTGGGGAAGAAGCAGTCAGCCAATCAGCCAATATAATATTCATTTCCATCATCTTGTCCGACAAACCCAGTTCACACAACCACGAGCCAAGCGATTAATGCTCCAAAGGTTTGGCCGACACACGGCCATCGCCAGCGATCGATTCGCGCATTTTCGTATCAGCCACGACATTCTGATACCGAGCATAATCGAGGACACCCAAATTACCATTGCGGAAGGCCTCTGCAATAGCCATTGGGATTTCGGCTTCGGCTTCGACGACTTTGGCACGCATTTCCTGGGTACGAGCAGCCATTTCCTGTTCTGTAGCGACAGCGGCTGCGCGGCGGACTTCAGCCTTAGCTTGAGCGATTTGTTTATCAGCTTCAGCCTGTTCAGCCTGCAATCGAGCGCCAACGTTTCCTGCGACATCGACATCAGCGATATCGATAGAAATTACTTCGAAGGCAGTCGAAGCATCGACGCCTTTTTCCATCACCTTTTGTGAGATACTCTCAGGGCGTTCCAAGACGTCTTTATATGACAATGCCGACCCCACAGCCGAAACGATGCCTTCACCGACTCGGGCGACCACCGTATCTTCCGTTGCGCCGCCAACAAAAAGATCCAAATTCGTGCGAACGGTCACTCTAGCGCGCACAGCCACAGCAATGCCATCTCGAGCCACAGCCGTCAATCGCGTTTGTCCTGACGAGGGGTTGGGGCAATCAATCACCCGGGGATTAATAGAGGTTCTCACAGCTTCCAGCACCGTCTTTTCCGTGCCTTTCACAGCCAAGTCAATAGCGCAAGCTTTATCAAACGTAAGCGGGATTCCAGCCTTAGCCGCAGCAATCAACGCCAACACGCAGTTGTGGTAATCGCCGCCCGCCAAAAAGTGGGCTTCCAATGCATCAGTCGACAAAGGCAATCCTGCCTTGCATGCCGTAATGCGCGATTCAACAACACCTTCATAAGGCACCTTTCGCAGCAACATCCCCAATAAATTGAACATAGACACCGGCGCCTTTGCGAGCAGGGCTCTCAGCCAAGTTTTGAAAAACTTAATGATAACCATGGCAGCAATCAAAACGATGACAACCAACACAATCATCACCAAACCAGCGATGAAGTTGAATTCGGTTGCTGCCAACATATACAAACTATTCCCTAACATCATGGAGTGGTTCATAACATATTACCTGCTCAACAGAAAGAATAAAATCGCGTCATCGAACAACGATGGCCACGGGTTGAGGAATATCTCTGTGTTCTTTTTGTCTCTGGATAGATTTCGAACATTCCGCTAAGCAAGAAATCAGGGAAAAACAGGTTCCAGGATCAACGATTTTTGGCATTTCCCCGGATTTTGAATTTCTCTTCTTGACCAGTTCTCCTGAAAAGGCAATGCAGATGGACGTGCTTACAACCGATTTTGATTACAGCTTGCCGGAAGAACTGATTGCGGAACGACCTTTGCCCGATCGGGCAGCTTCGCGGATGATGGTCGTACACCGCACTACCGGAGAAATTGAACATCGCCACTTTAGCGACCTGTTAGAGTACGTTCAGCCAGGAGATCTCTTTGTTCTGAACGACACGAGAGTTGTTCCGGCAAGGTTTTTTTCCAACGACGGCGTTATTGAGCTTGTTCGAGCTGAAGTTCTCAATCCCACATTGTGGAAATGTTTAGTGCGGCCCGGGCGCAAAATGAAAATTGGGAAAACCATTCAAATCGGCGAAGCTATCGGAACCGTGGAAGGTATTGATGATCAAGGCTATCGCACCATCCGTTTCAACCATGAAGTCGACGAAGAACGCTACGGTCGACTGGCCCTACCCCACTATATGAATCGCGAAAGCGACCCCTCAGACAAAGAACGTTACCAGACCGTTTATGCTGTACACAATGGTGCCATTGCAGCGCCAACTGCCGGATTACATTTCACCCCAGAACTCCTGGAGTCCATCCCTCATTGTTTTGTCACCTTACACGTTGGGGTCGGCACTTTCCGTCCCGTCAAGACCGATCGTATCGAGGATCACGACATGCATACCGAGCATTTCGTCATGCCCGAAGAAACAGCCAACCGTCTTCGCGGCGCCAAACGCGTTGTCGCAGTAGGTACCACATCAGTTCGCGTTTTAGAACACCTCGCCACTACTCAAGGGCTCCCGCTTAAGCCTGCCGAAGGCGACACCAACATCTTCATCTATCCGCCCTATCAATACAAGATTGTCGATGCATTGATCACGAACTTTCACCTGCCGCAAAGCACATTGATCATGCTCGTCAGCGCATTCGCCGGGAAGGACCTCGTCATGCGGGCTTACGAAGAAGCGATTCGCTTGCGTTATCGTTTCTATTCTTACGGTGATTGCATGCTTATTTTGTAAAAACATACGTTTGTCTAATAAATCATAAAATTAACTTGATTAGCAAGAGCATTACCATAAGATTTCAGTAATGCCTACAGGAGTTACTTTATTAATTTTCTTTCTGTTGCTGTGTTATTTGCTGACAGCAGCGGGAATTACCACGTTGGTAGGATTATTCATGGAACATCGCTGGAGGCGCACTGGAGTCATTGCCGGTACGCTAGCAACAGCATTGATCACCTACACGATTGCACTCTACGTTCAATTTTTGGAAGCATGCCGAGAACGCTTTATCAGTGACCAAGATGGTTTAGCTTCGGTACTTCTCGATGCAGGAGACAAAGGGCCGGAAAGTTTGTTTATTACGTTACGGTTTCCCTGGCTTGCTGGGTTAGGATTTTGGATGGTTACCTGTTTAATTACAGTTGCCATTGCCTGGCTTCAGGAAGATTCTCTCCAAAACCGACTCAAAAACTCCTCGAAAAACCCACCCGATGAACCGGACGAAGAGAACGGACTATCAGTAGCGACGCCAACGTCAGACAAAGCCAGCATTCAAAAAACTGACGAGTTGTGATTCAAGTTTCCGCATTTGACTCATTGAATGCTTGAAATAAGAGAATTTTAGGAGTAGTGTCTAATTATATAGTTAGTTTTTCTGTTGCCTGCCATGAAATTTTCCCTCTTCTTATCTTTTACAGCGTTCGCAGCGTTATCCTGTAGTTCGATTGTTCGGGCAGAATTACCATTGCCAGTAACAGCTTCTCCTCACGATTTAGAATTTTCCGATTTAGCTTCGGTCTGGGACGAAGGGATGCCTCTGGGCAATGCCGTCATTGGCGCTCTTATTTGGCAAAATGGCACTCGAACGTTGAGATTTTCGCTAGATCGCACCGATCTTTGGGATCTGCGTCCAATTGGTTTTCACAGTGATCCTAATTTTCGTTTTTCCTGGGTTAAGGAACAAGTTGAGAACAACCAATACGGAATTGTGCAGCAGAAATTCGACGCTCCTTACAACGCCCTGCCAGCTCCAACCAAAATCCCAGGCGCAGGCATCGAATTTGATATAGGGACATTGGGGGGAGTGAAGTCGACACATTTATACCTCAAGGAAGCAGTCTGTGAAATTGTTTGGGAGAATGGAGCATCGATGCAAAGTTTTGTGCATGCGACTCGCCCTATCGGGTGGTTCGTTTTTGAGAATGTTCCCGATGAGTTTATACCCCGGCTAGTGCCACCACAATACCAAAATACGAAGGTATCGGCCAATGCAGCCCAAGGGCATTCAGGAGCCAAGCTCGACCGTTTGGGCTACAAGCAAGGCCAAGTCGTAACAACAGCCCATTCCGCCTCATACCACCAGCCCGGATGGGGGCAATTTTTCTATGATGTTTCCATTCGTTGGAAACGGGAGGGCAGCCGTTTGATAGGCGTTTGGTCTGTCACTTCGTCTCTAGGGCAAGACAAAGCGGATGAATTGACGAAGCAAGCGTTGGGAGAAATTGATAGTCTTTATGGCAGTCACCAATGCTGGTGGAAGTCTTTCTGGGGCAAATCATCAGTTACCCTGCCCGATCCCGTCCTTGAAAAACAGTACTACAATGAAATCTACAAGTTAGGTTCTGCTGCTCGGTCTTATTCCTCCCCCATCTCTCTACAAGCCGTCTGGACAGCAGACAACGGAGCATTACCGCCGTGGAAAGGAGATTACCATCACGACCTCAACACCCAACTCAGTTACTGGCCCTGTTACACGGGCAATTACCTCGAAGAAGGCTTAGGGTATCTGAATACGCTCTGGAAGCAACGAGACACTCACAAACAATATACTCGTTTATTCTACGAACGAGACGGGCTGAATGTACCAGGGGTGTGTACTTTGACAGGCGACCCCATGGGAGGATGGATTCAATATGCCTGTTCGCCAACTGTTTCTGCCTGGCTTGCCCTGCATTTCTACTTGCATTGGCAATATTCTCGCGATCGGCATTTCTTAAAAGAGAGAGCCTATCCCTATTTGAAAGATGTGGCCACTTTCCTGGAACAATTTTCAATTATCAAGAATAACGTACGGCAATTGCCGCTCAGCTCCAGTCCTGAGATTTTCGATAACAGTATCCGCGCCTGGTTCAAGGATACAACCAACTACGACCTAGCTCTCATGAGGTTTGCCTTCAAAGCAGCAGCGGAATTAGCCACAGAGTTAGGCTACAATGAAGAAGCAGCTCATTGGAAAGCTCTCGAGGCACAGCTCCCCGACTATGCTTTAGACAACGATAACAAAGGGTTAGCTTTTGCACCAGGCGTACCCTACCAGAGTTCTCACCGTCATTTCTCGCATGCTCTGGCCATTCATCCACTGGGTCTCATCGATTGGAGCCATGGAGAAAAAGCTCAGCAGATCATTCGTTCCACGATCTCCGATCTCGACCACTATGGTCCTGGCGCCTGGTGTGGGTATTCTTACAGTTGGTTAGGTAACATGAAGGCACGAGCCATGGATGGCGAAGGTGCGGCTCGGGCGCTCAAGGACTTTGCGCAGTGTTTCTGTCTTCGCAACACATTCCATGCCAACGGCGACCAAACTAAGAGCGGCAAATCGGGATTCACCTACCGGCCGTTCACCCTAGAGGGTAATTTCGCCTACGCGTCAGGCATTCAAGAGATGTTGCTTCAGAGCCACACGGGAACAATCCGTGTTTTCCCGGCTATTCCAGCCAAATGGCAAGATGTTTCCTTCCGTTCTCTTAGGGCTTACGGAGCTTTCCTTGTTTCGGCACAACGGAGTCAAGGCAAAGTCACTCAAGTCGTCATTCATTCGGAACAAGGTGGCACAGCCAAGCTCGCCAATCCATTCGATGGAGCATTCGACACGCATGGCAAGGCCATTACCCAGGGACAAGGACTTCTGTCTATTAGCATGAGTCCAGGAGAAACCGTAACTTTAAGTCGCAAGGATGTTTAACCGATCATGGATCTCAGTCCTATTACTTTTGCAGCATTTGAAGTTCGCGACGACGAGCGCCCGTTTTTCCGACCTTACCAAGAAAAGGACGGCGTCAATTTATCTCTGATCTCAGAGCCACTGATGCCACAGACTCTGGAATTTGCCAGGGGTTGTTTGGGGGTTTCGATATTGGGGCGCAGTCGACTTGACCGACCGATGTTGGAAGCCCTAAAGCAGCAAGGAGTCAAGCATCTTGCTTCGAGAACAGCAGGGCTTAACCACATCGATTTGGAGGCCGCAGCTGAATTAGGATTCATTGTAACCCATGCGTCCTATTCTCCGTGCAGTGTCGCTGATTTTACCATTATGCTCATGTTGACATGCCTCCGTAAATATAAACAGGCTCTATTCCGGGCCAACGTCAACGATTATTCCTTATCCGGGTTACAAGGAAGAGAGATGCGTAGTCTCACCGTAGGCATTGTTGGCACGGGCAACATCGGTTGTGCCGTCATGCGCAATTTGTCAGGATTCGGTTGTCGCATCTTAGCTTGTTCCCGACATCGTCCGTCCATCCTTCCCCCCAACGTAGAATACACGGATTTTGAGGAACTCATCTGCCAAAGCGACATTATTTCGCTTCACCTTCCCTTAACTGAGGAAACCCAGCGACTGATCAATCGCGAAACCCTGGCAAGAATGAAAGACGGAGTCATTCTGATCAACACCGCTCGCGGCGGTTTGTTGGACGTCGAAGCCCTCATCGAGGGTATTGAATCGGAAAAAATAGGAGCCTTGGGTGTTGATGTTTTTGAACATGAAGAAGATATTTTCCATAAAGACCGACGGAGCGATATCATCAGCAACCGCGACATGGCCTACATCCGCCAATTCCCCAATACAGTCATGACTCAACACATGGCTTTCTTCACCCAAGAAGCTGTTGCCAGCATGGTACAATACAGCATGGATCATTTACTCCATTCCCCAGCCGTTACGCTTTGATATTCCCCCATGAGTCCCCTCTTTGTGTTTTCGTCATGCCATACTCTGCTATGCGCACACAATAAAACCGCTGCTGGCAGAAACCGACAGCGGTTATTAAAGGTTGGAATAGAGTAACAGGTACTATTTATTTGTTTTCGTCTAAGCCTTGGACAATAGGACGGCCCGTCCAGACTTGGGGTTGTTTGACCTCAAGCAACTTGGCAATCGTGGAAGTTATATCGTAGATCATAGTACTATCCGTAATGTTGACATTTTTCTTGATGCCAGGACCAGCCATGACAAACGGGATTCTCATTTCATCCAACGTGATACCGCCATGGCCTTTATTAATGCCCCCGTGATCTGCGGCAAACATAATGACCATTTTATCTTTCATCGGGCTATTTTCGACAGCTTTCATCAATTTACCAACCATTTCGTCAGTCTTGATGCATGCAGCTTTGTATTCCGGGCTTCCCCAACCATGTTCATGCCCAGCACCATCAATAAACCCGAGATACACAAAGATGAACAGAGGTTGTTTTTTCAAGGCAGCCTCAGTCAACGGAATGACTTCGTCCAAACTCTTGGTGTTTTTGGATTCAGAAACCGCTTTTTCTTCCACGAGGTATTTGATTCCTACCCAATCATAAAAGCAAGCCGTAAACGCCTGAGGATTCTGATCGCGAATAATTCCGAAAATTCCGGGATATTGACCATACTTACCCATTTCGCGTGATGGGATTTCAGGAGACCTGCTACCCCAAGTCGTGAACCCATGAAGTTCGGTAGGAGAACCGGAAAGCATCGATTTCCAATTGATAGCACTAGCCGAAGGGAGGACACAACGCATTTTCGTCGTCGACGCACCCTGTTGCCTCAGGCGAGTCAAATTAGGTAACTCTTTTTGGTATTCGTCGAACATTTTTCCGCCGAATCCATCAGCGCCTATCAATAAAACAGGCGTAGGAGCCGCAATAGCTGAAACAAGACTGCATACAGCAACACCAACCGTCAAAAAAACACGTTTTATTTTCATCTTATCAAGGTACGGCTCTTCGGGATCAAGTCTATCAAACAAACCATTTATCAATTACATCACTTTATGATTTTCGTGACCCCGGTTTAGTTTTACACTTTGCAGGTATGACCTGCTATGCTTTATATTTCAGTCCAACAGGGACAACCCAGCATTGTCTGCGGACCATTGGGAAGGCGCTTGGTTTTCCCTTTCAGGAAATTGATCTCACTTTGCCAGAAACCCGAAAACGGCACTATGTATTTCAACCGGAAGATATCGTTTTAGTTGGAGCGCCCGTTTATGGGGGGCGATTGCCAGGATTGCCCACACCGTTATTCTCAAATATCCAAGGCAATCGAGCCCGTTCCTGTGCCATCGTCACCTATGGTAATCGGGCTTTTGAAGATGCCTTGCTCGAATTAGCAGACATTTGTACATCTGCACAATTTACCGTCATCGGAGGAGGAGCCTTTGTTGGAGAACACAGTTTTACCACCCAGGTAGCCACCGGGCGGCCAGATCGGCAAGACGAGGCCGACATGGCCGCATTCGCCACAGAGCTCCGGGAGAAAATCCTCCAAAACAATACTCAATTCCCCCCAATCCCGGGGAATAGACCCTACAAGCAATGGCAGCCCATGCCATTTGCCCCCCAGCCTAGTGAAGATTGTATCGAGTGCGGAACCTGTGCCGGGGTATGTCCTGTCGGCGCCATTTCCCACGAAAAACCATATCGCGTAATCGATCCGCTTTTATGCATAGATTGTTATGCCTGCGTCAAACAATGTCCTGTTCACGGACGATCCATGACAGAACAACCATTCCTCAATACCATCCAAAAATTAAACAATAACCTGCGACACATCAGAAAATCTCCTGAATGGTTTCTGTGATATTTCTCCACGTAGGAGGGAAGAGACCAATCTGCCCCATTCTCTCGTAAGTATCAATGTGAAAAAAACCGTTGCCGATTTTACAATCCGGCAACGGCTACAGTGGAGTATCAGCCCCAAACGACTGACCTACTTATTAAGTTTCTTTTCAAAGGCCTGTTTGATCGGACGGCCCGTCCAGACTTGAGGTTGTTTGACTTCCAGCAACGCAGCAACAGTTGCCGTAATGTCGTAGATCATCGTGCTGTCGGTAATCTTTTCATTTCGTTTGATGCCTGGACCGGCAATGATGAACGGAATTTTCATTTCATCCAACGTGATACCACCATGGTTTTTGTTAATACCGCCATGGTCAGCTGCAACGATGATAGCCATTTTCCCTTTCATGGGACTGTCCGCAACAGCCTCCATAAGCTTGCCAACAACTTCGTCGGCTTTTTTTACAAGCTTCTTTGTATTCCGGGCTACCCCAGCCGTGAGAATGGCCTGCATGGTCAACGAAGTCCAGTTGAATGAAAATAAACAACGGATGTTTTTTCAAAGCATCACTTGTCAACGCAACAATCTCCTCAGTCTTAGCGTTTTTCGAAGTAGTGATAGCTTTTTCTTCCATCAAATATTTAATCCCTTCCCACTCATAAAAACAAGTCGTAAAAGCCTGGGATTTTTGGTCGCGGATCGTACCAAAAATACCAGGATATTGTCCATATTTTCCTATTTCACGAGAAGGGATTTCCGGTGTTTTGCTACCCCAGGTAGTATACCCGTGGAGTTCTGTAGGCGAACCTGAGAGCATGGATTTCCAGTTAACCGCACTCGAGGAAGGCAAAACGCAACGCATCTCGGTCGTGTATGTTCCTCGCTGCATCAAGCGAGTCAAATTGGGTAAATCCTTGCGGTATTTGTCGAACATTTCTCCGCCGAATCCATCGACTCCGATCAATAACACCGGAGTTGGAGCCGCCCACGCTACCACAGCACATAGCTGCGCACATTGCTAATGCGAATTGTTTAATTTTCATAACCATATCATATGTTTGTTTTTTGTTCCTTACTTGACACAAGGCCAAACAAGCCCCATGGGATCATACGGAGGACGAGTTCCCGTATCGAATTCCTTAGGAGGCGTTGCGTAATTGGTACGAAACAAAGGTAATATGGGATCTCCCGTCGCCGGATCTTTTTCGTATTTGGCGCCGACTTCCTCAATCAACAGAAATGCGCTAAAAGCTTCGCCAGGAACTTCCGACACCAAAATTTCAATAGGATAAACTTCATTGGCCGTCACTGAAAATTCTGGACCGACAATCATACCATTGGATCGTGCATTGTAAGAGGCCATCGTACTGTATTTGTAGAATTTAGCAGGCAATTTCTTCCACAGATAGGAGCGCCTTGCTTCACGGAGAAAGGCCGGATTATCCACTTCTCCCGCCAAAGCCTTATAATCATCAGGATTCATATACCGCCCTTTGAGGGACATAAAAAAATAACCATTCTCATACACATCTTCCCCGTTAAAACGAACAGCAATAATATCGTCAGCCATGCCCACAAATCGGAATTTCCCCGACTTCGGCGCCACAATCTTCCCACGGTATATGGCCGCCCAGTGTTTAGGTTTCACCGTATCAGCACAGCCATAAGCTCGCGGCGCATCGTCTGCGGAACGGTGGGAGATGAAAATATGGGAATTATACAATTTTTTGGGAGCTTTATAATACTTGGAAGACAAAACGCTTTCCTTCCATCCAGAACGCATGAATCGATAAACAATATCCGTATGTTCTGCATACGAGAGATCTTGTTTAAGTTGTTTTCTCGTTGGCGATTGTTTGAAGTCGTACAAGGTACCTTGTAATGAACTGCCACCAGTTGTATCAGTACCAAATCCGCCGCCATCCATACCCAAGTCCTCTCCAACTCCCGTGCCGAAATCGACACCCAAATCCAGGCTCTGTCCCAAGTCAGACACATCAGGCGTTTCAATATCAACGCTTTGTATTGCTACATCGCTCATATTGCTAGAGGTAATGACACTTGCATGATTTTGTACAGAAGCAGAAGGGCGGGTCGTCACCCGTTCCGGAGTTACAGGATTATCCTGCGGCGGCCCATCTTGATCTGAAGTCACATAAGCAACGACCTCCGGCACTTCGGGAGAAGCTACGACAATGACAACCGTATAAAGGAGCAATCCCCCCAAAATCGTTGTCAAAGCAGCCGTGCTAATTGCAGTTAAATAATTACGTATTTTTCCTTTACGGAGTTCAGCATTAGCTTCATCCGTCATGCCTATATGCAGACTCATGTTTACGTATGGGTTAATGATTCATCTGATGGGTATTTTATTTAAGCCGTTCCATAAACAGAACGAATAAAATATGATTATCCCCCGCCAATTACCCGTAAATATCTGGCAATTGGCGAGGGGAGAAAGGGGGGAGCGACAGTTACTGACCAGACGCGACAGAAACGACAAGCCTCGTACCACGGGACAGAGTCACCGGAGAATTGAACGAGATTTTGTTCTTCTGAAGTTTGAACGGAACAGGTTTACCATCGACCAAAACTCTAATATCACTCTGTCGGGCCATACAAGCCAGCGACAACTCACGAAGCACAAGCCGACCGTATTTCAGTACGATCTCAGCAGAGGGTTTCCCCGACTTGAGCACTTGTCTATAAGTTCCCCAGCCTTCTGCCGCAGTAAAAGCAGCCTTGAAATTCCCTGGCGAGATACGCGGATCGAAACTCATTTTACCACGAGGTCCATGGTAAGAATAACCGCAAGCATTCACAAACGTACCATAGCTAGCCATTGCGCGGGCATAGTGATCCGAGCATTCAATTTCATTATAGGGATTGCGTTTTTCAGCGTCGTGACGATCATGGATTGCGCGAGTGACCGCCAGAGCTTCGGTCACCATATTCGCCTTCATCAGGTGAGAGGCATATTGGTGTTCGAACCCCGTCATGCATTCATTGAAGTATCCATGCGTCCAGCTACCACCGCCATATGGGTTTTCCTCATTAAGCGCATTGGTACACATCAAAACTCCACCTTCACCAGGCAAACAATAGGCACGCCCCACTGGTTTGACAGTCTTGATATACGGGCCCAGATCAAAACTGAAGTTATTCTGCCAGATCGATTGGAGGGCTTTTTTCTGCATCGCAGGAGACACGAGAGTCCCCAAGCCACATTGATAAGCCATGCTTTGACCAAAAAGTTGGTCAATGAAACTACCATTGTAAGAGCCAAAGACGTTTTCCTTGCCGGGTTGAGGTTTCTGGATAAACCACTTACCGTTAAACAACTCTTTTTCGATGTTTCGGCGGCCTGCTATTATTCGATTGCGGCATTCTTCCGCAAAGGCCACGTCACCCATTTCTAGAGCCATTTCTTCGCCCGCACGCCAAGCGCCTAACGCCTCAATGCTCGTCCAGGCGATCTTGCCAAACCAGGCAGCATCGAGCGTGTTGTCCTGCGCCGTATCCAAAATGCCGTCTTTGTCAGTATCCTGATTCAGAACGTATTGCACAGATTTTTTAGCTTTGGGCCAAATACGTTTCAAGAAACTATCATCAGCCGACATCGTATGTTCTCGCCACATGCCCATGATACGGCCACACTGGCCATCTATGGCAGGCCCCATGTGATGTTCAGCCCGCATACCAATACGCCCCAAATCAGCAGTCCAACCAATTCCCAAATCGACAAATTCGCGAGTATATCGTTCGATATCCGGGAATAAACGAGCAGGGGCCTGAGCATACTGCCAAACATGCGTACATGTGCCAGCACAAGCTCCGATTCCTTCCCAGGCATAGAATCGTCCATCCTTAAAGCGATGACAAGTTGTTGTCGCTAACGTAGAGGTGTTTGCGAAAGTTCGATCCAGGAACCAGTAAGGCAATGTCGAATCATACCAAGTGTCGCGCCAATCATGAGTCTCCTGACTCAATCGCGGCAAATTTTCAATCACATACTGCCCTACGTCGGCTGCATTTTTAAAGTAAGCGGCATAATGGCGTCCTCCTTGCTTGCCAGAGCCATCAACCGTCCCGGAATCCCCTTTAGTGTGCAAGTACACATTGGGAAAATGCCAAGCAATGACAAATGTCGCCGTTGTCGATTCTCCGGGTTGCAAATGAAATGAACGAGAGATTCCCCCTATCGGAGCCTTGTTGATAAACCCTACATTCACCTTTGGGACTCCTTTTTTACCAGACAACAGAATTTCTGCTGTATTTTTGGGAGGCAGAGAGGCGACATAACGAGTTTCAGCGTCATCATGGGGAGAAACGGCTAAGAAAAACGAACCATAATCTGCTGCCTTTTCGACAGGAGTTGATGTTTTTTCCGGAACGTCAGAAAAGACAATATCGTCGACAATGACATTGCCCCAACCTCCTGTAGCATTGTCTTCAATGACAAGCTGAGCCTTCTGTCCCTGGTATGCAGATACATCGAAATAGTCGAAACGCAGTTTATTACTGTTGCGGCCCGCAGCGCTTTTCACCGTTTTGCCGTCAATCAACAGACGCAAACCGACCTCTTTGGGCCGATTGCCCCCTGCAATCATAAAGTTAATGTATTTGCGCTCTATCGTGAACTCAGGGCTCGTCAAGCGACCTTTGTGCCCATCGCCCGCATTGACATCACCGCCAGACCTCACATTGTGTGAAACTGCGGCTCGAGAACCCTGCATGCCGATCTGCCCCATGTATCCCGGGATACGAGCATTATCCAACGGACTTTGGTCGAAAGCAGTTCCTTCAACCTTCCAACTACCATAATTATCCTTTTCGAAATCTTCGAATGGGATATCCTTACGAGACGAAGTAATTTTTTTCTGTTCGCTATTTGCCGTCATCAACAAGCCTTGGGAATTACCAGTCAACACCGAATTAACTCGAGTTCCATTCAGAGGATTTTCGAAACCCGAGTTACAACAAACGCCATTTTCGAGCCAACCACCAATCTCGCCTACAACAACCTGGTTAGAGACATTAGCAATCGTGTAACTCATAATCGTGCAAGGCAACGACGAGTCCTTCGTATTCAATGGAATAAATGGCGAATACCCCTCGAGTTTGACAGTTACGGGAGATTGTGGATCGCTATACTTGACCGTGCCGATCGGATACGATCCCGTAAAAGAGACCTGTTTCCAACCATTTACATCGAGAGAGCGCACTTGATCTCCAGTTTTAATAGCAAACCCTTGCTGAAAGTGATCCTGATTCGAATAATCGAGAGGATCTCCCCCATCGCTGGCATTACTCTCACGAGCTGAGCCAGGAGCAAAACCAGCGACATCGCCAACGTTCATTCGTGTTAATGGGAACCCGCGTTGGAACAACGAAGGCTGAGTCGACTCTGGCGCATAATAGGCAGCGCCATCGCGGCTCCTCAAGGTTTGCTGAGTTCCTGTAACCTGTCGTTTTACTAACTTGGGGACAATTCCTTCGCGGTTGTCATTGAAAATATCCCACAACCACAGTTTCCCGTCTCCGCCCAAATACACAGTGCCGCAAAACAAACCACCCACGGGCATACCAACGTGCATCAAGCCTTGCCGAGAAGTAACCACCCGGGGTTTACCACGTTCGTACAACGACTTCACCCATTCCTTCGGCAAATTTTTGTCTGGCAGTATAAGCGATTCATTAGGTACAACAGCACTATACCCTGACGCTAAACAACCTAAACTAAACGCAACAACCAGTAAATTTTTCTGCATTGATCTCATTTCTCGTTTCAGTCAAGCTATTATTTCATGGCATTCCTCAAAGCCTTTTCGCCTTCAGCCGACCAATATCCGCAATCCAATTCCAAAAACACCGACGTATAGGGTAAGCGGCCCTGGGTTTTCACAATCACTACGGTGAACAATGTTGCCGCTTTGTCCAGTTTCGCAATGATTTCCTCATGCGGTAAGGTTTGTACGCGACTTTCCTTGAGGATAGAATCCATTTCTACCCGGAATTTTGATATGCCAGGAGCATATTTTTCATCGACAAATTTCAGTTCTGCATCTTTATAAACGATGGGTTTGACATGAGGTTGTTTTGCAATCAAATCAAGGACAGCCTTCAGTACCTCGTTTTGCTTGCAGTCAACTACAATGGTCTTAATTCCTGGATTACTTTGCAATGGATACGCCGAATCGGCAATGACAATCCAATTACGATGTCCTAGCAAGGGTAAAAGTTCTTCCAATTGTCTCAATGGAGTGTTGGGGAGAGCATCAGGTTCCACAGAGGTTGCAGCGCCACCAGAGGCGCTCACAGCCATCAATCCGGCCAACAAGGGCATTCCAATTCGATATTTCATAACTAGGACTTATTACGCGGAATAGTTTTGCAATCTTTCAAGGCTCAAAACTTAAGTTTCCAGCAAACGTCCTGGTTTTGGTCGGACTTCAAGATGACCCTGACCAATCCGTCAGCACCTGGAACAGGTTCCCAATTAGCATCAGCCCTTTGAGCTTCTACGCCCATGGGCATCTTGCCGTTCGTTGCTACGACAATCGCATAGGGTTCCTTCGCCACAACTTGTGAACATCCCTCCAACGTTTGTGTTTGCTCGTTCCAAATACAGGATTTCATATCAATCAACCCCTGCATCACATGGCGGTTTGTAGAAATGTACTGCGGGACTTCCTGTTTCTTACGAACGGAGAGCATCCTAGCTTCACCAGGGCGCAATGTTTGACTGAGCATAGCAGAACCTTTGAGACAGCCAACATAGCGATCATTCCAGAAATCATAGACGTGATAACTAGCCTGAGAATCCATAGCCATGCCACCATCATTCAATGCCCCCGATAAAGCAACCGACAAGGAATCCTCCTGTTGGGCATCAGGATTGTAAAACGTTACTTGATGCCAATCGGCATTTACCGGGAAATCGTATACCCGGCAAAAAAGGTCGCGACTGTGAAATGCATCCAACGGGCGAGCGCTCTGCGCCAAGATATGGTAAGGGAATGTACGAGTGAAGTCGTGTAATTCTTCTTGGCTCAATTGAGCAAATCCGCGCCCCATCAGGAATCTGCCGCTCGTCACATAACACATCGTCAACATTGAACGACAGCCATCCCTGTTCGCCAACGGTTGAACCCCAACAGGATCTTTGGCATCCATATCGTAGTTCACCACCACTCGGTTTTTGTACCAGCGCAACCCACAACGCGTCACCATCTCAGGCGTAATCACATCAGTATCAGCCCAAACTCGCTGCGAAGCCACAAGACCTAATGTAATATCCGATCCTCGCAACAAATTACGTTCATCGAGATAACACTGGGGGCCCAACCCTTCATACGCCAGACGGAAGATTTCACGGTACGCATAGGCTGTCGTAGCCGATTTGTCTTCGAATCCACCTTCATATGCCCAACCTGTTAAGTCCGGATAATCATACATGATCCCGGCAATTCCAGCGTCGCTCAGGTTTCGATACACCTCCTCCATGTGTTGGACAAAACCCGGATCCGTCATGTCATAGCTCCACAGCATTTTATCTGTCCACCAATGGGTATAATACCCTCCAGCCACTTCAAATTGATCTTGATCGCCGTATTCCTTCCCGGGTTGTACTTTGAACATCAAGCGTCGGGGCTGGTTCATCACCTTGCGAGTTACGTTGAACAACATGTGGTCCGGATGTGCTTCGGCATAATCTTCCGACCGTCGAATACCCTGAAAATAAGTAATCGGAATACCACCCCGTTTGATAATCTCACCAGCCCAACTTTTCGTCGTCAAGTAGGGTGCAACATAATGCGGTCCTTCTGTTGACATAGGGTCTCCATACATACCCCAATGTTTGTCGTCCCACCACCCCTGTTGGTTATTGGGACCGTATGCATCTGGCACCAGACGGATAGCCACCCGCGTGTATCGAGTAATTCCGGATTGGATCGCGCGATCCATTTCTTCCACGGCGCCCTTCGTATCATTGAAACGCAGTCTGCCTTTATCCCTGTTGTAGAAACTGGCATACCATAAACATTCCGTCGGGAAATCGTAATAATTCAGTCTGATTTGCTGCGCCGTCTTTAAGGTCTTCCCATACAATTCAAGAGCCTCAAAAGGATTGGAATTATTCAAGCAGACGTAAAATCGCTCGTCCGGCAAATACCGCATCCCCGGTTTAATTCCTTTGCCCACAGGATCTTCAGCATAAATATCGACACTCATGCGCTTGTCTTGGCGGCTCACAGCCACAAATTTTTCGAAATCCCTATAAGTAAGGCCACCGGCAACAAAAATTCGACTTGCTTTACCTTCGCCAAAGCGAAACAATAAATTGTTGAACGAACCAGCAGACGACACACCAGACTTCACATACGTCTGAGCGCCACCGCCATGGCCATCCAAAACTTGGAATTTCACTGAGTTGTCCTCTCCGGCATATGAGGTGCGACTGGTAAGAGGATGAAATACAGACAACCGGTAATCCTGTGGCGTATCATTTTCAACCCCCATATTAAACACAATGTAAGGAGATTGGTCGTACATAGTCGCTTGCCATATTACATCGACATCATCCTTGTACGCCGCCTTAATGGTCAGACGCTTGCCTTTCCCTAATTCATCCTGCACGTCGACAACAGAAAACGTGCGCACAGCTTCCTTATCTTTGGAATGCAAAGCGCCAGACTGAAAATATGCATAATCGATTGTTTTTCTCCCCTGGGCGTCCAAAATATAATACAAACCATTGTTAAGATTAAAGGCAAGCGTGTTTTGCTGATTGGCCAGGGTCACCCATTCTGAGTCTTGTCGAATACTAGTTTGGGCGGATGCCCAACCAGAAAATACCACCAACAACAAACCCAACAATTTCGATTCCATGCTCTCTAACATAACACGTCTTTGTTTCCTTTGCGTTCATAATACAACTTTGTTGAATTATGCACATCGCGAGGTCCGCTATCGGCACTAATCCGAATTTTTCTGCTTCTATTACATGGGGAAATACTCTCTTAATGAAAATTTCCGACAAGAAGGAGGGGACAGAATTGTCACTTTTCCCTGATTTTGAGGCATACCCCGTAGGAATATCGCGAGGTAAAACTTGCACACAAAGGATTTTACCAGGTTCCAATCAAACGTATAATCGGCTTGAATAGAACGGACAAGAAGCATGAGCGGTATCAGACAAACAAGTAGAGGAAATGACGTTTCGCCTACGATTCGGTTAAACAATGGGATGGAACTTCCTGTAGTAGGAATTGGGACTTACTCGCTGCATGGGGATACATGCATCAATGCAGTAGCTATCGCCATACAACACGGATATCGACTCATTGATACAGCCTCCTTTTACAGAAATGAAGTTGAGGTCGGCCAAGGAGTTCGTCAAGCAGGTATTCCGCGAGAAGAAATTTTTGTTCAGACCAAGCTCTATCCGGACCAGTACGGCAACGCCGACAAAGCGATCGATGAAGCGTTGACCAGATTAGGGTTAGGTTACATTGATATGCTTCTTCTACACCACCCAGCCACAAACGATGTAGAAGCATATTGCGCAATCGAAAGGGCTATCCAAGCTGGGAAAGTACGATCAGCCGGCATTTCCTGTTATTACATTCAAGAACTCGGTGATTTTCTGGGGAAAGTATCAGTAAGACCAGCCCTAGTTCAGAATGAAATTCATCCATTCTACCAAGACGATCTCGTTGTCGAGCACATTCAACAGCAAGGGCTCATTGTACAAAGTTGGTATCCCCTTGGGGGAAGAGGATATACAGGAGCCCTATTGAACAATGCAATATTGCGAAGAATTGCTACAGCTCATCAGAAATCGGTAGCACAGATCATTTTACGTTGGGATCTTCAAAGGGGTATAACCGTCATTCCCGGGTCCAGCAATCCTGAACATATTCGGGAGAATATCTCGTTATTCAACTTTTCATTGACAGATGAGGAGATGGAATCTATCGCGACATTAAACAAGAATGAAAAACACGATTGGTATTAGACGTCAAGCTTCCGACAGAAGGCAGAGCCTGTAAGACGAATGCGCATTCATCAACTTCATGTAAATCAATGCTTCTTAATATCTTAGCGAGATTTACAAAATTTTGCTAAACAAAAAACGGGAAGAGGTTAATCTTCCCGCTAGAGATACAAAAATAAAGAATAGTTTAACGAGCGTTAAAATCGCGGACAGCCTCAAAGAAGGCATGGATATTGGCCCAGGGGGTAGCAGGCGGGATATCGCAACCAGAGGATACAACGAAGTTCGGCCACTTGGCACATACTTCCATGAGGTCGAGAGTCGTTTTGCGGACGGAGTCTGGAGTACCTTCACAGAACTGGACAGCAGGGTCGACATTGCCCATTCCCAAGACATTAGCAGGAAGTTGAGGCATGACTTCTGCCATATTGATAGCGTTGCCAAAATGGAAGCCAGCGGCGCCAGTCTCAACAATAGAATCAACCATTAAGGCAGCACTGCCACCACAATTATGATAAATGACGACAAAGGAATCGTCCTGGACAGCATCTACAATTTGCTTGACGTAGCGAGATGAAAATTCATCTCCGAAATCAGGAGAGAGCAAGCCCGCCATAGGTTCAGCCATAACAATGCCGTTCGCCCCAATGGCTTTGAATGCCTTAGCATATTCGATCAAGAAAGCAGTGGCTTTATCAAGAAGTGCATGAACCATTTCGGGAGAATCATAGCACGCCATCATAATACCCGTCATATCCATCAGACGGCCAGAGAGCGAAAAAGGGCCAATCATGCCGGCCAGGACAGGACGATCCTGGATAAGTTCGAGGGCTTTGCCAATAGCCTGAACACAAAGGCCAGAGCGGCCAGTTTCTCCAACCTGGGGGATTTGGAGTTTTTCGACATCGTCCATCGTTTCGATGATGTGGCCGATAATCGTCGGGACTTCGTCATCAGAGGCATGGAGAGTACCGCCGAAACACTCAGCTTCTACCGACAAATCCATCAAACTCACAGAAGCAACAGAAGGAGTCTGATCTGCAACAGTTTTCATGGCCTGAGCCTGGAGATCGCTACTGTTAATCAATTCTTTAACAGTAATGCCCATCAAGGAAACAGCCGGGAAGGAAAGTACAGGCATAGCCATACATTGAGGCGAATCAATAATGTCCTGTACCCATTGTCTCATATTTCTTTTCATAATTAGAACAAGAGTAAGAAGAGCCCCCGCCCTCGGGAAAAAATCTCCGAGGGGAGGGACTATCACAATACCACATTAAGCGGATTTTCGGACTAAGGAACGTGCAAGAGTAACAGCAGCATTAGCATTGGCGCTATAACCATCAGCTCCAATTGACTGAGCGAATTCTTCGGTCACCGGGGCTCCGCCGATCATAACTTTGACCTGATCGCGAAGGCCTTCGGTTTTCAATGTCTCAATGATTTCTTTCATATAAGGCATCGTCGTAGTCAACAAAGCAGAAAGCCCGACAATATCAGCCTTGTGTTCTTTGACGGCAGCGGCAAATTTTTCAGCCGAGACATCCGTTCCGAGATTGACAATTTCAAACCCGCAACCTTCAAGCATGGAGGCGACGAGGTTTTTACCAATATCATGCATATCGCCACGGACAGTGCCAACCACGATACAGCCCATCTGAGCCGAATTGTCTTTCTTCATCAAAGGCTTGAGGATTTCCAGGCATTTTTTCATCGCAGCGGCAGCCATCAACAATTCAGGGACGAAAGCCTGAGCTTGTTCGAAACGACGGCCAATTTCTTCCATCGCGCGTATCATGTGATCGTGAATAATCACATCGGGAGCCATGCCAGCATTGACAAGGTTTTGAGTAGCTTCCTGAGCGGGTTTAGGGCGACCCTTCAAGATAGATTCGTATAAAGCATCTGTATCTGCCATAATTGATCTAAGTGTTTAGAGTGAATAATGAACGAGATCAGTTATTATTTTCTTTTCCAGGATTTAACAGCGTCGAAGAAAGCCTGGACATTTTCAACTGACGTATCGGACTGAATATTGTGAGCAGGCGCCACAATGTAGCCCCCTCCTTGAGAGAGGATATCGATACGGCGATGAACTTCGGCTTCAATTTCTTGAGGGGTTCCCTGAGGTAAGAGTTTTTGCACACAGATGCCCCCAAAGAAGACAAGTTTATCGCCATAGGTTTCCTTTAACCAGACAGGGTCCATGCCAGTTGCCAGAGGTTGGAGCGGGTTCAAGATATCGAGACCAGCTTCAATAAAACGCGGGATGAACGGAAGGATGGAGCCGCAGCTATGCCAAGCGACCTTAACTTTCGGGTTGACCTCTTTGAAAGCAGCGAACATCTTCTGAATACGAGGGAAGAAATAGCGATCAAACATGTCGACACTAATCATGGGGCCATTTTGAGACCCCAAGTCATCGCCGCACCAGATGATATCAGCCCCCATTGCAGCCAATTTTTTGCCAACAGCAGTGTGGAAAGCGGCTACCTTGTCAAACAAGGCGTCAACCCACTCTTCTCCCATCGCCATGCCCATGAACAGTTTTTCCAGCCCGACCAAGTACCAAGAAGTCTCGAAAATCGAACATTCCAAATCGCCAATAATCCCGTAATCTTTTCCATATTTTGCCATAGCCTCTTCGGCAAGACGGAAACGCCCAGGAGCCTCAGGATCTGGGAAAGGATAATCTTCTACATCCTTGACACTTTCTACATCGGCCAGAGGATGAACTTCGAAATCGTCGTACAGACCATGATTGCGCATGCCGATGCCCCATTCGTTCACAATCAGGCCATCTTCATGGTGAACGGTAGGTGCATTATCAGGAGCACACGACGCGATACAAACGCAGTCGCTTCCCAATTTCAACATCATGTCCATCCATGAGATGCGAAGTCCGCTCATCGGAGAATCCAATGCAGGGCCAGCAGGCATACCCAGGTATTTCCCCAACTTTTCGGCTAACTGGGGAACGACGCTGCAATAAACCGGAGGACGATCCGTTTCTCGGAAATTAATTGCTTCTAGTAATCTTTCTTTAGATGTCATTGTAGGGAATTACGTTAATTGTCATTGAACATTCGAAACAGAAATGAGGAATTCGGAATGAATTGTTTCACCTTTTTTAATAGGACGACGCTCGGTACTGTAGTGGGTAGCAAAGAAGCCATCTGATCCCCCCGTGTTAAAACCGGCAATCAATACGCGAATGCCATCCTGAGGATTCTGCGAAACGACCCAAGCCCGGACCGCTTGCGGTTGACCTTTAGGAACTGGACGGAAGGTTATAGCACAACCTTTGGCATCCAGCATGGATAGGCGACGAATGCGCATCTTGGTAGCCGTGAAGTCATTGCACCCCAAGGCATTCGCATCATCTTTCCAAGCGCCAGTAGGCACTTTGCGAGGTTCTTCGACCCATTTTCTGAAGACAGGTTGAGCCTTGACCGTACCACGAGGACGACCAATTTGGTCATTGGGATACCAGGACCAATGTGAATTGCGGAACCAATCCATCGTATCGAAAGAACGAGGAAGCGTCCATACAAGTCCCCATTGACGCGGGTTAACATCACGATTTACCGTCACCGCATAATGAATCAAGACAGATCCATCCTGCTGGGTCTCTGCGACCAACGTACCTTTGCCCAAGGCGCCTTCTCCCGTCCAGGTAGCAACGCCATCAGCACCCGCAGCATTTTTCTTCCAAGACCAGGGTTCTACCGGAGTATAGGGTTCGATCACATTGGCGAGAGTACTGCCAGCAGGGCCAGCCGCGCCACCCGATCCATTCAGATCAAGAACCATGGGAACAGGCAGAGGCAACTCCATAGAACCAGCCCTAAGGGCTTGATCACCCATTTGTACAGGGCAAATTTTACCTGGAACATTTTCTGCGGGGAGCTTACCTCCTGGGATTTCTATAACTTCACGAGCGATTTCCCGTCCTGAGGGATCCTTGACAGAAATGGCAACAGAATCACCAGGTTTGTAGGCCGCATTGACGACTAGCTCGCCCTTGGCATGAGGCGGAAGGTCAGCTTCGATTTTACCTTTTTTGTCGCCGCAGCTCCATTCGATCGAGTTTTCTTTCAGGTTCAGGAAGTTCTGACGGTTTTGCACAGAGAGTTTGAGGGTTTTACCGTCGCGGGCATCTACCGAGAACACCCGGAAGGGAGTGTAGGCCATACGCAAGCCGTGGTACTCTGGCTTGGGGCGTCTCCATGCATCGATAGGTCCCCAATGACCATATCCGCAAAGGTCTCCGCTGGGCAAATGGAAGACATCGTCAATTCCACTCCAGATCGATCCACCGAGGCAACCAGGTTGTTCCCACATCAAGTCGACCATGCGTTGCAGTGGGCGTCCCCAGTCTTCACGAATGCCAGGGTCAGTAGCTAATTCGCGGCGATTATAACACTGCAAGTGGGCATATTCGCCAAACCACACCGGTTTACCAACCTTGCTCCATTCGTCGGAGTTATTTTCTGAGGGGTAATGATAGTTAGCAATATCGCCTTTACTGCCAGCGTTGTTAAAACCACCCCAACATTGGTCATGGAAAACGAAAGGACGAGTCTTTTCATACCGGCGAGTTACTTCAGCGACTTTTTCCCACAGACAACTCCATCGGGATTCATTGCCCCAAGACCACATAATGATAGATGGGTGATTGCGATACGCAGCAATTTGATCGAGCGACGGACGCAGTAAATAGAGGAAATAGTCAGGGCTTTGATAATTCCAGCGTTTCCAAACCGGGCTAGCTCCATGCTGGATCCAGCACACGGCAGCTTCCGATTCAACAAACAAGCCTAATTCGTCGCAAATATCCAAGAATTCTTCGCTCGGTGGATAGTGAGAGGTTCGGATCGTGTTGACACCAGCGTTTTTGTAAAGCTCAGCGTCTTTGCGGCAAAGTTCTGGAGTCAAGCTCCTACCGCGCAGCGGATGAACTTCATGTCGGCATACAGCAAAAAGTTTTACCGGTTTTTCGTTTACAAAAAGTTGGTTACCTTTCACTTGGACAGTACGCAAACCGACTTTGCGGACATGCTGGGAAAGGATTTGTCCAGCCTCGCTCAAGGTGCAGGAAAGCGTATAGAGATTAGGCGTTTCGGACGTCCACAACTTGGCATTTTTGACAGTTAATGCCGAATGAGCCGGGGTCAAGCCAGAACCTTCTGCTGAAACAACAATTTCCTGAGAAGCCACTACTTGTCCAGAAGCATCCTTCAATTCAAGGTTCATCGTTGCCTTACGAGAAGTTGCACAAACATTGGCAAGTTCGACATCGTAATGAAGCACCGCATCTTGACCTTTGAGGACAGTATAGTTGTTATCTGAGGCGACATAGAGATTCGGCAAGGCCATCATCGCCACCTTTCGAAGGATCCCGCCGACCTGGTGGGCAGCATATTGAGAGATGCAACCTACAGAGTCAGCTACAGATTCGCTCTGCACCAGCACTTCAATGGAGTTCCGGGCTCCAGGACGGATTGCCTTTGTAGCATTGATCGAGAACGGAATCATCCCGCCCTCGTGGCCACCGATTTCTGTACCGTTTACAAAAATTCGGCACACAGCATGAACAGCATCAAAACGCAGTATAATTTGACGTCCTGCCCAATCAGCTGGGACATCAATTGTACGCACGTACTTGGCAAATGCCTTAGGTGCCACATTAAAGCCTTGCATCTTCCATTCGCCAGGGACTTGGATAGGTTTCAAGTCATTGCCCTTACCAGAGGCCGAGAACAGCCATTCGCCATTCAATGAAATCACAGGCGATTGGGTCCCAGTCACCAGTGACGGACGCGGCGCCATCTTTTGCATTGGGACAACGAGAGCTTCCAGTTCATCCTGAGTAGGAGGACGGAATTCCTTGCGTTTACCAGGGCGAAGCCGGCGTCCATCGCGCGTGAAGATTTCCAACGTTTGGATGACAGCATTCGAACCAACGATAGGGTTAATAGTCAGAGCAATCGTACCGGAATAAAGGCGAGACGAAGGAATAACCCATTCACCTTGCCGAACGACGCCCCGATCGACCTTCAACGAAGACTCGATTTCCGTTCCATTAACATCAATTGCCATTTCGCGAGGAGCATCGCTCAGAAACGACACCCTGATCATACAGTCCTGACCTTCTTCGAGGCCTTCGAAATTCAATTCGAGCGGCGTTCCAAAGAGGACTTTACGCGGCCCCGTCCAGGGGGCAACATCTTTCGCAGGATATTCATACGACTCAAAGCGACCCCATGGAGCCGCTTTGGAAGGATCGGAAGCATCGATCTTAAGCGATGACTTCCAAGACGCCCCAAATGCAGGCGCTATGACCAGCATAGTCGACATCAACATCATCAAACATTTCAGGAAATGAGCTAACATAGGCCAACTGAAGTATTGTGATATTGGAAGCTTACCACAAACAGTTTTTGAATGCGTGCAGAATTTTACTTTGACGAATTATACACATTTTCCTTCACGTCCTGATTTAAAAGGTTAAAATACCGCCTAATAATGAATGCCGAAAAGCCATTGTTCGTCCATTGGAACGATTGTCCCTTGTTAGCCCCCTTTTCTCATTACTTGATGGAAGTAGGGGTTCTCAAGTTTTCCGGCATTGATCCGCATTCTCTCGACATGCACTACAACGATGGGATCGAGCTCAATTTCGTCGTCAAGGGCACGTACAAATGGGTTGTCGAAGGGAAACATTACCAACTCTACCCCGGTGAAGCATTTGTGACTTGCCCATGGGAATACCATGGAAGCCCTGATAAAATTCTGGATCGCGGAGTATTGTCATGGATGATCCTACACCCAAAAAGTTTTACAAAAGACGGGCAACTAGAATTAGGCAGTTGGTCTCGCATTAGCCCGGAGACACAACAGGCCATAGGGAGGCTTCTAGTCAACAATGAGAACCCTGTGCTGCCACGCGGCAACAACCTCATCCAGATTTTTAGGCAATTTCATTTCGAACTCGTACAACGCGACATTGGCTACGAAGATCAAATCAACTTTCTGCTCGATTCGTTGGTCATCCGACTGGCCCGTGTCCTCAAAGCCCGCAACAACAATCAAGAAGATACGGACAGAACATTCCTCAATGCCTTGACGGAAATGCTCTGCAAGGATTTCACGAGAAAAATCCGAGTCAGCGAACTGGCCTATATTTTTGGCATGGGGCAAACAGCCTTCAACAATAAAGTTAAGTTGTTAACCGGGTTCTCCCCAGCTGATTATCTCATCGAGCTCAAAATCAAGGCTGCGCAGGAATTACTCGCCTCAGGGCATCACAACATCACCGATATCGCTATCGAATGTGGTTTCTATTCATCACAACATTTTGCCTCGCTCTTTGCCAAACGAGTCGGGTGTAGTCCCAGCCAATACCGAAACAAATTGCAAGAACTCAACCATTCCTCTACCAGCCAAGCCCGGCACAAAATAAAGAGTAAAGGGAAATGATTATCTAGAGACCAATTGGCACTTTCTCTCCCATCTTCCTGATCCCTCTGTTGCCTATTAATGACGACGTCATGTCCGCGTCCGCAACTCAGTTCTCGAGCCAACGTAAGCCGAGTCCACGTTAGGCGCCACTCTCTTAATTGTCGTTGACCTCTGATCATGAAAGGCGCCAAAGGATCATACACTGGCGCCTTTCTTTCGTTTAACGGGTCTCTAGTCTTATAGTTTTTGAGGAGTTTATCACTTCACAGAAACGCTTTTACTCCAAGAGAAACAGTTCGTCTTGCGCATACCTCAATGTACTTATGAAGTTTTTTTCATAATTTTCCCGAGCACATAAGGAAGAATTCCCCCAGAGCGGTAATATTCCTTTTCAATAGGCGTATCGATGCGAACAGACACGGGAATGTCTTTGGATTCGGAGTTAATCTGGACGCGCAATATTACCTGTTGCCGAGGGGCAATCTCATTAGACAAGCCAATAATAGAGAAAACAGCATCTCTCAGAGTAGAGATCCAATCGTAGTCTTCCTTATTAACAAAAGTAAGGGGAAGGACACCCATACCAATGAGATTTGATCGGTGAATACGTTCGAAACTCTTAGCCACGACAGCTTGTACCCCAAGCAGGCGAGATCCTTTGGCAGCCCAGTCGCGAGACGAACCCATGCCATAATCTTCACCGCCAATAACAATCAGCGGAGTATTATCCGCCAGATAAGCCATCGCCGCATCATAAATAAACGTTGGTTGGCCTACTGCCGTCTTGATCTCCTTGTCGGGGACAGATACGGGGCGATGGCCAAAATACAACGTGTAACCGCCTTCCACACCGCCAGCCAGCAGATTTTTGACGCGGACATTGGCAAAAGTGCCACGCGTCATGACCCTGTCGTTACCACGGCGCGACCCATAAGAGTTAAAGTCGAGACAGTCAACCCCCATCGATTTCAAATAAATCCCGGCAGGACTCGTTTCGCGAATAGCGCCAGCAGGAGAAATATGGTCAGTCGTTACCGAATCGCCAAAAATGCCAAGCGCTCTTGCGCCAACGATATCGGTGATGTCTTTTGGGGTTCCATCGTAATCATCGAAGAAAGGTGGCTGCTGGATATAGGTAGAATCATCTTTCCAAGCATAAACGGCTCCTTTCGGAGCAGGTATTTTTTGCCAACGTTCGTTGAGCGAAAGGACTTTTTCATAACGACGGCGAAACATATCCGGCCGAAGTGAGTTCTGGAGGGCTTTATCCAATTCTTCGCGAGTTGGCCACAGATCGCGGAGATAAACTTCGCGTCCCACTTTGTCCTTGCCCAACGGTTCACGTTCCATGTCAATATCGATTCGGCCCGCCAGCGCAAATGCTACGACCAGCGGAGGCGACATCAAAAAATTAGCCTTTACAGAGGCATGCACACGAGCTTCAAAATTTCTATTGCCAGAAAGGACAGAGACCCCAACGATCTGATGTTCGCGAACAGACTGTTCAAGTTTACCATTGAGAGGGCCAGAGTTACCGATGCAAGTCGTGCAACCATACCCTGCCGTCTGAAACCCCAAGGTATTCAAGGCCTCTTGCAAGTCGTTTGCCGCAAAGTAGTCAGACGCAATTCGCGAACCAGGAGCCAGAGAAGTTTTGACGTACGACGGTACAGTTAATCCTCGTTCTACAGCCTTTTTAGCAACAAGGCCAGCCGCAAGCATCAACCCAGGATTCGATGTGTTTGTACAAGAGGTAATGGCAGCGATCAAGATGCTACCATCTTTGATATGAACTTCTTGAGCATACCCATCTACCGGGAGAGGCGTTCCTGCTGGAGCATCCATGATTACGACAGCCTCATCCACAGAGGTCTTACCATACCCACCGTCACTGACAGGAGCTTTCAAAAGCAGTTCAAAACGCTCTTTCAACTTATCCAACGGGATCAAATCCTGAGGGCGCCGCGGACCAGATACAGCCGGGCACACAGAACCAAGATCGAGGTTCAGGATATCAGTGTAATCGATATCACCGATTTTTGGCATACCCCAGAGGTCTTGAGCTTTGAAGTAATTCTCGTAGGTTATGACATCTTCTTCCCGCCGACCAGTTATTCGCAAATAATTTGAGCACTGTTCGTCCATTGGGAAAAATCCCATCGTCGCCCCGTATTCAGGAGCCATATTAGCGACCGTTGCGCGATCCGGCAAAGACAAGGCAGCCGCACCATCACCAAAAAATTCGACAAATTTTCCGACAACTCCGTGTTTCCGCAACATAGCCGTCACATGCAAAGCCAGATCAGTCGAAGTCACACCTTCACGCAGTTGACCAGACATATGAACCCCCACCACTTCTGGGACAAGGAATGTGACCGGTTGGCCAAGCATTCCGGCTTCAGCCTCAATGCCCCCTACGCCCCACCCGACTACGCCCAATCCATTAATCATCGTCGTATGGGAATCGGTTCCGACCAAACTATCAGGGAAGAACACCCCATCATGTTCCATAACACCACGAGCCAAGTATTCCAAATTGACTTGGTGGATAATACCAACCGACGGAGGGACCACAGAAAAAGTTTTAAAGGCGTCCCGTCCCCATTTTAAGAATTCATATCGTTCAGCATTACGGGAGAATTCCTTATCAAGATTTTTTTCGAGGGCGTCGCTACAACCAGCCCAATCTACCTGCACCGAGTGATCAACCACCAGATCGACAGGGACGAGAGGTTCCACGCAGTCAGGATTTTTGCCCAACTTAGCTACTGCGGAACGCATCGCAGCCAGATCTACCAACAGCGGTACACCGGTAAAGTCCTGCAAGACAATCCGTGCTACAGTAAAGGGGATCTCGTAACTGCCAGGACATTTTGCATTCCATGACGCTAAATTGGCGACATCCTGCTCAGTAGCTTTCAACCCATCGCAATTTCTTAGCAGAGATTCCAACACAATTCGGATCGAAACGGGCAAACGGCTCAGTTTGTCATAACCCACCTCGGCAAGAGCCGGAAGAGAATATAGTTTTCCCTCAGACCCCCATCCCGTTGTAAAGCTGCGTATCACATTCACGGTCGTATCACATTTAATCGGTTACCTTGCTTCGTCCCAGCAAGTCGCGGACTTTATACACATAAAACAACAGCATGCAAGAAATCAATGCGTGAGAACATGATCCCTACATACCACAGAAGCCTTCTCAGCCCCGTTGCAAACCAACTATATACTACAGTTCAGATTAGAATCGATAGCGCAAATTGAGGCTACCAACCCAATGACAGGACTCCTGAGAGGCATATTCCCTCGACGACCATTGAGCGCCAAAGTATCCTTCGACATTTTTATAACGCACGCCAACACCCAATGATGCCGTTCCCACGACAGGATGCGTAGCTACATCATATGAATAATCATGGAACACAGGGCCATCCAAGAAAGCATTATAGGCAACACCCTGAACGCCAATCGCAGCCACTCCGTACACACTCCAATCCGAGAATGACACGTCATTGCGCACCAGGGGTGAAGTCATGTAATTGGCACCGTTAATATTGTACTCAGTTGCAGCATCACCCGGCAAATTGAACCCATACCGAACAGCCAATCCGCCACCTCCACGCACAAACAATGTTCCCACATCAGCATTCCAATAGAAGTACCCATCTGAACCCAGGCCAGAAACGTCGCGGCTTTCTAAACAATTTAACCGATAAAACCTTTTGAAATAGAATTGAAAAACCAATTCAGAAGGGATCTGGTGCTGCCATCCCGGCCACAATTCCATTCCCCAGAATTTGTGGACAGCATACTGCGAATCGTCTGCCAGAGAATACTTACCCGTCACACCAAGTTGGAATTCCCACGAATTGGCACGATCCTTATTTTTCACCAAGCTTCCAACCCCCAATCCCAAATACCCAGCATACGGACGTTCTCCGGGGATAGGTTCTTCTGATCGAGTATTGGGAGTATACATCAACTGAGTTAATGTTGCGGCCCATTGGCTCCGCAACTCTGGAGAACGTTCCACCCCCACAGCCAACCAATTCCAAAAACTTCCAGGCGCAATAGGAGACGATTCTGACAGGAAGGAGAATCGAATTCCATTCGTATAATCGCAATCTTCGCCTAAAAACACATCATTATCCAACTGAATCGCAAATGATGCCGGTTCTTGAGCCAGAGCCGCAGCCCCATTCTGTACCATCAGAACAGGGGGCTGTTTTAATTCTAATTCATTCTGTTGGGCTGAGGCTGTTCCGCATAATCCCCCACCACACACAACAACAGCACACATTAACGTTGTTCGCATGCGCAGAGTTGTGACAGGATCTGGATCAAACTGCAAGCATAAACAACCATTATCAAGTCACATATTGTACATTTGTTCAAATGCATCATTCTCATCATTGAATCCACAGGAAACTTTACATCACCTTTTTTTGAGGAACTGTGATCAACGCATAATTTATTGGGAGTTACGCAGATTTCGCCATTTCCAGAAGATCACCGATTCCATCATTTTGCACTTTACACAACAACAGATCACTTTACTCTAATCTCGCGATTAGATTCCATTCCTATGCTTATCGACACACATTGTCATTTGATTTCCCGGCGTTTTTCTGACGATGATCTAGCTAAGGTGATTCAGCGAGCCAACCTAGCCGGAATTACCCGCATGGTGACACAAGGCACAGCTGAAGACGACTGGGAATCTTCTCTTGGGCTGGCAGCAATATTTCCGGAATCCATTACAGTTTGTTTAGCGCTACATCCGTCTGAAGTTCATACAGCAAGGGCAAACTGGCAGAGACAACTTGAACAATTAGCTATTACCCATTCGCTAGCAGCTATTGGCGAAACCGGTCTCGACTACTACCAACCAGTTCCCGAAGGGATGACAGAAAACCGACGAAAAGCCTTACAACGCGAATATCTCGAATTCCATTTCGGCTTAGCCGAGCGTTTAGGACTCAATATTGTATTACACACGCGCGACCGTTCAGGAGATGCCTCATTTCGAGACGCTATAGCAATTGCAGAAGGATATGCAGGTCGGGTACGTCCCGTATTTCACTGTTTTATAGGAAACCAGGATCAATTAAGGTTAGCTTTTGACAAACTTGACGCACTCATTTCAGTAACAGGAGTTGTCACATTCAAAAATGCCGGAACATTGCCGGAGACCATAGCCTGGTGTCCAGTTGAGCGTTTAATGCTCGAGACAGATTCTCCTTATCTGGCTCCAGAGCCCATGCGAGGCAAACGCAACGAGCCAGCCCTAATGAGACACACAGCAGAATTCATTGCCCAGCTCAAACGAATGGATTTCGAGCAATTAGCAATGATTACAACACAAACAGCTGAAGATTTTTTCCGATTTCCGGAATCGATGAAAAATTCATGAATACACGCTACTTCCTTGATGTTTCTCAGTCAATTTGATAGCCCTTCTCCGAAACATGAAAGCGAATCTTTTATTTCCGGCCGCATGCGCCGCTTTTGCCATAGCTTTTTCTTCCTGTTCACAAAGCAATCCTTCAGCAATCGAAGACACTGAATTAGCCCAGCAAGTCGCTGATGGGACAATACCGCCGTGGATTGCAGAGAATGCAGATCCATACGAAGAAGGCGCCTACACCACGTCTGATGTTCACGCATACAATCCGCCGCCCAAACCGTCGATTTCCAAAACTTCGTCAACACGGAAATCGGCATCCTCATCCAAACGCAGATCCTCCAGTAGGACGCAAAGATCTTCAACTCGCAAGTACAAGGTCAAGAAAGGGGATACGCTTGGCGCTATTGCCATTCGGTATGGGACAACCGTTAAAGCCATCAAACGCGCCAATGGACTTAAGTCCGACTTAATCCGCATCAATCAGACACTTTCTATTCCGCGCAAATAGAATAAGTTTTTCATTTGTATATGTTCAAACAGCTTCGCCCCATGTTGGCGTTGTCTGTGATTTTCCTAGTGGCCTGTTCTATCATTCCGAAAGAACAGGCCCTCATGGTATCACCCAGACAGCTTGACAAACAAGATCCTAACTACGTTAATCCATTCCTGCCACATACATATGCGTATTTCGTAGCTAGCAAAAATTACCCGACGACCTACAATACTTACATTGATAAAAATCTACTGGGGCGTTCTCCGCAAGTTCCCCGGAAAATTCACATTTGCCTGTCTGAGCAACGAGGCCGATACTATGTCGATGGTCAAGTTGCTGCCGATTTTCCAGTATCCACGGGAATCACTGCTTACCCCACAAAAGAGGGGCGCTATGTCGTTCTCGAGAAAAAGGAAGATCATACTTCGAATTTATATGGCAAGATGTACAATGCTGAGGGGAAATGCATCGACGGTGACGCACGGCCAACAGATCCAGTTCCCGAAGGAGGTAAATATGTCGGGTCAGCCATGCCGTATTGGCAACGTTTGACTTATGCCGGATTGGGATTGCACGCTGGCAAAGTGAGGAGGAGGCCATGTTCTCATGGTTGCGTACGCCTCCAAAGCAGCACAGCCCAGCTACTCTATAAAGAGACAGCCAAAGGAACTCAAGTTTTCATCCATCAAGGCGTTGAGCCGGAAGCTATGCAATACAAGGCTAAAGTCATTCCAATCACCTCTAAGGACAAGGCCAATTAACGTCTCATTGACCATTTATTGTTGATTGCCCTACTGATGGAAGCATCAACAGGTTTTTAATTATGTCGGGATGTCGATTCCAAGTCGAGAGAATTGAAATTCATTTCACGCAGTTGACGCAAAGCTACAATCGAGTCCCAGTACCGTTTGTTACTTATAGAGAGCAAGAGCTTTCAGGAAATTGGCGTGGATCACGGTTCATCATTGAGCAACGCAGCCGCTACTGAGTCATCTTGCTAAAATTGTTTCCCAGGGTAGAAGAGGGCGAAGTATCTCTCATATTTCTATTCTTCCTTATTACATTCAATTAGAATTACGTTGCGAGGGGAATCAATGCAGCGCAGAAGGAGGGATGGACAAAGGATTTACTGAATACCCTGACAATCAACATCCATTAGCGTATCCAGCAAAAGGCATTTTGACAATAAGGTAATTTTAATATCGAACCAATAATAACCCACTAACTTTATTAACTGTCCGCTAAAAACGGATAGGACAGAATTGAGGTATCCGCAATACCCGGGAAAGGGATGTTGCGGATATTCTTTTAGAGGGGTAAGTTTCCCAATCAAAAAATGGTAGGTTCGAGTTTCCCTATTTTTTGAGTATTTTACGCATTTCTGAAGCTCTTCTACAACACCATGAATAGTAGAGCGGGGAATAAGCTCTGCCCTCCGGTCTTGAATCTTGATGACCACAATACACTCCCCGGCAGGAGATACTTCAAGAGGAAGTTCGTACAAAAAGTTTTATCAGACACTAATATCAGAGGATACTCGAAAGTTATTTGTGAAGTATATGTCATAGTCTACAAAAAAACTGGAGTGAAAGAAGCAATCGTGCTGAACTCCCCCGCCCTAAGTCCAACTGGGGGAATAATCATTCCAATCTTGCTATGAATAAGAGTCTAGTTGCATTAGCATTCGGGACATTAGGACTTGGAACAGCCGAATTTGTCACTATGGGCGTTTTACCTGAATTAGCCCAATCATTAGAGATTTCTCACGCCCAAGCCGGACATTTCATATCAGCTTACGCCCTAGGAGTCTGTATAGGCGCACCACTTTGCGCTTTGTTGGCAGGGGCTCGCCCATTGAAACACATTTTGATCGGCCTCATGGCCATTGTTGCAATTGGCAATTTGTGTTCGAGTTTGTCTAGCCAGTATGGGATGCTTCTCGTTTCGCGATTGATCGCCGGCTTACCGCACGGAGCATTTTTTGGTGTAGGATCGATCGTTGCAGAGAAATTGGCAGAAAAAGGCAAAGAAGCGCAGGCCGTATCCATCATGCTTGTTGGCATTACAATAGCTAACCTCGTCGGCGTACCACTAGGGATCTACCTAAGCCGACTGTGGTCGTGGCAAGCCTCCTATGCGTTGACGGGGCTTTGGGGACTCGTTACGCTTATAGCTATTATCCGATGGCTACCAAGTCTACCCCCCTTACCTAGCAATGGGCTTAAGGGACAATTTGTTTTCTTAAAATATCCCGCTCCCTGGTTCATTCTTGGGATCACCTTCATGCTCAATGGAGGATTTTTCTGCATGTACAGCTACATAGCCCCACTATTCATCCACCAGTCGGGATTTTCCGAAACCTCCATCAGTTTACTGCTCATGCTAACGGGAGCCGGCATGTGCCTAGGAAATTTGATCAATGGAAGATTAGCGGATCAGTTTGGCCCCGGGCGCGTTACACTTTGGACGGCAGGAATCTTCATCATCGTTTTAATTAGCCTCTTTTTCTTGGCACAGAATTCCTGGATAGCTGTTATATTAGTCGTTCTCAGTGGCAGTTGTGTGTTCGGAGTTGGATTGACAGAGCAAGTACTCATCTTGCGACATGCCCGCGGTGGAGAAATGATCGGAACAGCAAGTATCCAAATAGCATTTAATTTTGGGAATGCCGTAGGAGCCTATTTAGGAGGGATTCCCCTATCGGCAGGATATGCCGAAACATACACAATAGTCCCGGCGCTTTCCATGGTTATCCCCGCGTTTTTCCTGGTATTGTGTTTTTGTCGCAAATACGAATATACAAGGAAGCGGGGGCGCACCATCTTGGCATTACGTTATCGGTTAGTACGAAAGTTACCCATTTTTCTTCGCCTCTCTCGTACAGTGAAACACAACAATTGACTAGAACCAACGGCCAGCCCAACCATATTTTTCTAGCGAGAGTCATGGTATTCTCCAGAGATGTATCTGCCTCGCGTCAATTCCTACTTGGTATTGTATTAAACCCCAATTCGGCAGGATCCGCTCGAGGCCAAGATACCTTACAATCGACCGATTCCTATTGTCATACGGTTTTCAATACGACCATTCGGCAACAGAAATTGCACTTTCTACGATAAGAAAGATTTTTTGAAGTCCAAGAGTCCAGGATCCTAGTTTCTCCCGGCAAATGGCATTAATATGCAAGGGGACCGACTTACGGCTTGCCGTTAGTACTAATTCGCGTTATTTAGAAGTCACTATGCCAGTTGCTACACCCGCTCAATATAGCAAATTGCTTCAGACAGCCAAACAAGAAGGATATGCTCTTCCCGCTGTCAATGTTACCACTCTTGAAGTCGTCAACGGAGCTCTTCGCGCTTTTTCGGAAGCCCAATCCGATGGCATCATCCAAGTCTCCCTCGGCGGCGGTAAATTCGCCTCTGGTTCCGCTGTTGCCAATTCTGCTCTTGGCGCAATCGTCCTAGCAGAAGCGACTTATCGCCTTGCTGAACAATATAACGTGTTGATTGGCCTACACACCGACCACTGCCAACCGGAACATGTTGATGATTTCCTGCGTCCATTGCTTGCTGAGTCACGACGTCGAGTTGAGAAAGGACTTCCCCCCCTCTTCACCTCGCATATGTTAGATGCCTCTACGTTACCCATGGCAGAAAACCTCGAGCTTTCGAAAAGCCTCCTCAAAGAATGCGCCGAACTAGGGATCATTCTCGAAATCGAAATTGGCGTCGTTGGAGGAGAAGAAGATGGTGTCGACAACTCTGGGCACCCAGCAGCAAAGCTCTACACTTCACCTGAAGACATGCTGCAAACTTACGAAGCCCTTGCCCCTATTGGCAATTTCATGCTTGCTGCTACTTTTGGCAATGTACACGGTGTTTACAAACCCGGGCACGTCAAACTCAAACCCAGCATTTTGCGCGACGGACAAGACGCAGTTGCAGCCAAACATGGTGAAGAAGCCCGTATGAAGCTCGTCTTCCACGGAGGTTCCGGTTCAGAGCTCTCTGACATCCGAGAAGCGATTTCCTATGGCGTTGTCAAGATGAACATTGACACCGACACACAGTATGCCTTCTCTAAGCCCATCGTTTTCCACATGTGCGAGAAAATCCAAGGCATGCTCAAAATTGACGGTGAGGTTGGCAACAAAAAAGATTACGATCCTCGTTCTTACCTTAAAAAAGGAGAATTGGGCATCTGCGAACGCCTCAAAGTTGCTTGTAGCGATCTCTTGTCAACAGGCAAGACCCTCTGTGGCAAAATCTGACTTTGCCATTTTTTTGAGCAAATGTAACAAGCGGTTCCCTCTCTTCTGGGGGAGCCGTTTTTTATTTTGATCCTTTCGATCTGAGCTACGATAATAGGGACTATACTTGTATTAATCTAAGCCGCAATACTCTCTTTGAAAAACCGGGAAAGAGTTAGGTCAACCTAGTTAAAGGAGTTAGAGATGGAGCCTTAGCCGCCTCTTTGTTGATTGGAGAGCGACAAGTTGTTCACAAGGGCATCCGCAACCTCTATTTTACGGGAAGAACTCCCCTCAATCACGAGTTTCCCGTTTTTTGCGAACAGTAAGAAATACGAGTTATTTGATAGCTGATCTATTGTAAGAGTTACCAACGAGAAAATACACTAGTCACTAGAATCAATGGCAAGTCTTATTTTTGAAGATTTTTTTCGATGGCGAACCGAGTTGCCATTTTACCGTTTTCTTGTGAAACTGTAATTGCAATCGACGTTACATCTTGGCTAAATACAGCGAGTCTATCGGCCGTTGTTCTCCACTTGATAAGGTTAGATTCATCAACATTACCCGAAAGCTCAATAAATTGATTCATTGATTCAAAGAATTGACTACATGGAGCGATATAGGTTTTTATCGCCATCCCCAATGGGCCGTACACCGTAGGCTCTACATTGATAACATCGGGTTGTAAGATACGTCCATAGACATCTAACAGAAATGGGGTAGACGAGCCGAGAAGCATATACGGTTCCTCTTCTATCAGAGCCGATGACCAATCGTTGTCTGTTTTTGGATTTCCCCAAGTTTTCACAGATACATCATTGATATCAGTCTCATTAATATGGAGAGAATCTCCCCCTTGAGAAAGAGGGATCATCTCTTTCTGGCAAGAAATCAACGTCTCGAAAGTTTCATAACAGGCTGTCTGAACAGGTGCCATATCGAGCACACCAGAAGCCGCCACAATTCGCGGAATACGGATTTGCGACTCAGATTCTTCAGGCAGGCCAAGAAACCCAGCAGGCGCAATCCCTTTCATATCGGCGACAAAACCTTGAACAGGGTGGAGGCCAATATAGGACTTAGCCCAAATATCAACCAATTGTTCTTTTATAGTTGAGAAGTCGAATTGGGAAGAATTTCCCAACATGATTTTATCAATTTTTGTCTTTTCATTGGCACATTCCCAATATTTTACCAGCATATTTTTACATTCAGGAGAAGTCGATACAACAGCAGCAACAATCGGATCTGGCATATCCAAGAGGTTCCCCATAGAGGTTGCAGATTGAGTCCAATCGAATCCACGGAAACAACCAGAAAAGATTTCCCCTAAGATTTTTTGTTCATCTTGCCAACAATGGAACGTGATGGATTGAGAGGCATCAAACATATCCAATATTTGACATTCTGCATGCTTAAGATTTTGGATATTCTGACAGTATAGGGATGCCTGTTTAGGAGAGATTTTTTTCTCATTGACCGCTATTTGCGCCGCTTTAAGGGCTCGCGCCGAGGCATCCTCCAAATGAGTTTTACAAAGGTTCAGGCATTCGTGAGCCAATGTTTTATCCATCCAACCAATCATTAGCGGATGAGATTCTAAATGGGCATCAACAAAAGAAAAGTCGGGGTGGTTTACTATAGATTGCTCAACTGTTGCAGGAAACATCAGCTGAGTTTGGGGATCAGAACAGATTGCAACAATGGCCGTATTGTCGTTTTTATTACTTCCCCAAACGACATAGAGATCTCTCTTTGCCAATTCTTTACCCAATCGTTCACCTATATCTGATCTTAATTTTCCCTTACAAGAAGCAAGTTTACTGCCAATTACACGGATCCCGTCAAACTGGATACCATGAACCTTCTGAGAGACAAATTCAAAATAAGGGATTTTTTCTGTTGCTAGATACTCCTTGGCAATCGAGGAAACTTTTTTCACTTGTTCCTCCAAGGCCTTAGGTTCCATTTCTACCACAGCAAGCAGAGCCGGACTCTTAGCTTGGTTGTTCCAGGTAAAGGCTTCAAACAACGCCAATACAATTTGATCTAGCACCTTCATATAGAGACCAGGAGCAACCACTTCCTCGACGGAAAAGATCTCGTCTAAATCTCCCCCCTTCATTTCTTTGAGGGAAACAGCTATACCTCGTACCATCGTTGGCCAATCAGCATTGCCAGCAATCACCACATTTTTCACCACCACCTCTTCGGAAGGCGAATTTACTTGAGCGACAGAATCAGCTACAGGCAGTGTCTTCTGAGAATTATCGACAGCGTCTCCGGTCATCAATTCTGTAATATCGATTTCAGTTTCGGCATTGAGCGCTTCTTCTACCGACTCTGATTGCAATTCGTCCCTAATCAGCTTTTCATCAAGACAGGCTTGGAACAGGTGTGATTTTTCACAGTCAATTTTAATATCAGGCCAATGGTACACCCCCAAAACGAAAGATGATTCTTGGGGAATATATTTCAACAAGGGCAAACGGGAGGCACGTTCTTGAGCAGAAGCTTGTCTAACAGGGGGAGGAGTAAGAGGATCTGGGGCTTTAATTTCTTCTTTTTCACACGACGTTAACGCACAGATCAACATCCCAGCAATTATCCTTGCAACAGAAGACTTTCGAACAGTCATACTGCTCCGATTCTACTCTAGAGACGAGAGCCTGTCCATGTCTGTTCAGAGACAAGACAAGAGAAATTTTTCTTACAAAGGTTGAGCGACAGGAATATCCTCAACTTCAGGCACAGCAGCAGGTGGTTCTTCCACACGATCGCCTTGTTGTTGGGATCTTTTTCTGTTTGTAATTGTACGCGGCAACTGTTTAGGGAGACCAGGGATATAATCAGGATCGCCAGGTTGCGGGTATAAACTCGGGCTCAAATTGGTAGAGTTCATTTTTTGGGGAGAAGCCCCACCGTCGATGGGCGTCATGTGTTGAGATGATTCGGCAGAATCATCCATTTCTATTACAGCGCCACTGTTATTATTTGAGTTACCAGATTGTTGTTTTTCTCCTGGCAATGGTTGATCAACAGGAACAGCTACAGGTATTTCCGATTCAGGATTTAATTCAGCTTTAACCTCGTCTTTTATACTTTCGAAAAACTCCTTAACAATAGGCGCCGCTTTTGCGCCACCGCCAATACGTTCGCCCGGCAAACCTTCATACAACACAGCATATGCATATCTTGGATTCTCAACAGGCAAAAAACCAGCAAACCAAGCTAACCGAGAATCATCTTTTTCAGGGCCCCACTGCGCAGTACCCGATTTACCAGCGATTGAGGTATAAGAAAGAGCTGCACGACGTCCCGTTCCCCCCTTCACTACCGCTTCCATCCCCTTTCGGACAACTGAAATTGGGTAAGCATATTCAGGCAAAGGCGCTTCAATTTCAGGGGTGGCGACATAAATGACATTAGCATTACTATCCTGAATTTGTTTAACGAGGTGCAATTTAGGCAGACCATATCCATTGCCGACAGCCGCCATAGCATGAGCCACTTGAAGCGGAGAAGCCAGCAACATTCCCTGTCCGATAGACATATTTGCGACATCTCCCTGCATAAAGTCACGACGGTGACGCCGCATCATATAATCGCTATCGGGCAAAAGGCCGGCATAATCAGGAATCGGCAATCCCGTCGGAGAGCCGAACCCAAACAAACGAGCCGTTTCCAACAACTTAGTCGCCGCAGGCACAGCATTACCCATCCTTAAGGCAGCCTGATACATGAATACGTTATTCGAAGTCGCAATAGCTTGAATACAATTAATTGACCCAGCCGGGGTTTTGGTCCAGTTGTGAAACACGTGGTTACCAATTGTCAGCGCCGCAGGACAACTAATCAGAGTATCTTCGGAAATAGCCTTGTTTTTCAAAGCAGACATTACCGTGATCACTTTGAACGTCGAAGCCGGGGGATATTTCCCTTGAAAAGCGCGCGACAACAAAGGTCTTGCCGGATCATTTCTCAATGCATCATAGTCTTTTTGAGAAATATTGGGGATAAACAAATTAGGATCATACGATGGGGTTGAAGCCATTACCAATACTTCACCGCTCTTACAATCGATCACCACCATTGCGCCACGACGGGCCCCCTTGGCCAAAGCTTCTTCAGCCTTTTTCTGCCAATGCAAATCAAGAGTTGTCACAAGCGCCCCTCCCGGGCGAGGTCTAGTTTGGAGTTCATCCAGGATTTTATTGCCTTCTTCATCAAACATCAAACGCCACACCCCCGGTTTACCATTGAGATAAGCATCAAACTGTTTTTCTAAGCCAGCCCGCCCCTCTGTTTGTTCCCAGAGAGGATCCATGTGGTTAATAGGACCCGTTGGCAATTTACCACGAGATCCCACATAACCAATAATATGCGCAGCGGTCGCCTTTTCCGGATAGTAACGTATATAAATCGGCAATAATTCCAATCCACGCACTTTTTCAATCTTACCACGGATTTTTTCGGCTTCTTCCGTTCGGATTACATTCGTAATTGGCAGAGGCAGCCAACGTCTGTCTTTGTAGTGCCGCCAGAGTTTTTCATCGGAGAATTCCCATGTTTTACCAGCGATATTATGAGCTTGTTCAAGGCAAGAGCGCGCAAATTGAACAATATGGCTACGCTCCTCGTTTTCAAATTGATTGAAGCGCAACGCAAGTTGGTAGGCAACTTGAGTTTGGGCAAAAGGTTCACCTTTACGATCCAGGATTTGCCCACGCGGTGCTGGGAGAAGCAGCGCCATTGTTCGGGCAGATTTACGAGTTTTGGCAAACGATTCAGTTGCAGCGCCAGTCTTGTTGTGCTGGACCTCTGAAACGCTTAATTTGCCATCTTTAGGGAGCTCGCCCCGTTGTTCTTTATCAGGAACAGGAACAAAAGCAGGAGCATCACCCACTCCCTCGCTTTCACCCGAACTCGTTTCCTGCTTCACATCATCCAAACGGACCGTCGAGACAAAATCTTCCTCGTCATCATCTTTCGACAAAGACTTGCTTCGAGTTTGGGGATCAGGCTTTTCGGGTGTTGCCGGGGCAGCCCATACTACACAAAACATCCAACAGCCCAGGACAACGATCAGACAAGACAACCGAAAAGAAATTAACATGATACGAATATGTAGGATCTTGGCACAAGCACAGCACCATTCAACAACAAAATTTTACACTGTCAGTTTTCAATTTCTGATTTCTACTCGAGTTCCAACGCCGCATTTTTCGAACAAAATGCTACAAGGTTCCACAGGAACACGGATACAACCATGAGAGTCAGCAGTACGTAGAACCTTTCCCACATGGAATCCATACCCTCCTTTAATGCGCATCCAATAGGGCATAGCTGCGCCCTTGTAATAACAGCCTTTGGGCACCGGCGTCGATGGGGTTGCTCCAGAGATTACGCGAACATCATCTGAATTATAGATATTTCCATATGATTTAGATCTATATTCTTCAACTTTTTCTATGATTCTAAATTTTCCTCGAGGAGTTTCATAGGTTGATCTACCAGTACACACCGGGAAATCCATAGCAACTTTATCGTTGACAAACAAAATTCCGCGTTGAACGTTCAGCAAGACCAAAATGCGGCTATTAGCAGTATTTGCCACAGAAATTCGCGCGTCATGATACCAGACATCGCGAGTATCCTGATAGTCGCGACGGTTCACGAAATCCTCATAAGTCGAACTGACTCGGGAATCAGGGACGCGTTCGTCATCATTCGTTCCGGAGGAGCAACTCGCCAACAAGCAAGCACCACACACACAACATAGAATTCCAATAATCAAACGACTTAGCATGACTACTTGCGTTTATCCTTTTATTCTTGATGAATCAAGCGGTTTTTCCTCGATATTCGGTTATTGCAATCTCCCAGATTGCGAAAATTAGGAATTCGTGGCAAACTCTCTATGAATTCGCTCTTGATTCCGAATGGTTTTAGTGTCACATAGCGTTTATGCGGAACCCGGAGTTTGTTCAAAAAGCCTTTGCCTCTATTGCTCCGAGATATGTTGCAGCCAATCATATTCTGAGCATGGGGATAGACATGCTTTGGCGACGACGTGTTGCTCGAATTGTTAAGACCTGGCGCCCTAAGAACATTCTCGACCTGGCTACTGGGACAGGCGACCTGGCGTTAGTCATGCAAAAGCAGATACCAGAAGCCGAAATTACAGGAGCAGATTTTTGCCGTCCCATGTTGGACATTGCCATTCAGCGAGGGCTCAAAAACGTCATCCAGGCCGATGCGATGCATTTGCCTTTAGGAGATGCTTCATTTGAGGCATTAACCGTTGCATTTGGGTTGCGCAATATGGCCGACTGGCTCGAGGCGCTTCGGGAAATGAAGCGAGTGCTTGTTCCAAGTGGAAGACTGCTCGTCCTTGATTTTTCCATGCCCGAAGGTTTTTTGTTATGCCCCTACCGCTGGTACCTTCACCAGATTTTACCGAGGATAGCAGGGTGGGTTACCGGACAGAAGGGGGCCTATGACTATCTTGCTCAAAGCATTGAAGAATTTCCACGCGGGGCATCCATGTGCCGTCTTATTGAGCAGGCTGGGTTTTCTCATGTATCCGTTGAAAAACTCAGTGGAGGGATTGCCAGTATTTACCAAGGACAAGTATGAGTGCAGGAGACGCCAGAGAAGGGGTCATCCGAAGCAAAATGGCCCGTGGCCGTCTCGGCGGCAAATTAGCAGGCCTCAGTCTGCCACGCCAAATCTGGATCATAGCATTCTGGCCATTTCTCGAACAGGTCCTCAGTTTTTTCATCACCTCATGGGCCCTCTTCTTAGCAAATAATCTTGTTGGACTCAATGCGCAGGACACCATGCACATTGCCGATGGCATGGGCGTCAGCGTTTTCCTTGTATGGCTAGGGTTCGTCATGCAAGGGGCAGTCGGCATGGGAGCTACAGCTATTGTTTCACGAATGACAGGGGCTCGAGACTACAACACAGCCAACCATGCGGCTTGCCAGTCTGGCGTGCTAGGTGGCATTGCAGGGATTCTCTCCTGTATTCTCATGTTAATTGTTAGCAAGGTCCTCGTCACCTATATTCTAGATATGACGCCAGAGGCACATGCTTACGCAATGCAGTACATGTCAGTAGCTTCGTTTACAGCGCCTTTCAGCGGGGTTGTCTTTGCGCTCAATGCCGCTCTTCGAGGTTCAGGAGATACCAAGTTGCCGTTTAACATCATGTTGTTAGCCAGCGTGTTAAATGTACTTCTCGGGTTAGTTTTCGTATTTGGGCCAGAACCAATTGGCGGATGGCGAGTTGCAGGCATAGCCGGCGGCACCATGGGAGGATTCGTCATCAGTATGTTTGTTTTGATTGCTATCCTCATTCGACGGCGGAAAAAGCTCGGCCAGGCTTATTCCAATACCCAGGATCTCAATGAACTGGCACAATCAGTAGGGGCCAACTACATACCCCCGCTTCATCTTCGGAACCGCAGTCTCATTCCCGACTGGAACATGCAGGGGCGCATCCTGGCCATAGGGCTCCCCCAGGCCATTGAAGTCTTTGGGATTTGGGCCATCCAGATGTACTGTCTTTCTATCATCAGCAAACTTCCAGTTGCCGGTGCCTTAGGAGTTCACAACATTGCCATTCGCATCGAGTCTATGAGTTTTTTGCCTGGATTTGCCATTGGCATGGCTGCAGCAACCCTCGTAGGGCAATATTTGGGAGCCAACAATTCGTTAATGGCCCGCATTACCATTCTCAAATGTATTAAATACGCTGCTGTTTTCATGGGTATCCTTGGAGCGTTATTTTTCATTTTTCCGTCATTCTTTTTCGACATCTTTGCAAAAAACAACCTCGACATGATCGAATTGGGCATACCCGTGCTCCGCACGATGATCCTCGTTGAACCGTTCTATGCGGCCTGCATAGTTATGAAATCATCTCTGCGTGGGGCTGGAGATACCAAGCGCGTTATGTTCATTTCATATGGGGTCATGGGATTCTTTCGAGTTATAGTCACAACATTGTGGTTCTATTTCTTCCCGTCAACCATCACGTTGTGGGGGATCTGGTTGCTTTTTGCAGGAGAATCTGCGCTACAATGCATCATCTTCTATCGCATTGTACTCGGTAAATCATGGATCAACCACAAAGTATAGCTTAGAGTTTCCTTTTTAACGGCCACAAGAACCTTTTGCGCCGTTTCATTCCCTTGTTGGACATAGATTTCAAGCTTCTTAGAAGTGCATTTTCCCACCTAGGAATCCCCACACTGGCCTGGTCTTGTAGAACAAGAGAGCCGAGACAACCTCACAAGCCTGCCCACCGTTCAGGCGTCTCGTCATTCCGCCGGGGCAGAGAAACAGTTGGCCTTCCGGAATGTTGTGTTCGAGAGGAATAAATTACTAGAACGGGGAAGAGTATATTGCCACTTTACAAATTTTTGAGAGGATTGCAAAGAGAAATCGGCAAATTGGGATTTCAATAAATCTGCATCATTTCTTCGTCCCAAGGGATAACGCCGTCGGCAGGGCCCAATTCATCGCCACCGTGAGACCCCACATCTTCTTTAACATAGATCACCTCTACTTTGATAAGTTTATTTTGGGCAGCATTTCCAGGTATTTCATGTACAACAATTGTATTTCCCCCCATAGCAGCCGCCTGGCTTTTGAAGAATTGCGCCGCGACAGGGTTTTCACAGTCAATACGCTGAGAAAAGGCTGGGCTCGTAGGAACAAACGATCCGACTTTTACATAGGGATAATCCGGGAAATCGTTCATAAACAGAACCTCATGTTCATTAACCGGCGGCATATTGTCACCCTCCGGTTGAGGTCTCCATCCCACAGTTCCGCCATCATTCAATTGACAAGAACTTAGCAGATTAGCCAAGACAACCCATGCATATTTGAGAGAGGAATCATTCATCATCATTCACGGCAGGTTGACCAATGTTCCATGACTCAATACGAGTCAGGGGGAACAAATATGCAGTCAAACACTTCCCTTCCCTCGCAAAACAACCGAACCACAACCTGCTCCGGGGAACGGGTTACGTCATAAGCATCATGCTCAGCCGGGATCCCTGTTTGTAACCGGATCTCTCGGACTTGCAGGACATTTTGCCTAAAAAAAGATACGACTGCATGATTACTCATTTTTGACATCGTTTCGTAATCATGCGTTGGCAATGTTATAGATGGCGCCTTGCTTGCGTTCACAATCGGTGAGCATTGTACCGTTTAGTCTCTAAGCTGTCAATGCATTCCCACGGATTGATAGTAAGACACCCTTTTATTAATTTAGCGGAAGCGATTTCGGATTAGGATTTTTAATTTCTTTTGGGGGGGAGGTCAGTCCACAGATCCTGGGGGGAAAGTGTTGATTATTTTTAGGATAAACAGATCGATCATGCCAAGCGAAATTGCCCAGGCGACCATTTTTTTACCCGACCATTCCTTTTGGCGGTAAATCGCCCAAACAGCAGCAGCGTGAGCCAAGAACGATATAGATACCCCAAGCCAAAACGGAAGCCCTATAGCCAACAAGGCCAAAGCCAGAGGATACGTGCAAAACAATATCATATTTAACATACCCATAATACTATCAACCGGAACCATCACCTGCGAAGAAAGCAAATAAGCATACACAGCCGACGGAGCTATGACACAGAGGATAAGCGTCACAAGCGATTTTTTGGAGTACCGTTCCGCCTGGGTAGGGATATACATAACTGCATGCATTATCCATGGGGCGGGATACATGTCAAACGGCAAGGGTGTCCTCATCCTAAGCTCCAACAGTCGATCCCACCAGTCTTATCGAATTTAAACCCCATGTCATTTCAGCTCGACACGACTTTTACACCATCTGGAGACCAGGCCCAAGCCATTGCCAAACTTTGCAAATCACTCGATGCGGGAAATAAGCACCAATGTTTGCTAGGGGTTACCGGAAGTGGCAAAACATTTACGATGGCCCATTTGATTGCCCATGTCGACAAGCCAACGCTTATTATCTCGCACAACAAAACGTTAGCCGCCCAACTCCACTCGGAGATGAAGAGCTTTTTCCCTAACAATGCAGTCGAGTACTTCGTATCGTATTTTGATTTTTACCAACCAGAAGCCTACATCCCGCGTACAGACACGTACATAGAAAAGGATTCTGCCATCAACGATGAGATTGACCGACTCAGCATCAGCGCCATGACGTCTCTCATTACACGGCGCGACGTCATCGTCATTGCTTCAGTGTCGTGTATTTATGGGCTAGGGGCACCAGAAGATTTCTCTGATTTAATCGTTTCGATCAAAGTGGGCGACATCATCGAGAGAGACGACTTTTTACGACAACTTGTTACTTGTCTCTATGAGCGCCGGGATTTTGATTTTCGCCGAGGGACATTCCGTGTTCGAGGAGAGGTTGTTGAAGTATTCCCCGCAGAATCAGAGAATGTAGCCGTTCGAGTTGAATTTTTTGGTGATGAAATCGACCGGATTTCACTCATTGATGTAGAAACAGGACGAGTACGAGAGACCAAACCAGCCTATGCCTTTATCCCCGCCAAGCAATATGTTTCCCCGCCAGAAAAGCGATCGGTTGCCATTCGCAACATCCGTCAAGAACTCGAAGAGCAGATTGCTTTTTTTGAAAAGCAGAACAAGATGCTCGAGGCACAACGCCTGAAAATGCGAACAGAATACGATCTGGAACTCATCCAGGAACTAGGGTTCTGCAAAGGGATCGAAAATTATTCACGCCACTTATCGGGAAGAGCTCCAGGCAGTGCCCCCTCCACCCTACTCGATTTCTTTGGCAAGGACTTCCTAACACTCATCGACGAAAGTCATGCAGCAGTTCCACAAATCGGCGGCATGTACGAAGGCGATCGCAGCCGTAAATCCGTTCTCGTCGAGCACGGGTTCCGATTACCAAGTGCCCTGGATAACCGCCCCCTCCGATTTGAAGAATTTATGGAGCGGCAAAAGCAGATCGTCTACGCCTCGGCAACACCAGGACCATTCGAACTCATCAATTGCCGAGCGGACAATCACACTTTCATCCCAGTCAAACGCCACCGACGTGGCGACGATATTCCCGATCATTTTCATGGGATTGTCTTTTCTTCGCCCAAGGAGATTCGGGTTGAGCCCAGTCCCTCCAGTCAGAGTGTCGAAGACTTCAATCCCACCAGTCGCCGTACGCCTTTAATTGTCGAACAAATCATTCGACCGACAGGTCTGTTGGAGCCCATAATCACCCTCAAACCGCTCAAAGGACAAATCGATACCACCATCGAACTTTGCCGAGACCGAGTCAGCAAAAACGAACGCGTACTCGTTACCACACTAACCAAAAAGACAGCAGAAGACCTCACCGAATACCTCAAAAGCACCGGACTCCGCGTTTCGTACATTCATGCCGATGTTGACGCCGTCGAGCGCGTTGAGATTCTGCGCCAGCTTCGTTCACGTAAAATCGATATTTTAGTAGGCATCAACCTCTTGAGGGAAGGTCTCGATCTGCCTGAAGTTTCACTAGTCTGCATTCTCGATGCCGATAAAGAAGGGTTTCTCCGCAACGAAACCTCCCTCATCCAAACAGCCGGGCGTGCCGCGCGACACATCCACGGAGAATGTGTTTTGTTTTGCGATGTTATTACAGATTCCATCAAACGACTCATCGAGCTCACCGAATATCGCCGATCAATTCAACAACAATATAATCTCGAACATCGTATTGAACCACGTTCTGTTAATCGAGCTGCCCAAAGTCCGCTTCGGCTCTACGATGAAACACCAGAGGACACGCCAAGTTGGCGTGTTGCAGAAGAAGAAACGCCTTATGGACAACCCACGATCGAAGAACTCGAACGTGAAATGAAAAATGCTGCAGCCCATCTTGAATTTGAACGCGCAGCCATCATTCGCGATCAAATTAAGCAACTCAAACAGCAAAATCTTTCCTGAGATTAGGCTTATGACGACTCTATTATCCATAAATGACAAGATATGGGCTGGAGCAATCCTCTCCGCATAGTCAAGATACGAAACTACGTTTGTTTGAAAATCGCGAGCTTATGGCAAAGCCATTAGCAACCAAGTTTTTCCCATCATGAATAAACATATCAGGAATTGGTTCCGCAGAGCAGCCGAGGCAGTCCTCGTTGCCGCCATGGTCTCATCATGCGCCCAGGGCGCTACCAACTTCAATGATGTCGGCAAGGCGACCTCCCTCCTTCTGCAAAGCCTTCATTTTTCTCGCAAGGAGTTCAATGACGAATTGTCCCAAAACTTCCTGAACACCTACCTCAAACAACTCGATCCCAGCAAAATTTTCTTTACTCAACAAGATGTCGATTCGTTAAAAGCCAAATTCGGTACACGACTTGACAACTACCTACTCAAAGGAGAGACGATGGAAGCAGCCGTTCCCCTTTACACGTTGTACTGTAATCGAGTTAAACAACGAGTTGAATTTGCTCAGAAACTTCTAAAGTCAGAAAAGTTCACATTTACAAGAGACAAATACATCCCCCTATCGCGCAAAAAAATAGCTTGGCCTAAGGACGAAGCAGAAATGGAGGTTGTTTGGCGAGATATGATAGAAGAGCAGTTGCTTTCCGAAGTTTTGCGCCGAGATACCATCTCTCGCCTAGCCAAGGATCAAGGCAAACCCGATCCCTCGGCTAACGAAAAATCACCGAAAGAAAAGTTACTACTTCGCTATGATCGCATTCTTCGCAACCTCAATGAGGCCTGTGAAGAAGAAGACGTTGCCAATGCCTTGCTTTCTGCTGTTGCTCTCACCTATGACCCGCATACCGATTACATGAGTGCCCGCGAAACCGACCGTTTCAAATCCGAGATGGGCAGTTACCTGATTGGGATTGGGGCTCTTCTCGGCGCCGAGGACGATGGTTCCGTCAAAATCAATGGCATTGTAGTTGGAGGGCCAGCAGAAAAAAGTGGCGAGCTCAAACTTAACGATCGCATAGTAGGCGTTGATTCCAACAATACAGGAGAAATGACTGACATCCTCTTCATGAGGCTCGATAAAGTCGTCGATATGGTCCGCGGTAAAGAAGGTACAACAGTTCGTCTCAAAATCGACCCAGCCAATGCCCCTGGGCAGACCAAAATTGTCACACTCACACGAACACGAGTCGACCTTAAAGAAGAGTTAGCTAAAGGAGAAATCATCGAAGTCAACAATGGCGACAAAGTAGGCATCCTTTCCCTTCCCTCGTTTTATGCCGACATGGACACCGGATCTCGCCGGTGTTCTACCGACGTTAAAAAAATTCTCGAACGCATGGTTCAAGAAAATGTATCTGGTCTCATCATCGACCTTCGCAACAATGGGGGGGGATCGCTTGAAGAAGTTCGGCGCATGACAGGATTCTTTGTAGGGTCAGGGCCCATAGTACAAGTTAAAAATTCTTACAACCAACAGACAAGTCAAGACGCCCGCAATAATCAGCCAATTTTTAAAGGCCCACTTGTTGTGCTGACCAATAAACTTTCAGCCTCTGCCTCCGAAATTCTTGCAGCAGCACTGCAAGATTATGGTCGGGCCGTCATCGTCGGTGATCAATCAACATTTGGCAAAGGTACCGTTCAGCAGCCCGTCGACATCGGAAAATTCCTTCCATTCTTTTCGGATCGTTCTCGAGCCGGCTTAGTCAAAATCACCACACAAAAGTTCTACCGCATCGCAGGTGGATCCACACAATTAAAAGGAGTCGAAAGCGACATCGTCCTTCCTGACATTTACTCGGTCTATGACATTGGAGAAGCTTTTGAAGACTTTGCTATGCCCTACGACAAAATCAGCAAGAGTCCCAATTATACGAAAGACACCTGGATTGACAAACATCTGCCTTTCTTGCGTGCTCGCAGTAAAGAGCGCATTCACCAAGACCGCGATTTCCAGATTGTACAGGAAGACATTGCTTATCAGAAAAAACGTATCCTAGAAAACCGCCTATCAATCAATAAGCAAGTCCGAGAAGCAGAGAACCAAAAGCTTTTCGAACGCCGCCAAGCTATCAATGCAGAGCGTAGGATTCGTTTCGCTGAAATGGCCAAAAGCGACGCCAAGAAATACAAAATTTTCCGACTTACTCTTGAAGATGTCAATAAACGCCAACTACCTCAAGCAGATCCAGAGAAGGACAATGAACAATATATGAAAATGGTTGAATCGCCAACTCAGGAACTAGACGATTCACCCGAATACCCATCTGGGCTCGATCCAGAGCTTCGTGAATGTATCAATATTGTTTCAGACATGGTTGATCTCAAGCAGGGGACCTTGGCAGAAAACAGCTCTCATCTGTAAAAAAATCCACTAGTGTCCGGTAAAACTATTGAGTAAGTCTCTCCTCAAGGTCGTTCTACTAAGAGCGAGTTGAAGAGCTCAAGACACCAATTGTTGAGAGTCTTATTGTCGACCTTCTCTGCTTTGGTGTTGTAGCAGAGTTTCAAAAACGCGTGGA